>JBBQSU010000039.1:0-26121 GCA_038234815.1 Tepidisphaerales bacterium | reverse complement strand
CATGCAAGACCTCGGTGACAAAAACAAAATGAATCAAACGCGAGGCCTACGCGAACAAACCGGGTATGTAGCATGGCCAAAGCAAAAGCGCAAATGTGCAGTGCACCGTTATTTTGCGGGCGTCCAAATGATTTGGCCCTGGCACGGCCGAACCCTCCGCCGTGCGGCTTTTTGTTCTTTTTGCGGGACATGTTATAGTTCCGTGGCAATTAAGAAACCCACTTTTTCCGGAGTGCAAACGATGTCACAGCCCAAAACGCTCAAGACCTCAGGCGACACCAAATGGTTCGTTCATGACCGGTTCGGCCTTTTCATCCACTGGGGCCTTTACGCCCAGCCGGCGCGGCATGAATGGGTGATGAACAACGAAAAAATCACCGTCGAAGAATATGAACGAAAGTACTTCAAGCACTTCGACCCCGACCTGTACGATCCCAATCTGTGGGCCAGCGCCGCGGCGAATGCCGGAATGAAATATTTCGTCATCACCACCAAGCATCACGAAGGGTTCTGCCTGTGGGATTCGAAATACACCGACTACAAAATCACCAAGACCCCTTACGGTAAGGACGCGCTCAAGCCCATGGTGAAAGCCTTCCGCGAGCACGGGCTGCGCGTCGGTTTCTATCACTCGCTGCTCGACTGGCATCATCCGCAGATGATCATCGATAAGCACATCGGCCCGTATAGCGGGCTGTCTGATGATGAGCGCGCCACGATGAATAAGGGCCGCAATCAGAAGAAATATGCCGAGTATCTCTACAACCAGACCCGCGAATTGCTCACGCAATTTGGGCCGGTGGATGTGCTGTGGTACGACTTCAGCTATCCTAATCCCGAGGGCACCGGCAAGGGCAAGGACGACTGGGGCAGCGAGAAGCTTTACAAGCTCATCCGTAAATTGATGCCGAAGGTGATCCTCGATGACCGGCTTGATATTCCTTATGGCTGGGACGTGAAAACGCCGGAGCAATTTCAGCCGGCGGAATGGGTTACCGTCAATGGACAGAAAGTGGTCTGGGAAGCCTGTCAGACGCTCAGCGGCTCGTGGGGATACCATCGCGATGAGAACAGCTTCCGCGACGCCGATCAACTCATCCGCACTTTGATCGATTGTGTCAGCAAAGGTGGAAATCTGCTGCTGAACGTCGGCCCGACCGGCCGCGGGGAGATCGACGAGCGTGCCCTGTCGAAATTACGCGGAATCGGCGACTGGATGAAGCGTCATAGCCGAAGCATTTATGGCTGCACGCAGGCACCGGATGAGTTCAAGGCGCCTACAGATACGCGCTACACGTACAACCCCGATACCAAGCGGCTGTACGTGCATTTGTTCGCCTGGCCATACAAACACGTCGTTTTGCCCGGGTTGGCCGGCAAGGTGGAATACGCGCAGCTTCTACACGATGCCTCAGAAATCCCGCTTCGCGGGCTTGCAGCGTGGCAAAGTCAGTGGAAGATTGGGAAGGAATCTGATCTCAGCCTCACGCTTCCCCTGACCAAGCCCAACTCCGCCATACCGGTGGTCGAACTGTTCCTGAAGTAAGCGACGCGCCCGCGGCGCAGGCGCGCTTGTAACGCTTACCAGTGTACGCCGAACATAATCATGCCATGCAGCCCGCCGAGGTTGAGCTTTTCGTTGAAAAGTTCGCCTCTGGCCCAGGTGTATTGCACGCCAAGGCCCAGGTGCAGTTCGTTGGTGAGGTGCCAGTAGACCCCTGCGCCACCCCAGGCGCCCACAGCCCACGCATCATCGCGGCTGCCGGTGCCGTCGGCGGTTTTGCTTTTTGCGTCGGCGTTGACGATCGCAAGCCCCCCGCCGATGAACGGCTGGAGCACCGACGGATTGTCAAACACTTTCCTCAGGCCGATGTTAAGTTCGGTCGTGCGAGAAAATCCGCCGTTCTGCCCGAGTGTGTCCGGGCCTTCGCTGCTAAGGCTGACCAGGGCTTGCAGGGCAACACTGAACGGCGCGTCAGGTGGTCGAAGGTCAAGGTCAAGCGCCCCGACGTCAATCTGGCTGTCGGCCGGTTTCCATTTTGAATCCATGCCTTTATATCCGGCGACATAGCTGACGTGCCCGCCCCAGGCCTCACTGACAATCACCGGCGGAGGCGGCTGTGGCGCGACCATCAAGTGAACCAGCGACGCATCGGCTGATTTCGCCAAAGGCGCGTCGGCCCACGCCATCGAGCCTGAAAGGCCCATACACGCCAAAAATACAATTCCGTACCGCATGATGGTTCTCCTTTTATTAGGGCAAGTCTGAGACGAACACGGCCGCAGGATTCGGTCGGCCTAATCTACATGACACGTTAAGCCCCGCAAAGTTGGCAAGGGGGAAGAAAATCGTCTTGCGATCGTCGAGATCGGCGGTTTTTGTGCAAAGGTCGCGATTTCATCACCCCGTCCCCAACAAGGCGATATCAAGTTATTTGTGCGTATCTGCGCCGCGCAATACTTCGTCGATCGTCGTTGTGAAGGTGTTCATCGGCGCGGCCGAAACCTTTGGGGACTGAATCGTGCCGCGGACACGAATCTGCAATAATTCTTGCTTGGCATTCTGTACCAGTTCAGAAACGAACGGCAATTTTGGCCAGTTCGGACTGTCCGTGCTCAGGTTCAACTCCAGCTTCTTGCTAGCGAAATCCATCCAGCCGCTTCCATTCATCGCCATGCTTTTGCTTTTAAGCTGCACGGCTTCGAAGATCACGCGCTGGCCGTCTACACTGTAACGCGACGTGCCTTCTTCAAACGGACTGCTGATGGGCAGCGATAAGTTGGTCACCTCTAGGAGTCCCACCACTACGGGGATTTGATATAGCTGCTTTCCCGTCACCAGGACGTCCCCACGGCCGCGCCGAGTCGTTGGGTCGGCCCAAGCCCCTTCCAGAGTCAGGCTCGCAGAGATTCGACCTTCGATTTTATTTTTTGTCTCCATACGAGCTAATTCCTGAACGTCGACCCCGCGGATGACGAGATTCACTCCGTAACCGGCCGGGGCCTGCTCGGGAAACGCCAGATTGATTTGGCCGGCAACCTCGCCGCCGGCCAATTCGGCCTGAATCTTGCCGATCTGCAGGTCTGATTCACCCACCGGCCGCGAAAGATCGGCTTGGAATTTTGTCACCGGCCGGTCGCTGACACGCATCGATTCAATCTTGAGTTTGCCAATAGCGGCATGAACTCTCCCTTCGCGAATGAGCATGGCCACGCTCATCGCGCCATCAATATCAGTAATGGGGATGGCGGACTGCAATGATGCGTCGGCTGTGGATATCTTCGCCTCCAAATCCAGCCCGGCCGAGCCGGATTTTCCGGCCGGATGGTAGATCATTTTCGGGCAGTTCAACGAAATGTGACCCGCGGGGCTGAGTGATGTCATCGTCGAGTGGATCCCTTCGGGCAGTGCGGACATCAGCGACGGGTCGATATTCACATCACTGGCTATTAACGAAAGCTCCCACGTTCCGTCGCCCGCCGCATCGGTCCCCCCATTGATTTGCCAGTTGCTCGTCTCGTGGCGGGCAGACAGTTTTTTAAATTCGACGCGGCCTGGCGAAAACTCGATTGCGCCGCTCAGGCCGGTCAGTTGATAAGGGAATTTCACCGGCTTGATCGATAATGCCCGTGGGCGAAGACTCAACTGATAGACGGACAAAGGCGCAGTCGTTGGCGATGCGGGGCCGGTTGTTGATGCCACCGACGCCGAAGGAACCCCGCTGAACTCGAAATCGGCGTCGATCGACCCCTCGGGTTTGATCGCGGTCCACCACCTGCGCGCGTTCTCGGGCAGCAAGTGGAAAACGCTTTCATCCAGCGAAAGATTACGCGCGATGGCCGTCAGCGCCAGCACCGGCCTTTCGCCCTGCCAGCGCACGGTGCCGTCGGCGCGCAGCTCGGCAGTGCCTCGGCTGGCGGTAAACGCTTTTAGAACAAGCTCTTCGGGCGTGAAATGAAACGCCCCGCTCAGCCCGGTAATAGTGGGCTTACCGTCGAAAGGCCAGACCGTTGCGTCGTGAACGGTGCCATCCAAGTCATAGCCCATTTCACCTCGCCGGCTTGACGCCATGATGCGCCCGTCGAGATCGACCTGCCCTTGCAAACCCGCAGCGTCAATCCACTTCCGCTGCTCGGGCGAGAGCGCCCTAAGCAACGCGGCGTCCAGCGGAAGGTTGCGGGTCATAACGCGCAGGTTGGGAATTGGTGGCGCGGCCTCGATGTCCTTCTTCCAGCCTACATTCCCGTTAAGCGACAATCGCGACTCCCCCCGATCCATTTTCAGGTCGACGTCGACGTAATCGCCGGTAACGTATAATCGCCCTTTGACATGCTCAAGCGGATAGGGAAATGGCGCGAATGTTCCGCTGGCGTCGTCGAGTAGAATTTCGGAAGTCACCGTCGTATCGGGCCGGAGGCCGATGCTGGAAAGAATGCGGCACGCAAGTCGGCCGGTGAGTTTCGGATATTCCCCCTTGCCGTCGGGATCGAACAGTGCAATCGCCCGCCGAACTTCGGGCTTGAAGGCATCCCATAGTAGTTTTTCTGAGTGGGCATTCTCACCGCTGATCTTCACGTCGCAGCCGATGCGTTCGTCGAAGGGCCCGAGCCACCCGTTGATCGTCACGTGCGCCGATTCATTAGGCCCGCCGACAAGCCCCCGGCCGCGCAGGTTGTGGATGTCCACCCGTTCCAGCCCACCGACCGGGTCTCGGCCCAGGATAAGCGTGCCCGTGGCCGCGCGAATGGGATACGGAAACATACGATAGGAAAACGAGACATCAATGGCGTGGATTTCGCCGGTCACTTCCGGACGCTGCCCGGCTTCATCCCTTCGGATTTGAAGAGCCAGACTGCAGACGCCTTCCGGCTTGAGCATGTCATACACTTCGCGCACCTGCGCGGGCAATGAATTGGCGTATCGCGGGGCGTGGGGAAGACGGAGATTCTCGGTCGAGAGAGAAGTGATCTGGATGACTGCAGGGGAATCAGGCGAATAACCATCGATGTGGCCCGACACGCGCAGGCCATTGTCTTCCAAGCGGCCAACCACGTCGCGAATTTCGATGCCGTCTTGCGTAAAAATGAACGTTCCTGCGGCCCGTTCCAAGCGGATAGGGTCCATGCGCGTGAGGTCGGAAAGCTCATTCAATCCGGCGACCGCCAACCCGGCAATACGCATGGTCGCCAGCGCATCACGCGTTCGCCGGAGGCGAGCAAACTCCGATCGCGCGATCAACTCTTCGGGACGGATCGCCAGCTTGACCCCATCCAGTTGCATCTCCACGCGGAACGCCGGCTTGCCATTGGCCCCGAGAGGTGAATAGCTGAGATCAGGGACATTCAGCCGGCCGTCCAGATCATGCGCAATCCACCACGAGCGCACCTGCGCCGGCAACATTGTCGTTAAATCGCGGCCAAAACGGAAATTTCTGAGCTGCGCTGCGATCCCGCCGGTCTGCGGATCGAAAGACCCGGTGACAACCGGCCCGACGCCCTCAATCGCCCCGCGACTCTGCATCTCAAAATTGCAGCGGCCATTGAACAAATTGGGCCAGAACCGCCCTTCGAGGGTAATCGAGCCGACCGGCGTGAGCATTTCTTCGGAGAGTTCAGCGTACTCGATCCGCGCATTCCGAAGCACAACTTCAGGCCATTTGAAGGCAGGTCTTTCGGACACTGTTTCGACCGGTGACTTGTTCGGTCGGCTCGGACCTGATGTGACCGAACGCTGCAACAGTCGCTGATAGTTCCAAGAATGCGTTTGCAGGTTTTCAACCAGCCGAACGTGCGGGCTTGTGGCAATCAATCGCCGGGCGACGATCTTGCCCACCAACATTTCCTTTAGGTCATACTGTAATTCAATGTTCTCAGCGGCAAAAATTTCTGAATCCGCGGACTGGATGCCGTCGACTCGCACCAGCACATTGCCAAGCTGCAAGCCCTCGAAAATTGAGAGCGTCGCCCGGCCGACTGTGACTCGTGTATGCAGAAGCTGGGAGAGATAATTCTCTGACAGTTCACGAACGCGAGCCGAATCGGTGAGATAGACATAAGTGCCAATCACACCCGTGAACAGGAGAAATAACCCCAAGATTCCGTAACGACGCCAGCAGGAGCACCTTGGACGGAACGGGTGTCCCGGCCGCCAGAGGCGGTCAAACAGCTGATTGGTTTTGGCCAATTGAATGGGCATGATCGAACCTAGGCGGCGGCAAGAGGCTTGCGGCACCAACCGCCGCCAGCACTGCCATCGGACCTTCTGCGGGGATTCGGTAACGCAAAGATCCCACTGACAGCGCGTGTACCACCGTAATGTATAAGGCCGGCATCAGCAAAAACATCTTTACCGAGGTAGTTGCCCTCGGCTTCAGTACCGCCATTATAACCAGCGCGTCCAATGGGATCGCGTAAATCAGACCTCCTATAATGTATAGAGGTTTGTGAAAATCGTCGCTAAGCGGAAGTGGACTCCAAGTCCGCAGCATTTTTTTCGCGGCCAGCTCAACGCATCGCCAGGGATTGGCGACCATATATCGCCGCGCCAATTGCTTGAAATGCTGATCGCGGCCTAGTTCACCTAGTCTGGCGAGGTGAGCTCTAGGCATTTGGTCGAGAAAAACATGTTGGTTGCTCGAACCGTCAGCATCAGGGTTGAACCCGTCGTAAAACGTGATGCCACCATTGGTAGTAGTAAACACCCACTCTCCGAGGACTGCGCGGTTTCGTAAGGCCCATGGAAAAAGTAGGACGGCGGTCAGAAGGACGATCCGCAGGCCGATCCAGCGGAGCGATCGGGGACTGGGCATCGCCACGGCGGCTCCCCAGCCCAACAGTACCGTCAGGACAATTGCCGAGGGACGAACGTAAATTGACAAGGCCAGCAAAATCGCGCCTAGAAACGATCGCTTCGGTTGAACCAGCAACACCATGCCCCAGGCGAGCATAGCGACAAAGAGGGTTTCGCTGAGAATCAGGCCGGAAAAGTAAATTAGGAATGGATTGATTGCTACCAAGACCGCAGCGAGCCGCGCCGTTCGCAAATCAAAAAGCCGGCGCGCCAGCAGGTAGATTGCCAGAACCGTCGAAGCATCAAGGCCGGCCTGAACCACGCGGATCACACGTAACTCCGCTCCACACAACGCTATGAAGGCCGGATATCCCGGCATTCGGAACGCCCGAACCTCTTGCTGTATACGCGGATCCACGAACGACAATCGCTGGTCCTGCAGCAGGTTTTCGCCGAGCGACAGGTACTCGACTTGATCCGGCAGCTTTTCGAGCGATTTGCGCGAAAGGGGCTGCGCTAAGCCCCATCCGACACGAATAATGAAGGCAATGGACAAAATGACGATCAACATCCGCGACGGGCTTTGCACGCTGGCGACTTTACCACGTGCAAACCGTGGTGTCGTGGCCGCCAATCCAGCCAGTTGGACGCCAAGAAGCGAAAAAGCGGATTCCTTTGCTCGGATGGCTGGAATTTCTCTCCCATTCAACCTTATGATGTGCAACGCGGTTAAGATCGTAGGTCTTGAGTGAACTCGCCGACCAGCCGACGTTTTCCTTACTCAGTCCCGTGTGAACAACAAGCTGGCGCTAATGAAGGACATGGAATATGTCTGAACCGAAACCCGACCGACCGACTCGAAAAAATGGCCGCGGGGTTGCCCCGGCCGGTGGGATGCGCTTTACCCGTGGACTTTTCGGGTGGGTGCTGCTTATCGGGCTGGCCATCATGCTGTTTCTGCTGGTCAACAAGAGCAACCAGAAGTACCAGTCTATCCCCCTCAGTGCGTTCAAAGACAAGCTTGAGGCCGACCTGGTGAAGGAACTGGTGATCGATGGTGATGATCTCAAGGGAGAATTCGTCTCCCCTCAGTCGGTCGTTGCCACTCCAACGCAGGTAACGCTATTTGCCACCCGCGTGCCGACCGGGAACAGCGCGGATTTCAAGTTCACCCAGTGGGTATTGGATAACAAGCACAATGCGCGAGTAGATGTGGAAAAAAATCAGAACCTCTTGATTAACATTCTGCTACCGCTGATCCCCTGGCTGCTCATTTTCGGCTTTATCTGGTTCTTTGTTTTCCGGCAGTTGCGTAACAGCGCCGGGGCGGGCGGGATGCTGGGCAATTTCGGTCGCAGTCGGCACAAGATCACCAGCAAGGAACACACGAACGTCACCTTTGAAGACGTCGCCGGTATCGAAGAAGCCAAGGAAGAGGTGATGGAGATCGTCGAGTTCCTTAAGAACCCGAAGAAATTCCAGCGCTTAGGCGGGCGCATCCCGCGCGGGGTGCTGCTGGTAGGCGAGCCGGGTACGGGCAAGACGTTGCTGGCCAAGGCCATCGCCGGGGAAGCCGACGTACCATTCTTCTCGATCAGCGGATCGGACTTCGTGGAAATGTTCGTCGGCGTCGGTGCCAGTCGAGTCCGCGACCTGTTCAAGCAGGCCAAGGACAACTCACCTTGCATTATCTTTCTCGACGAAATCGACGCCGTGGGCCGTCGGCGAGGAAGTGGATTCAGCTCCGGCGGACACGACGAACGCGAACAGACACTCAATGCCATCCTGGTTGAAATGGACGGCTTTGACACCAACGACCAAGTGATCGTCTGCGCTGCCACCAATCGGGTGGACGTGCTGGACCCGGCGTTGACTCGGCCGGGCCGCTTCGATCGGCAGATTTACGTCCCGCTGCCCGATGTCAAAGGCCGGCTGGAAATAATTAAGGTCCATAGCCGCAAGGTAAAACTCGGGCCGAATGTTGACCTCATGCGCTTGGCACGCGCTACCCCGGGCTTCAGCGGGGCCGACTTGGCCGCGATCATTAACGAATCCGCCCTCGGGGCGACGTTGGCCGGGAAGGAATTCATCGAGCAGGACGACCTGGAAGAAGCTCGCGATAAGGTCCGCTGGGGCCGCGCCCGCAAGAGTCGGGTGATCGACGAAAAAGATAAGCTGGCTACCGCCTATCACGAAGCCGGGCACGCGGTCGTGCAGTACCTTGAAGAACACGGCGATCCGATCCACAAGGTAACGATCATCCCCCGTGGGCAGGCCGGCGGAGCGACGATGGCGTTGCCGGAGAAAGATCGGACAAATACGAGCAAGAAATGGTGCATGAGTTTTCTTCGGATCGGTATCGCAGGGCGCATCGCCGAGGAAATGTTTACCGGCGACATTAACACCGGGGCCTTCGGAGACATTCGGCAGGTGACCGGGCTTGCTCGGCGTATGATCCGCGACTGGGGTATGAACGACAGCATCGGGTTCATTTTCTATGGTGAAGACGAAAACCGCCCGGGAATGTTTGGCGGACTTGGTGACAGCCGTGAATACTCCGAAGAAACTGCCCGCGCGATCGACGCTGAAGTAAAGAAACTGATCGACGAGAAGCAGGACGAAACCCGGCGGATTCTCGAAGCCCACCGTAGCGAGGTGGAAGCGATCGCGCGCGCGCTCTTGAAGTACGAAACGCTCGACGGCAATGACGTGGAGCGGGTGATGCGCGGCGAAGTCCTGACGCGGCCGACGGTGGGCGATCTGCTGGAAAAGGAATCGGCTCGCCGAACGGCGGTCGGGCCGCCGGCTCAGTCAACTTCCGGGCTTGATCTGGGGCCGGGTCCGATGCCCCAACCGGGATGATTCCCGGAGAATCCATTGCGATCGGTTATTTGAATATAATCAATTCGTCAATCAACGATACGGCCCGGGCAAGGCGTCCCGGGCCGTGTCGTTTGTGCGGGGATACCATTCCAACCGCACTTAATCGACAGTCAGGAAATAATTCCAAGCGAATTTTGCAAATGATTATATCGGATGCGATCATCGTATTCGTTGCTCCCCTTTCTACTTCGCGGACCTGCATTGCCCTTGTCCGGGATATCCTTCCACAGGCGCTGACAAGCCTCCGTTGGATTCTCTTCCCGATCGGATTTGCCTCGGTATTTCCGGGCGGCGTGGCCATCGCAGCAACTTTGTAAATGCCCTCGGTATCACACACAGTTCAGGGGTTAGTTCGATCGCCGAAGTATCGCTGAAGTCATGGGTTAAGCGTCTGATTTCGCATCCGCTTATCCGGTGCGGTGGCGTTCTGAGGACCAAATCGCGCGCACCGGGTTGCCCCCTACTCGACAGCCCGCCAACCATAAGCTAGAAAAGCCCCCCATCGATCCGCATAGACTCTGTGTGATTTCGATGCCGATCACCCGGGAGGCTGATGTTTGACGCCGGGTGATCGGAAAAACGAGCGGTGCGTTGTAAAGCGAGTTTTCGCGTGTCCGGCATCCAAAGTGGACGCCCAGGGATAAACCGATGGCCAGGCATTTCCATCCGCGTTCGAATCACATTGCCCGTGTGCTAGTTCTAGGTGCCCCCCTTCTCGCAGGATTAATCGGTTTCTGTATCTGGCAACTCCAGCAATCTCCCTATGCCACAGCTCAGGACGTTTATGTCGATCAGCCGGTACCCTTCAGTCACGAGCACCACGTCAAAGGACTGGGTGTCGATTGCCGTTACTGTCACACTTCCGTTTCTGATTCCTCGTTCGCCGGCATCCCTCCAACCAAAACCTGCATGACCTGTCACAGTCAGTTGTGGACCAATGCCGGCCTGCTTCAACCCGTGCGCGATAGCTGGCAGCAGGATAAGCCGATCCAGTGGAACCGCGTGCATCGCCTGCCCGATTACGTTTTCTTCAACCACGAAATTCACGTCAACAAAGGCGTGGGATGCTCCACCTGCCACGGCCCGGTCGATGAGATGCCCCTCATGCGCCAGCACTCGACGCTGCAAATGGGCTGGTGCCTCGACTGCCACCGCAATCCCGAGAAAAACCTTCGTCCGCGTGACGAGGCTTTCAATATGAAATACACCTTCCCGGCCAACCAGGCCGAGGTCGGCAAGGATTTGGCTGAACGGTATCACGTTCGATCCGTCCGCGAACTAACGGATTGCACAACCTGTCATCGGTAGGACAAATGCACGACCAAAATGATCCCATCGAACTTGACGAACAACCGCTCCGAGCCTGGGACGAGTTTGCGCCCGATGCCGACGAGATGCCCGAGCTGGCCGACGGCCTGACCCGGCGATCATTCATGCAGCGTATGGCAGCCTCGATGGCCCTGGCCGGCTTGGCCGGGGCAGGTTGCAACGATCGGCCGACCGACGAAAAGATCGTCCCGTATGTGCAGGCGCCCGAGGGCGTTCAGCCAGGCAAGCCCGTTATTTTCGCCAGTGCCATGCCCCTCAATGGCTATGGCAAAGGCGTACTGGTCACCAGCCGCGAAGGCCGGCCGATCAAAATCGAAGGCAATCCACAGCACCCATCAACGCTTGGCGGGACCGACGTGTTTCTTCAGGCGTCCATCCTCGACATTTACGACCCCGCCCGATCGCAAACACCCACACGCGCCGGCACGGGAGTGGATGCTTCAACCTTCTGGGCAGCTCTGGGAGCGCGCCTCGAAACGCTATCCAAAGTCGATGGCGAGGGGTTGCGTTTCCTGAGTGGCACAATCACATCACCATCCCTTATTGATTTGATCCAGTCGGTGCAAAGGAAGTATCCCAAAGCCCGCTGGCATACTTACGATCCCATGGATCGCGCCAACCGCAGGGCCGGGAACGTGCTGGCGTTTGGTAAGCCTCTCAGCGTGCATTTTGACCTTAAGCCGGCTCGGGTCATTCTCTCGCTCGACTCGGATTTCCTTTTTGATGATCTGGCCAGTCTGCGTTACGCCCGCGAATTTATGAACGCCCGCCGGGTGCGCGTGAGCCAGCTGGAGATGAACCGGCTGTATGTAGCCGAGAGCACGTTTTCGATTACCGGCTCGATGGCCGATCATCGCCTGCCGATTCGGCCTGCGAACGTTGCGATGCTGGCGCAAGCGATTGCGGCCGAGATCGGGGTCGCGGGCGTCAGCGCAGTGGGCCTGGATGCTGCTTCGGCTCGATGGGTGAAGGCCGTCGCCGAGGACCTCAAAAGCCAGAAAGGCACGTCTCTGATCGTCGTCGGCGAGAGCCAACCACCGGTGGTCCATGCCTTGGCCATGGCGATTAACGAAGCGCTGGGCAATCTTGGAAAGACTGTGCTGCTGAGCGAATCGACCGAATTCGGCGTCGGCGACGCGTCGCGCAGCTTAAAATCGCTGGCTGATGACATGACCGGCGGAAAAGTGGATACCCTGCTGATCCTCGGCGGAAATCCCGCGATGAACGCGCCGGCCGAGGTCGATTTTGCCGGCGCGCTTCGCGCCATGTCCACCGATAGGCAGACCGATGATTCCTCTTCGCACTTCACTGCGCATCTGGGCGTTTATTCAAATGAAACCGCGTTCCTTTGTCAGTGGCATTTGCCGGAAGCGCACTACCTTGAAGCCTGGGGCGACGTTCGCGCGCATGACGGCACCGCGACGATCATCCAGCCCCTTATCAGTCCACTTTATGGCGGCCAATCGATCGCAGAATTCCTCGGCCGGTTAATCGGGCAGGTTCAGGCCAATGGTTACGAAATAGTTCGGTCTTATTGGCAAAAGGCGGCGGGCACCAAAGATTTTGAAGGCTGGTGGCAGGCGACGCTCAACACCGGCGTCGTCGCGGGTTCGGCAAGCTCACTGATCTCTGCCAGTTGCGGCAAGCCCGATTTGTCAAATCTACAAGGCTCGGCCAATCCGGCAGCTATCGATATCGTGTTCCGCCCGGATTATTCAGTCTGGGACGGCACGTTTGCGGGCAACACGTGGCTGATGGAATGCCCGCGACCGTTCAGCAAGCTCGTTTGGGATAATGCAGCCCTGCTCGATCCCGCGACCGCCACGCGACTCGGGTTGGCCGGCGACGACGTGGTGAAGGTCACCGTGCGCAACCAGTCGGCTGAGCTCCCCGTCGCGCTCCTGCCGGGCTTGCCCGATGGTGTCATCACTTTGCACCTGGGCTATGGCCGCGGCCCGCGCAGATCGAACACGACAGATACCGGCCTGGGTGACACGCACGGTGTGAATGTCTATCCCATCCGCTTCAGCGACGCCTCCGGCTTCTCTGCAAATGTGGATGTGGCCCGCACCGGCAAAGCTTATAAATTGGTGCGAACCCACAATCACCATGCGATGGGTGGGCCAACCACCCCGACGACGTCGTCGGGCAAGGCGCTGAAACCCCACGCCATCGTCACGCCGCAAACGTCGGAAGCGGAGAAAGAGGTGGGCAATCGCCGGCTGGTCCGGGTGGTCTCGCTGGGCGAGTTCAAAGCCCAGCCAAAGATCGTCGAAGAACTCGGCGGCGAACGCGAGAAACGCCCGCTCTTATCGCTTTATCCCGAATGGGATTACAGCAAGGGATACCAGTGGGGCATGTCAATTGATCAGACGGCGTGCATGGGCTGCAACGCCTGCCTGGTAGCCTGTCAGGCGGAAAACAATATCCCGGTGGTCGGCAAAGACCAGGTGGAAAAACAGCGGGAGATGCACTGGATTCGGATCGACGATTATTTCGACTCCGCCAGCGAATCTCCACTTGTCGTGCATCAACCCGTACCTTGTCAGCACTGCGAAAATGCGTCGTGTGAGTATGTCTGTCCGGTGGGTGCCACGTCGCATAGCGCCGAGGGTCTGAACCAGATGACCTACAACCGCTGTGTCGGCACGCGCTATTGTTCAAATAACTGCGCCTATAAGGTCCGGCGGTTCAATTTCTTTGACTTCAATATCCACCGCGAAACCCCGCAGCAGAAGATGTTGGCCAATCCCGAAGTGACGGTTCGCACGCGCGGAGTGATGGAGAAATGCACTTACTGCGTCCAGCGGATTCAGAACACTCGCATCGAAGCCGAAGTGGCCCTGGTCAATATCGAGGAGCGTATTCGTGCTCTGAGTGACGAGAATCAAAAGACCGCCATGCGAGAAGAAGGTCGCAAGCGTGAGCACGAGATTGTCGAAGGGATGCAAACCGCCTGCCAGCAGGCTTGCCCAACCCAGGCGATCGTCTTCGGCAGCATCCTCAACGTCGGCGGCCAGCCCACGAAGGTCAAAACGCTGAAGGACGAACCGCTGGATTACACGTTGCTCCGGGAGCTGACGACAAAACCGCGGACGAGCTACATGGCGCGGGTTCGCAATCCGAATCCGGCGCTCGAAGGCGCACACTCGAGAGGAGAGGCATGAGCAGTATTCCGCACGATGCCACGATGCAGACGGTCAATCCGCCGGTAATTTACCCTGGCGTGACTTATGCCTCGGTCACCGATCAGGTGAGCGACGTGGTGCTCAAGCGTCCCTTCGGCAAAGCGTGGATGGCCGGCGTAGGCATCACCATGCTGCTGGTGATGATGCTGACCGGTTCGATCGGTTATCTGCTGCTGAAGGGCGTCGGTGTGTGGGGCATCAATGTGCCCGTGGCTTGGGGTTTCGCCATTATCAACTTCGTCTGGTGGATCGGCATCGGCCACGCCGGGACCTTTATCAGTGCCATGTTGCTGCTGATGCGTCAGGACTGGCGGACGAGCATCAATCGGTTTGCCGAGGCCATGACGCTGTTCGCCGTGGCGTGCGCCGGCATGTTTCCGCTGCTGCATCTCGGGCGATACAAATTCTTCTATTGGCTCATGCCCTATCCCAATTCGATGGGCTTGTGGCCGCAGTTCAGAAGCGCTTTGGTATGGGACGTTTTCGCGGTCTCAACTTACGGGCTGATCTCGCTGCTGTTTTGGTACGTGGGTCTTGTGCCCGACCTAGCCACCATGCGCGACCGCGCGACCAATCCCATCGTTTGGCGGATTTATGCCATCCTGGCACTGGGCTGGCGTGGGGCCAGTCGCCACTGGCAGCGCTATCATGCGGCCTATCTATTGCTGGCCGGCATCGCCGCTCCGCTGGTGGTGAGCGTCCACAGCATCGTGGGTATGGACTTCGCCCAATCCCTCGTGCCCGGCTGGCACTCAACGATTTTCCCACCCTATTTCGTCGCCGGGGCGATCTTCAGCGGCTTTGCCATGGTGCTGACGCTCATCATCCCCATGCGCAAGGCGTTCAAACTGGAAAATCTCATCACCCTCCGGCATGTCAACAATTGCTGCAAGCTGATGCTGGTGACCGGCATGATCGTGGCCTACGGATATGCTGCGGAAATCTACATGAGCTGGTATAGCGGGAGCGTCTACGAATCGTACCTGAGCTACAACCGCTTCTTCGGCAACTACGCGGTCGCTTTCTGGCTCTTGATTACTTGCAATGTGGTTATCCCGCAATTGCTCTGGTTTCAGTCGATCCGCAATAATCTTTATCTCGTCTGGACGCTTGCCATCGTCGTGAATGTCGGCATGTGGCTCGAGCGCTACGTCATCATCATCATCTCGCTTGCCCGCGATTTTATCCCGTCGAGCTGGGGCATGTATTACCCCACCGTCTGGGACATCACGGTTTTCGCCGGCACGATCGGATTCTTCTTGTTGTTGATCCTGATGTTCGTCCGCGTGCTGCCGGCCATCGCCATGGCCGAAACCCGCGAACTGGTTCACGAGACGCATGGTGGCACCGTCCCCATGCAGAACATGGAGCCTCGACGTGTCCGCTGAAACCAAAGCAAAGGACCAACCCCTTTTCGGTCTGGCTGCCGAGTTCGACTCACCCGAGGCGATTGTGGATGCCGCGCGCAAGGTCATGGCCGCCGGATATTCCGATGCCGAGGCTTATACGCCGATCGCCATCGTCGAACTTCCCGAAATTCTTGGCTCGAAGCGTACGTACATCGCGCCGATCGTCGGCATCGGCGCCCTGCTGGGCGCAGTCGGCGGATTCGGCATGCAATACTTCGCCAACGTCATCCACTATCCCTGGAATATCGGCGGAAGGCCCATGAACAGTTGGCCAATGTGGATTCCGATTACTTTCGAGTGCGCCATCCTCATGGCCGGTGTGAGCGGCGTGCTTAGCATGTTCGCGCTCAACGGCTTGCCTCAGCCCTATCACCCCATGTTCCGTCTTGATTCGTTCGCTCGCGCCAGTCAGGACCGGTTTTTTCTGTGCATCGAATCGACGGATCCGAAGTTCGACATGATCGAAACCCGTCAGCTTCTCGAATCGCTGGCCCCCATGGCCGTGATGGAGGTGCCGAAATGAAATTCCCAGTTACCTGCTTGCTGTTTCTGACGCTTGCGCTGCTCGGCGGCTGCGGGGATCCTGTTTCCGATATGGGCGACCAGCGGAAGAACGACACGATGGACAAGAGCGAATTTTATGAAAATGGTGCCAGTGCCCGCCCCTTGGTGGCCGGCGTTGTGCCGCATCAATTTCCCGAACAGCCGTACACGCAAACGCGATCTACCGGTCGCGGGGGATTGGAAAATCTTGCGCCCACACCGAGGAGCATGCCGTTTCCGGTCACGCGCGAAATCGTCGATCGGGGGCAGTCGCAATTTACGATTTTCTGCGCCCCCTGCCATGGTCGACTGGGCAACGGCGAAGGCATGATCGTGCAGCGGGGGATGCCGCGCCCGCCATCGTTTCACGTCCCGCGGTTGAATAATGTGGACGACGGGCACTTTTTCGACGTGATCTCTCATGGCTTCGGCGCGATGTTTGGCTACGGCGATCGGGTCGCCCCGGCCGACCGCTGGGCGATTGTCGCCTACGTCCGTATATTGCAGGCAGCCCCCGATGCCCCTGGCCTGACCACTTCTGATACCACTCGCGCGGCGCTTGTGGCTGGCGGCGATACCCCGAAAGGAGGCGCGCGATGACCTCTTCACCTCAAATCGATACCGGCGATTTTGCGTCGGCTTCGCCGGCAAAACTTGCGGCCCTGGTCGGTGTCCTAGTTCTCGGCGTCAGCGTCGTTTTCGGCCTGCACGAGCCTGAACCCTTTTTCCGAGCGTATCTGTTCGCGTGGTTCGTCTGTCTCGGCGTAGCAATGGGAGCGCTAGGCATCGTGATGCTCCACCACATGACCGGCGGAGGCTGGGGATTCATGATTCGGCGTTCCGGCGAGTCGGCCGCTATGACGCTCCCCATCCTGACGCTGCTATTCATTCCGCTGGTGCTGGGCGCAAAATATGTCTGGCCCTGGGCCGACCCGGAGCGCATTGCTCACAGCGCCTTGCTGCAGCACCGCGAGCATTTCATGAGCGCCCGCGGAGTATTCGAACGGTCCTTTGCCTTCCTGATCCTGTGGAGTCTCCTCGCCTGGCGATTGCGCACCCTATCAGTCCAGCACGACCGCACCGGTGACGCCCGCCTGCTGAGCAAAATGCATAACTGGAGCGTCGTCGGCCTGATCCTTTATTTCTTCACAATGTTCATCGCCTCGGTTGATTGGATTTGTGCCCGCGAGGTGGACTGGTTCTCCAGCACGTTCGGCGCAATGACGGTGCTGGCTCAGGCAGTGACAGGCCTTTGTGTGATGATTCTGGTCCTAGCACGGCTGCGTAATAAACCGTCGCTGGCCCGAATCATTAGCGCGGATCGGTTGCAGGATCTGGGCAACTTGTTCCTGGCCGCCGTCGTCATGTGGGCTTACGTTTCCTTTTTCCAATACCTGGTGATCTGGGCCGGCAACTCCCAGGAAGACAATGTCTGGTTCTATCACCGCACGATCGGTGCATGGAAACCGGTCGGCATCTCCATCATTCTGCTGCACTTTGCAGTTCCATTCCTCATGCTGCTGAGGCAGAGGACCAAGCGCGACGTCTGTTCTCTGGCCAAAATCGCGGCTTTAGTGCTGGTGATGAGGATTGTCGACGTGCTGTGGATGATCGCGCCGTCCAGCCCTGAACCGCGCATCGCGGGCACTGCTCACTGGCTGGATTTTATTGCCCCCTTCGGGCTTGGCGGGATCTGGCTGGCGGTTTATCTAATGATTTTGTCGCGGCAGCCATTGGTGCCGGCGGCCTACGATGTTTCGATGCAGGGTTACGAGGAAGGAAATCATGGTACCCACACCACTGAACGAATCGCAGCAGAGCATTGATCGCGGCTACGAAGTGGGCGACGTGTCGGCCAAAACGGTCGGCATATTTGTCCCCAGCCTCATCGTGTTCACCGCGGCCGTGCTCATCGGCGTGGCGGTCTATATGAGTCTGCGCGAGCGCGCGGCCATTAACTCGGATCAGCCGCGATCGGCCGTCGCCGATACCCCGCTGCCCTTCAATGGCCCCGTCCTCCAGCCCACGCAAGGGCACGACACACTCCCACAGGAGGATCTGGCGGCGATGTATGACCGAGAGAACCGCGTGTTTGACTCGCTCGGTTGGAAGACAGAAGGTACTGGCCTTCTACCCAAAATTCCTGATGGCCTTATTGATCAGGTGAATGCCCGCCGGAGTGACAAAACCACGAAATCCCCCACCCAGGACGGAGGCAAACCATGAAACTCTTTCTATTCGTCACCGTGCTGTTGGCTACCGTGTCGATTTCCCGTTCGACGCTGGCACAGGCTCCGACGAGTCAGCCGGCAATCCTCAACAACGTCGGCGTTGACCAGAAACTCGGCAACCAGTTGCCGCTGGACGCGACCTTTCGCGACGAGCAAGGCAACGAGCGCCCGCTTAGAGGTTTTATCGGCGGTAAGCCAGTCCTTCTTACGTTCGTCTATTACGAATGCCCGATGCTCTGCACCCTAACGCTCAATCAGCTCAATCGCAGTCTGAATGCGCTCACCGAAAGCGCCGGTGAGAGTTTCGACATCGTCACCATCAGCTTTGACCCCCGCGAAACACCCAAGCTTGCCGCTGCCAAGAAAAAAACTTATCTGAGGTCGTATCGGCGGCCTTCAGCCGAGCAGGGATGGCATTTCCTCACGGGCACGGAAGCATCGATCGAGGCCGTTACCAAGGCGGCCGGGTTTCGCTACACCTACGACGAAGCGAACAAGCTTTATGCTCATGCCAGTGCGGTTTTGGTGGTCTCGCCGGCAGGAAAAATCACCCAGTATTTCCTCGGAACCGACTATCCGCCGACGGACGTACGCGCGGCGCTTAAGCTGGCCGCCGCCGGCACCGTCGGACATCCCACGGAGCAGATTCTCTTCTATTGCTTTAAGTACGACCCCGCCACGGGCAAATACGGACTCATCATCAGCCGAGGATTGAAACTGTTGGGCGGGCTGACGGTGCTGGCCCTGGCCGGACTGATCGTGTCCCTGAATTTCGCCCGCGCCCGACGCATGAAAGAGCTTGGTACCGCGCATCTCGGTGGAGATGAGGCTACGCCAAGCGGCAGCCGGAGGGATACATGAACACGAAGTTTCGACTGCTGCCTGATAGCGCATCCAACTTCGCCGGGGACGTAGACAAGCTGACGCTGTTCCTCACCGTTGTCAGCGTGATTATCACGCTGGTGGTGTGTGGATTGATTGCGTTCTTCGCCATCAAATATCGCCGGCGTCATGTGGACGACATGCCGCCACGGGAAGAACCGGGCAGGTGGACCGAAATCCTCTGGTCGGCGGTGCTATTCGTGCTGCTCATGGTGATGTTCTTCTGGGGCGCGGAAATCTACATGCGCATGAAGCGCCCTGCGCCCAACGCCACCGAGATCAATGTCACCGCCAAGCGGTGGATGTGGAAAATTCAACATCCCAGTGGCCAGCGGGAAATCAACGAGTTGCACATTCCCGTGGGTCAGCCTGTGAAGCTCACCATGATCAGCGAGGATGTGATTCACAGTTTTAGCGTGCCGGCCTTTCGGATTAAGCAGGATGTGATTCCTGGTTCTTATTCGACGCAGTGGTTTACGCCGACAAAGGTCGGCGAATATCACCTGTTCTGCCAGGAATACTGCGGAACGCTGCACTCGGACATGATCGGCCGCGTAGTGGTCATGGAAGAAAAGGACTATCAGGCATGGCTGGCGGGTGTTTCGGTGAATGTAACACCGGTGGAAGAAGGGGCCAAGCTGTTTGCCACTTATGGCTGTCTCACCTGTCACGGGCAAAACGCGCCTTCCCTGGCGGGCCTGTTCGGCCGACAACAGAAATTGGATGATGGCAGCACGGTGCTGGCGGATGAAGAATACCTGCGGGAATCGATCATCAACCCCGCCGCCAAGGTGGTGGCCGGATACGGGCGACTGATGCCCAGTTTCAGAGCGCAGTTGAGTGACGAACAGGTATCGGCATTGGTGAGCTATATCAAAACTCTCGGCGCCGCCAAGAGCGATGAGCCGGGCCAAGCCAACTCGGCCGCGCCGGCAACGCAGCCGGTAAACGGCGTACCGCCCAACAGCGTGCCCAACCTCCCCCCGGCCGCCCAGCCCCCCGGCGTTTGGCCCCAGCCGTCTGGAGAAAACTAGAACATGAGCAGCATCCCCTACATTCCCGCAATCGAAGTTCCTCTGCCTGCGGACAACTACCTGACCGCCGGCAACTCGCTCAAATCCTGGTTATTGACCAAGGACCACAAGCGCATCGCCATTCTTTATCTCATTGGCATCACGTTTTTCTTTTTTATCGGCGGAATCGCCGCAACCGTGATCCGGATCGAACTGCTTACCCCCAAGCGGGATTTTGTCAGTGCCGAGGCCTACAACCGCATGTTCACCATCCACGGCGTGGTGATGGTCTTCCTTTATCTCATCCCGTCCATCCCGGCGACGATGGGCAACTTTCTCGTGCCGCTGATGATCGGCGCGCGCGACCTGGCCTTTCCGAGAATGAATCTGGCCAGTTGGTATCTCTTTATAGGCGGCGGCATATTCACCACCTTGGCGATCATCCTGGGCGGAGTGGACACCGGCTGGACCTTCTATACGCCGTATTCCAGTGTCTACTCGCAAACCAACGTGGTGCTTACGGTCATCGGCATCTTCATCGCCGGCTTCAGCTCGATATTTACGGGCCTGAATTTCATCGTCACCATGCACACCATGCGCTGTCCGGGCATGTGGTGGAGCCGAATGCCCCTGTTCTGCTGGTCCATCTATGCCACCAGCGTGATTATGCTTCTGGCCACACCGGTGCTGGCCATGACCGCCGTTCTTTTGCTGATCGAACGTGCCTTTAACGTGCCCATCTTTGACCCAGCCCGCGGAGGCGACCCAGTCCTCTTTCAGCACCTTTTCTGGTTCTACTCGCACCCCGCGGTTTATATCATGGTGCTTCCCGGCATGGGCGTCATCAGCGAACTGGTGGCCTGTTTCGCCCGCAAGCGCATCTATGGCTATGGCCTCGTCGCGGCTTCCAGCATCGCTATCGCCGCCATCAGCTTTCTGGTGTGGGGGCATCACATGTTCGTGAGCGGGATGAGCACTTATGGCGGCCTCATCTTCTCCTTCCTCAGTTTCTTTGTGGCTGTTCCCTCGGCGATCAAAGTAGTGAACTGGATCGCTACCTTGCACAAGGGATCGATCGTATTTACGACGCCGATGCTGTATGCCATCGCGTTCATCGGGCTTTTCGTGATCGGCGGATTGACGGGGCTGTTTCTGGCTACCCTGGCCACCGACGTGCATCTCACCGATACCTATTTCATCGTGGCGCATTTCCATTACATCATGGTGGGCGGAACGGTGACGGCCTTCATGGGTGGTATTCACTTCTGGTTCCCAAAGATGTTTGGCAGGCGCTATCCCGAATGGGCCGGCCGTATCGCTGCCGGGTTTATTTTCTTCGGATTCAACCTCACGTTCTTTCCGCAGTTCTTGCTGGGATATTTGGGGATGCCGCGTCGATATGCCGGCTATCCTGAAGAATTTCAGGTGTTGAACATCCTAAGTACCGCCGGTGCATCGATCCTGGCCATTGGTTATCTGATGCCACTGGTGTACTTGCTCTGGTCGATGAAATACGGCAAGCCCGCAGGGCCTAACCCGTGGCTGGCAATGGGCATGGAGTGGACGGTTTCGTCGCCTCCGCCGGCGCATAACTTTCATAAGGTACCGGTGTGCCGCGAAGAGGCTTATGCCTATTTCGACATGACCCCGCAAGGTGGAAACGGTCCGATTCTGAAGAAGTTGCCTGGACCGGGCCAGAAACTGGAACGGACCGAGTGGAGTGGAACCTGATTTTTTATGGTGATTCCGATGTCTGAAGTACATACCGCGGTGGATAAGGACACTTTCCCGGCTTCTCAGTTCGAGGATGCCGAGCAGCAGTACGTCACCGCCACGCTGGGCATGTGGTCGTTCCTCATCACCGAGATCATGTTCATCGGTGCCGTCTTCGCAGCGTTCTTCGTCTACCGATTTAGGTGGCACGAGGCGTTCGTACACGGTGCCGAGGAACTGAAATGGATGCTCGGCACGATCAACACGGTGGTGCTGCTTACCAGCAGCTACACCATGGTGCTGGCGGTTCATGCGGCGAGGCATGGCGCGCAAAAGGCGCTGGTTCGATGGCTGGTGCTCACGTTCATTCTGGGCTGCGCGTTCGTGGCGATTAAGGGCACCGAATACCACATCGAATACAAAGAGCATCTCGTTCCCGGACTGAATTACACTGAGATATCGCATACGGGCGAAGTTCGACCCGTGCAAATGAAGCTTTTCATGGGCTTTTACTTCGCCATGACCGCAGTCCACGCCTTGCACATGTTGGTGGGCTTGGCGGTGCTGGGGGCCCTGATCGTTTTTGCCAAGCGGGGCAGTTTCACCGCAGCGTACAATAATCCGATCGACATGTTCGGGTTGTATTGGCATTTCGTCGATCTGGTCTGGGTTTTTCTGTTTCCGACGCTGTATTTACTGCGACACTAAGCCGAAGGGATTTTTTATGTCTCACGAACGACATGAGCCGGGTGTTAAAACCTATACGCTCATTTATTTTGGCTTACTGATTCTGATGACGGCCACGGTGGCAGCGGCGTTTTATGATTTTAATCGCATCCTCCCCGGGCATTCATGGGGGATGATTATCGCCTTTGCAATCGCGAGCGTGAAAGGACTTCTGATTGTCCTCTACTTCATGCACGTGCTATCCGGCCCCCGCCGCGCGGCGGTTTTTGCTGGTGCCGGTTTCCTTTGGCTCGGCATCCTTTTCGTGCTGATTTTCTGTGACTACGCGTCACGACAATATCCGGTGAATCCGCGCGGAGAACCGCGTTATATCTGGCAAAATGATCCCGCCAACGCTGTCCATCCCACCGAACAGGCCTCGCACCCGGCGTGACTTGAGCGGTGTCCATCGCTGGGTTGGGAGTTATAGATGTCGCCACGTCCATGAATGCGATTTCATTTTTTCTTCATATCGCCTTTACCCGTCCAGCCAATACTGCTGTGGTTAAGGTTACGCATCAAGGGTTCCGCTCGGGTTTCACCCCGTAAGAGCCAATCAGATGCGCAACTCCGATGCAGGTTCCTAAAAAGGAGACACCTATGCCAGCCGATATTGCCCAAGACGTCGCCAGCGATGCCAAGCGGAAAGTTCAGTCGCACTTCGACGAAATGAAGGTGACCGCCGGGGAATTGCGGGACGACCTACGCCGACTAAAGTCCGAGGTTGCGTCTCTGGTCGGATCACTCGTCGGGACCGGCAAGGACGGCAGCGTCGTCGCCAAGGAAAAGTTGTCAGCGACTGCCGCCGTGGCTCGGGATCGTCTCAGTGAGGGCACCGAGCGTCTCGAAGGAGTCTGGGAACAGGCCAAAACGAGTTCTGCCGACGCGGTCGAATCACTTGAAGCGAGCATTTCCTCCAATCCACTGGCAGCGCTGGCTATCGCCGCAGGCGTGGGCCTTATCGCCGGCGCGTTACTTCGCCGACATTAAGCCATGGAATCAATTGCTAAAATTTTCATCGCGCTGCTCAACCTGCTGGAAGCCGAGGGCCGCGCATTTCAACGTGGCGTGGTCCGAATTGGGGTCCAGCTGCTGATAACGATTGCCGCGTCCGTCCTGGCCGCCTGTGGGCTGATCGCGCTGGCAACCGCCTTTTACTGGTTGCTCCTGTCGATAATGCCCCCGAGTGCCGCGATCGGCGTGCTCGGCTTAACGTGTCTTGCAGTTGCCGGAGGTCTCACATGGATCGTAAAAATCCTAGTTACAATTCCCGAAACCAAGCCGGCGCGGAAGTTGGCCGAACCGACGGAGAAGGTCGACAAACCCTCCCATGGATTCAGCAAAAACTCGGCGACCTCGGCGGCCTCGCCACCGAGGGCAGAGACGACTTACTAAAGGCCAAGACCTCGCTCCTGGATAGCACCCACGCGTTCGACCCGCTGGCAGCCGTGCGTCAGCATCCGCTAACGGTGGTGACGTCTGGTTTCACCGCCGGCCTCTTGCTTGGCCTGTCCCCGGCAAGCCGAAACAGCCTGGTCGGTGCGTCACGATGGGGGTTCAAAGGCGGAACGGCGCTCGCAAAACTCGCCGCCACGGCGTTGCGTCACGCCAGGGAACATCAAGCCAAGCGGTCCCCTCAGTACGATTCGGGCCATGCGCCTTCAGATTCCGATGCGCCGATGTCGGCGCCGTTTTCCGTCAAAGCCAGTTCGTAACCCCACCGGCAAACGACCTTGGATTTCGATCGATCCATCCTCCTGGGACGTTGGCTTACGGCCCTCCTGACGTTGATCGCCACGATCGCCGTTCTATATTTCGGCCAGGCCGTGTGGGTTCCCTTGGCCCTGTCGATCATGGTCGCGTTTCTCCTTGATCCGCTGGTCTCATATCTTGAACGCTTCGTACACAATCGCGGGGTAGCGGTGGGCGTCGTCACCGCCGTTGCCATCGCCGCCGTTGCCGGCACGGGCTATTTCGTAGGCGCGCAATTGTCGGCTCTGCTCGGTGAATTGCCCAAATACGAAAGTACCATCGTCACCAAAATTCGCTCCTTGCGCAGTTCGTCGAGCGACGGCAACTTTGCCCGTGCCGGGAAAACGCTGCATTCCATCAGCGAAGAACTGAGTAATACCCAGCCCACGACTGGCCCCACGACCCAGCCCATCGCCCGCGCGTCCGTGCCGGTTGCAGCACCGCCGTTCAAGGCCCAGCCGCCTAGACGCCCAGGCGATGCCGACAGCGCCGTCGAAACCAGCAGCAGTTGGAAAGCCGCGTGGGATTATTTCACGGCGCTGATTCCTTCGGTTGCATCCATCGCCGCCACCGGCGGAATTGTCGTCCTCCTCGTCATTATGATCCTCCTGGCCACCAACGACCTCTACGACCGCGCTTTGCGCCTCGCCGGTGATTACAACCTTTCCGTCTCCACGCAAGCAATGGACGAAGCCAGCCAGCGCATCAGCCGCTATCTGTTGATGCAACTGCTGGTGAACACCGGCTACGGTATCGTCGCTGCGATCGGGCTTTGGATTCTGGACGTGCCCAGCCCGTTGCTCTGGGGATTGCTTGCGACACTCCTCCGCTTCATTCCTTATCTGGGCCCCTGGCTGGCAGCGGCGTTTCCATTGCTGCTGTCGGCGGCGGCTTTCCCGGATTGGCATCACCTCTTGTATGTAATCGCGCTGTACGTAGGCAACGAGCTTTTCACCAACATGGCCGTGGAGCCGTGGCTGTATGGGGCCAGCACAGGAATCAGCCCCATCGGCATCGTGATTACCGTGGTCTTCTGGACTTGGCTTTGGGGCGGAATCGGCCTCATCCTGGCCGTGCCCATGACCGTCTGCATCGTCGTCATCGCCAAGCACGTTCCGGTATTGGATATCGTCACCGTCCTGCTGGCCGAACAATCCCCGCTCTCCGCGCCGGCACGGGCCTACCACCGGCTGCTCAGCGGCGACGATTACGAAATCGAGCGCCTCGTCAAGCGGACCTCTCCCGACCGGTCCTACGCCCAGGTTGTCGATGAACTCCTTCTGCCAGCGCTGGTGCTGGCGCAGCGCGATCATTTGCGCCAGAAGGTGGGAAGCGAACAGTTGCACGCGCTGTGTGAAAAAGTCCGCGACGCCAGCGTATATCTCCCGAGGCCCGAAGCGCCCACCTCGCGCGATCGGAGCGTCACGCCCGCTAAAGTGGGCATCGTTCCGGCCCACGGCGAACTCGACGCCGCCAGTGGGGAACTCCTCGCGCCGTTGCTGGAAGCCAGCGCGATGCAGCCCGTCCTCGCATCCCATCAGCGGTTGACCGGTGAAATCGCAGAAGCAATGGCCGACGCCGGCGTCGCGATCCTGTGCATCAGCGCCGTTCAACCCGTTTCCATTCCACGACTTCGCCGGCTCTATGACACGCTGCATCGCC
>JBBQSU010000038.1:0-26617 GCA_038234815.1 Tepidisphaerales bacterium | reverse complement strand
CAGAGCTGCAGGCCCGCTGGCCGGGGCTTTAGTATTCAGTCGGTCTACTGTGCAGACTTTGCAGTTTAGTTTCGTTGGCGTGGTAAACTAAAAGGTCATGCGTGCCGGTTCCGTCGATTTTCTCTTGATTTTTGCTCTCGCACTCCGTCGCCGGGCGGTGTTGTGGCGCATGGCTGAATCTCTGGGCTTGGCGCTGGCCGGTGCCAGTCTGCTGTGCCTTCCTGTCCTGTTGATCCTGCTGTATCGCCAGGAAAGTGTTGTTGAACTTTTGGTTGTGGCTGGCGCCGCGGGCGTGCTGGCGGGGCTGTGGCTGGGAATCGCCGGACGGCCGTCGATGCTGGCGACGTTAATGACCGCCGACCACCAACTGCGATTGGCCGATCTATTGAGCAGCGGGTGGTCGATGCGCCAAGTAAATGAGCCGGGAGCAAAGTGGGTGCTTGCGCGGGCGACAGAAGTGGCGACCAATTTTCGCCCTGCGGAGGTTTCCTTCTCACGATTCTCCCCGCGGGTCTGGGCGGGCATCGGCCTCAGCCTTGCGATGATCATCACCTTGTCGCTGCTGTCGGAACTGACCCGGACGAACGCGCGTGCCGACGATCCGCCCGCAGGCACCGCGATTCTCGCCTCCATCGACGGTCCGGAGAAGAGTGTGTCAACCGGCTTGGATTCGCGTGCAAATGATCCATTGCTTGGCAAAGAAAACGCCAACCAATCCACCGATGCCTCGCGGCTGGTGGACTCGACTACGGAACAGTCAGATCAGGCACGCGCCACGCGCAAAGTTGATGGGCAAGCAGGCTCGGCATCGGCGCAAACGCAGGTGACGCAAACGCTCCAGAAAGGTTCGCTGGATCCGACTTCCGGCCCGACGGCTTCGGGCGACGAACTAAGCGCAGGCGGCACCGGCCGACCAACCATCGCAAATGCTGGGGGCAGTGATACGGGCGGCATCACCGGCGCGGGAGCGCAGGCGAAATCCATCCCGCCCTGGCAATCCGCGGGCTGGCCCGATGCCCAGCGATCGGCCGCGCGCGCCCTCCGCGACGGGCTGGTGCCCGATGCCCAAAAAGACCTCGTGCAAGCCTATTTCGATCGCCGCTGAACCTTCACCCAAATTTGCCTCTCCCGCCCGGCTCCCGTTACGCTTGTGGCCTGACGAAGGAGCGGCATGACACTGGCGGAAAAAATCGAATCCAACCAGGCGGTGGTGGGCGTGATCGGTCTTGGATATGTGGGACTGCCTCTTCTGGTGGCATTCCATCAGGCGGGGTTTCCGGTGATCGGGTTCGATGTCGATCCGGCAAAGATCGAAGCCCTGCATCGCGGAGAGAATTACCTCAAGCACCTCGGTGAATCGCTGGTGCGCGATTTGAAGCGCAGCCAGCGGTTCGATGCCACTGCGGATTTTTCACGACTGCGTGAGGCCGACTGCATCCTCATCTGCGTGCCCACTCCCCTGGGCAAGCACCTCGAACCAGACCTTTCTTTTGTTGCCCGCAGCGCCGAAGACTGCGCCAAGACGCTTCGCCCGGGGCAATTGATCGTGCTCGAGTCCTCTACCTATCCGCGCACCACTCGCGAGGTGGTTCTGCCCATCCTCTCGCGCGGCGGAGCCGTCTGTGGCGAGTCGTTTTTCCTGGCCTATTCCCCCGAACGCGAAGACCCCGGTCGCAAGGATTTTAACACCCAGACTATTCCCAAGCTGGTAGGGGGGATCGATCCCCTATCTGGCGAACTGGCGACGGCGCTATACGCCAAGGCGATTCGGTCAGTGATCCCCGTCAAGTCCGCAGAGATCGCCGAGTCGGCCAAGCTGCTGGAAAACATCTATCGCGCGGTCAATATCGCGCTGGTGAACGAGATGAAAGTAGTTTTGACTGCGATGGGCATCGACATCTGGGAGGTGATCGCGGCGGCGGCGACCAAGCCGTTCGGGTTTCAACCGTTTTACCCCGGCCCGGGCTTAGGGGGACACTGCATCCCGATCGACCCGTTTTATTTGACGTGGAAGGCACGGGAAGTAGGCCAGGAGACGCGCTTTATTGAACTGGCGGGGCAGGTGAACCGGAGTATGCCGGAATATGTGGTTCATCGCACTCAGCTTGCGCTGAACGATCGCAGGGTGGCTTTAAACGGCGCCAAAGTGCTGGTGCTGGGGCTGGCCTATAAGCCCGATGTTGATGATGTGCGCGAAAGCCCAAGCTTCGAGATCATCGAAAAACTGGAAGAACTGGGCGCGAGCGTCGATTATCACGACCCGCACGTCCCGGCGACACACAAGATGCGCCATTACGACCTGAAGATGCGCAGCATCGAATTTTCACCAGCGGCGCTGGCCGGGTATGACTGCCTGATCGTCTCGACGCATCATGCCTGGTACGACTGGCAAGTCATTGCCGATCATGCCCGACTCATCATCGACGCTCGCGGAGCGCTGCGGCGCGTCACGGGGCGCAAAGATCATATCGTCAGCGCTTGAAAGCTTTTGTCTCAAGTACAATGTGGACCGGAACCGCCTGATGCCCCGATCAAGCAAGTCCCGATGCGCCCCAACCAAGTGACGCGGCTAAACTTTCTCGTGTCTGGTAAATGGGGGATGGCGACCGAGCAACACGAAGGAGACGTTATGAGCAACGCGCAACACAAGGTAAATGAAGCCGTACAGGCGGGCGTAAAAGAAGCGGAAAATAAGATTGACGAGACGGTAAGCGATGGCAGTTCGGCGGCGGCCGGTTTGGGTGAAAAAGCTAAGCGGACGGCTGACCGGGCGGCCTCGGCGCTGAACGACGGCTACCAGCAGGCGACCAATGTGGGCAAGGAATACATGGAAAAAGGTCGACAATATGCCCAGCAGGGATATGAGTCGTTAGGCGAATGGGAGTCGGCGGCGCAGAGCCAAATCAAAGAGCATCCGCTGACCACAGTCCTGTTGGCTGCGGGCATTGGCCTGCTGGCCGGGGCGCTGTTGTCACACCGCTCCAGAGATTAGCCGGCCGGGTCGGGCGTCAGCGCTAATTGTCAATTTTGAGGCCCCCGGCGTTCAGCACCACGTGTGCAGGATCATCGTTCCCTGGCCCGCACCCCGCGGGCCAGGCGTTCGATGCCTTCGATCGTCTCCATGAGGGTCTGCCGCGCTACTTTCAGGTCGCTAAGGTCGTCGGCGAGTCGCGGCTGGGTGGTAAGCTTTCGACGCAGCAGTTCCAGCGTCAACATAACGGCACTAATGTTATTGCGCAGGTCGTGCGAGAGGGTTGAAAGCACCCTGGCGGCAGCTATTGGATCGTGCGCGGCGTCGGTGGTTCGGTGTTCGACGAACGCGGTGATTCCGTTGTGCAGGATGATGTCGATCCCCATGTTTAGCGCGACGTCTTCGCGGATTGTCGTTCGCCGATTCAGGGACGATTCAACGTGTTCGATAAGGGCGCGCCGGAGCAGGCGATACTCGATGAGGAGTTCGTCGATATTGAAACCCTGTTCAAACCGAAGATTCCCATGTTGGCCTGTCTCAAGGATGAACTGGTTGATCGTGCCGATGCTGGTGGATTCGAGCACGTCCGCCAGGCGGTCCAAAGTCATCGGGATGTGATCCCGTAATTGGCTGATGGTGAGGGCATCGGCTGCGGGGAGAACCTCGCGGACCATGTTTTCCCAGGAGGGGACGATTGCATCGGCCTGGCCGCGCAGCACTGCGGCCAGTTCCGTAAATGAACCCGCGAGGAGCACGTCTAGTACGGGGTTAACAAGCAGGGGATCAAGCATCGATTCCTCCGGCAAGGAGAATACGTCGTGTGTTCTCCTATAGCGAGCATAAAAATGCCCGAGGGTATTGTAGGGGCTTCCCCGAGGGCCGGGATTCTATGGGCGATTACGTCCTCACTTGAAAAATCAGCGTGCTGTTGCCCACGCCGATCTTGTCGCCCTGTCGCAGGCGCCTTCGGCGGACCGGCGCGCCGTTCACGAGCGTTCGTTCACCCAGCGGAAGGTCTTCAATTTCAAAACCGCCCTTGACGATGTGGATGGCAGCATGTCGCCGGCCCACCTTGGGGTCTTTGAAAAGGTAGATTTGGCATTCCGGCCCGGACCCGATATACGTCGGGTTGCGATAGAGGATGAACCGTTTGCCGGCGATCAGCCCTCGAGTCACTTTCACCCAGCCGGCCTTGCTGGCCGATTCGATCAGCCCGGTGCACAGGCCCGCGACGGCGCCGATGCTGACGAATCCTGCGGCCCGGCTAAGCAACGCGTTGCCGAGCCAGTTTTGAAGCAGGACGAAGAGTATCCCGCCGGCGATTCCACCCAGCGTGCCGCCGATGACGCCGATCAGAAGGCGCTTGCCGCTGCGCATCGTCAGGCCCGAGCCGATACTTACGGTCAGGCCGAGCAGGCCCCAGCCGGCAGCTCGAGCCAAAACCTCTGAACCGGTTTGGTCCAGCATCATTTGGAACAGGTCGTCCATGACAATCGAAGCCAGAACCCCTCCGAGCAAACCAACGGCGGCCGCGATTGAACCGTCTGTGATAGCGCGGGCGATATTGCGATCGATCACTGGTTCGGCGATCGAAAGGCAGAGGGCAATGAACAGGCCACACACGCCATAAGAAAGCGTATTGGCGATGAGGGTCTTGCGCGCCTCGCGGGCATCGAGCGTGGCGATCCTGGCCTGCCGGTCGTCGGGCGAGAGCGACTTGTCCAAGTGGATGGCCAGATAACGATTAGATTCTGACGACCAGCGGATTTGCTGGAGGGCGCTCTCGGCCTGCGCGGGGGTAAAGCGGCCCTCGCCGACCCCGCGGGTGATCTGGTTGGCGGCATGGATAAAATGAATGGCTTCGGTGCGGGCGGTGGGGCGTAAAAGCAGGGCGGCGTCGCTGGCCAGCCAGCCAAGCAATCCGCCCAGGATGCCAAAGACGGTGAGGGTGAAGGCGGGGTTGTACCACAGGCCAGACAAAGGCGCGTCGGTCTTGACTTTAGAGGCGTCGGATTGCGTGGCAAAGTCAGCCTGCTCGCGATTGCGCGCGATCGCGGCCTGTTCGGCCAGGCGCTTCTCAACCTTCTTGGAACTCAGGTCTTCCAGCGTGATAATGATCGGATCGGTGGACATAAACACACCAAGACGTTGGTCGATTTTGGCTGGCTGCTTACTTTAAGATCGGTTGCGTTGCCGGCGCGTATAGCACGCGCTCGAAAGTGGGCAACGCCCACCAGAAGCCTGCCAAAGCAAAGGCAATGGCGAAAAAGACGACCATGGCGAGGGTTTTGAGCCGGCGTTCGAGCCTGCGCACGCGGATCATCAATTCCACGATCTTGTCGTGACCGAACTGCATCTCCGCGGAAGTCTTGGCAACCAGCTTCGGGTCGTGTTCGACGATCCACTCCTCGCGGACAGACTTGTTTTCCCGCCAGACGAAAATGCCTTCATCGCCGCTGAGCGGATCAAACACCAGCGCGGTCTGCCAGGGGAGATTGAAAAAATTTTCCTGAATGAACACGTCCATGTCCGACAGGAAAATGCCGAACCCCGGATGCGTGTGATACCAGCCGACGATCTTTTGGCCGGGATATTTGGCGTCCATCTCGTTCTGAATCTGGGTCCAGGTGTCTGCGGTGAAGGTGACGCTAGTTCCTTTGCTGGCCGCTGCCGTGCCCCGAACTGCGGCCTCGATATGGAGGAATGGCCCGAAGGCGTCGCGACAGCAATCCCCCACCAGGACGCCACAGACTTCCACTTGTGTGGTGGTCAATCCGTGCTGATGGATCGCTTCGAGCGCGGTCTGACGAATCACGACTTGAAAGCGGGACTGCCGCGGGGACGACAAATGGGCCAGCGACCGCATCGGCCAATTGGAAAAGTCCAGGCGATCAACGTCACGTTCCGTGCGGGCTAAATCCATTGCAGGTCGCCTCCATGATCCAGCGGGCCTAGGACGGCCGAAGCGTCACCGGACAGTTCATAGCCGATGCGACGATTTTCTACGCTGGCGGTGATAATGTCGAATGCGGGGATGCCGATTTCGGCCAGTGTACGGTCGAGAAACGCTTCGTCTCCGCGGATGCGGTGGAAGGTCAGCACGTCGCGGGTTGACTGAGCGCAGACGGGACAGCGGCTTAGACTGGTATCGGCATGACCGAGGGAAAGAAATAATTCCTGGGTTTGTCGACACTTCGGGCAGGTCAGCCCGCGCAGCACCTCTCGGGGCAGTTCAAGTTCTGCAGAAGGCCCGAGTTCTTTGCGGGCAATGTCGAGCAATTGGCGCGCGGTGAGATTATCGGACCGGGAATCGAGGCTGGTGATATTTTCTAAAAGGTCGTGGCTATAGCAATCTTCTTTTCGTTGGAAATCGACCGTGTAGGAATCCCCGGAAATGCCGTCATACACCCACCCTTTGCCCGCCAGCGTTGTCAACCCATGCAGGTGCTTGATGGCCTCTTGGGTTTGCACCCCGGCGATGATCGAACTGATGGTGGGCGTGGTGGGAGTCTTGCCGGCTTGCATTTCCGATCGCGAGAGGAGATTGCAGCTTCGCCGGGATTGGAGCAGCTTCCAATCGGTTTGCGACATCGTGCATTCATAGCACGGACCGCCGGGGGAGAAGAACCGGGCGGTGCCTTGAATCTGCTCGATCGCGCCATCCACCCACGACTTGTTGAGCTTGAAGCAATTCCGGTTGATGGACAAGCGGGCTTCGCGATTGTCGAGTCCACCCAGCACGATGTCAGCCCAGCGATAGACGCCAAGGCCCAGGTCGTACACGATATTGCCGTGAAAGGAGTGCGTGCGCATCGCGGGATAAATGGACCGGGCCGCGCGGGCGGCGACGAGGGCCTTGGGCTGGCCGTTGTCTTCTGTGCGATACAGGACGCTCCGCGAGAGGTTGGAATTTTCGATCACGTCCAAATCGGCGATCAACACGTTGCCCACGCCGAGAAGGGCGAGATTTTTGATGATTTCATTGCCCAGCGCGCCCGCGCCGACGACCAACACGCGCGCGTTGGCCAACTTTTTCTGGTCCCACCAGGGAATCAGCCCAAAGCGATGAAAGCGGTCATCGCCGGCGAGTTCTTCAGCGGAGACGGAGATTGGTGTAGGGGTGGAATCCATACGGGGGGGTGGATGGCCGGACGACCGGTTCGCTCATAGAGCGCTTCGTGCTCAGAACGCTTGTTACCCTGCGGTGATCTCCGGTTGCAATCGTAGCACGTCGCCGTCCTTTACGCCGACGTCTTTCAGACACTGGGTGTCCAATAATTGTTTGCCCGACGCGCGGTGGTGAAATTTATAGCTGAGCGGCTGTCCATCCGGCGCGTATTGCGGGAAATTCATCTTCTCCAATAGTACGACGAGGATGCGATTGATCGCAGCGTCGTCGGGCAAAGACACTTCCTGTCGCTTATTTCCCGTCGCGTCCCAAACTTGCACCGTTACCATACCCATATAGTTACCTAAATGTGTTGAAAAAATCGACGAAGGCCGCGTCAGCACCAGGAAGTAAGGCGTTATCGGACGTCACTGGAGGGGTTTCCCTTACAAACGTCATATCTTTCCTGTATTATGTTATCGGACTCGGCTGGGGTCATTTTAGTGTAAGTTCTGTTGGACTGCGAATTAGTCCGCAAGGTATATAGAACTTGTAGCGGGAATTTTAGTAGCGGGAGCGGTCCGGTATGGACCTCCCCGATGAAAGACTGATGGACGTTTTTGATGATCACGGAATCGGTTTTTCGCCAAGCGTGCAAGGCCTTTGGCGCCAGCGCCGGGTTATTGGCCTTTCAGTCTTGATTGCCGCTGTTGTCACCGGCTCCTATCTGCTGGTCGCCCCGCGGCAATACATCAGTTCCGCGCGCCTGCTCATTGAGGATAGTTCGCCCGAGTCGCGCCGGACTAGCATCGGCTTTTTGAACAATCAAATTGAAGTCCTTGAGTCCACATCGGTTCTGGCGATTGCCCTTGGTTCGCCGGAATTGCTGGCGTCCAAGACGCTCTCCCGCGTCGCTGACGAAAATCGCCTGACTTATGTTCGAGGACGTCTGTCGTGCGTACCTGCGGTGGTGGGGAATACGGTTCTGGTCAACGTCACGTCTTCGGATCGCGCCGACGCGGCCCTGATGGCCAATGCGGTGGTGTCGGCCTACATGGCTTTTCAGGTTGAGCTGTCGCGGGATAACGAAAAGGCCGCGCTTCAGGTTTTCGAGAAATCCCGCGCTGACAAGCAGCAGTCGCTCGTCGAAAAGCAGGGCCGATTGAAGCAGTTGCAGGATCAAGGTGCCCGCGACCTGGCGTCACGGGCCAATAGCGAGACCGATCGGCAAGTGGCTCGGCTGACTGATCTGATCGTCGAGGCGCGCGTGCAGTCGCTCCAGGCCAGGGGCGTTTACGACGAAGCCGCGGGCCTGCTTAAGGACCAGCCGGAGAAACTGGCTGCGATCAATGCGCAGGTGTTGAACGGCGCGCTTCCGCTGGTGGGTGAGGCCGAACTGGCGGCGGCCAAGGGTGCGCTTCTGGCGGCCCAGAATGCGGTCAAGGAAGTGGCCCGAAAGTATCTTCCAAGCCATCCACTGGCCCAATCGGCGGGTGCCCGGCTGGATTCGGCCCGCTCGGGGTATGTTCTGGCGGCCAAGGCGCGATTGATCTCCGCCGAGAAGCACGAGGCCGAGTTCCAGAAAGCGCTGAACGACGCTCGCAGGCAAGGCGCCGAAATGGCCGACCGCGGAACCGAATACGCACGCCTGTCGGGCGAACTCAAGCAATTGCAGCAGCAGACCAGCGCATTGGAAAGCCGGATGCAGGACATCTCGGCGGCGCAGGCCCAAGAGGGCGTGCGGGTGACCTTACTTTCGGCCGCGACACCGGCCGAGCAGGCCAGCAGCCCGCGCGTGCTGTGGACACTGGTAATCGGCCTGACCGGCGGACTGCTGGCAGGCCTGGGCGTGAGCTGGATGCGCGAATCAGTGACCGCTGGGTTACGCAGTCCTGCTGAAATTCAAGCCACGCTCGGCGTTGCAGTTCTGGGCGCGGTGCCGGTTTTGCAGGGCTATCTGGATGACAAGTCCATGGCGCTGGCTGCCGATGACGCCGAATCGGCTGTCGCCGAAGTCTTCGGTGCGATTCGCTCGGCCATTTACACCGGCATTCCGAAGGATCGCGCGCGGACGCTCCTGGTCACCTCGGCTGTTGCCGGAGAAGGCAAGAGCACTTTTGTCAGCAATCTCGGCATTGAACTGGCCCGCGCGGGCAAGAAGACACTGATTATCGATGCCAACCTGCGCCATCCGCAGCAGCACCGGTTCTTTAATCTGTCAGATCAGACCGGCCTGGCCGACTTACTTACTGATGAATTGCCCGCTAAGGACGAAATCCGTTCCGCAGTGCAATCCACAACGATTGCCAATCTCCAACTGCTGGCGGCAGGCGCGGTCGAGCGTGGGGCGGCGGAATTGCTCAATCAGCCCGCGCTGGCCGAATTGCTCGATCACTTGTCTCTTCAATACGACCATATCCTGATTGATTCGCCGGCGACGCTGGCGGTGGCTGATGCCCGCATCCTCAGTGCATCGGTTGACCTGACTGTGACCATTATCGAAGTGCGTCGCAGCGGGCGTAAGGCCGTGCAACTAGCCCATGAAGGATTGCAAACCGTTGGCGCCAACCTGCTGGGTGTGGTCGTCAACGCGGTGGATGATAACGATCGGTCGGCCTTTGGTGGCCTGGGTTTTGTCCCCCGACCGCGAGGATTGGAAGCTGGGTCGTTATCGGACGAAAGGATTGAGCTGAAAAGGGTGACGCTGATGAACTAATAGGTATGGATCGCTGGCCCCGGCGGAATCGTTAGAGCCGGGGCAAGCCCATGTCTGTGTTGGGTGAGCCCGTTTCGACGAAAGTCGGGAGGGCAACGTCCGCTAAGCAGTTGGTTGCGGGCGTATTTGTTCAAAAATTGGCGCAGGAGTGAACCGGGCTGACGGTGCGCGCTGGGTTTGCGCGCACGGCCCGGAATTGAATTGTATGTCTTTGTTCGACGGTCACTGTCGGGCCGTAAAGGGAAGACCATGCTGAAGTTATCGGACAATCCTCCGGTGTTTGCAGACGGGCTTAGCCCGTTCGCCAGCCCGGGAAAATGGTGGGTGGCACACACCCGCTCGCGTTGTGAAAAGGCCCTGGCTTGGGGCCTGCTCGACCGGCAGATTCCATATCTGCTTCCGCTGGTGAATCGGATATCGATTTCCGGCGGAAAAAAGCGACGCGCGCGCATCCCCCTGTTTCCGTCGCACGTTTTTCTCAAAGGCGGCCCCGAAGTGCGCCACCAGGTGCTTGAGACCGGGCACGCCTGCCGGGTGATTGAAGCCCTCGATCAGGTCGGAGTGAGTTCGGAGCTTCAGGCGATCGAACGGGCGATGGATGCGGGCATTCGGCTCGATCCGTTCGTCCGACCGCTCGTTGGTGATTCCTGCCGGATTATCGACGGCCCGCTCACCGGCGCTTTTTGCACTGCCTTGCAGTGGGGTCGGCTGGCCACCGTCGTCCTGCCGATCAGCCTCCTTCGCCGGGGTGCGCTCATGCAGATCGACAGCAACATGTTGCATCGGTTGCCCTCGGCCCGGCAGATGCCGGTCGCCTCAGCCGCTGCCCGGCTGGGCAACGCGCCGTTTTCGATCCCCGCTCCTGCGATTACTCGGAACGATATTGACCGCTTACGGATAGGAAAAAACTATGCGATCAGCACCTGAAACCGTTTCGGATACTCGGTCCGTTGGCCCGGCGCGTGCCTTGCGAAGCCTCTACACGAGCCTCCAGATGGATCACTTGATTCGTCGGGAGCGCGCCCGTGCGGACCGCAGCGACAGCTCGCTTTCGCTGGTGTTGTTTCGGGCCGGGTCGGGCATTGGACAGACCCGCTCGATGGTGCGTCTGGCCCGTGCGGCTTTGCACCGAATTCGGCTGACCGATGAAGTCGGGTGGTTCGAGGAAGGGTGCCTGGCGGCGCTGTTGCCCGACACCACAGCGCCCGGTGCCCTCACTTTTGCCGAAAAAGTGTGCGCCGCGGCCAACACTGATGGCGTGATCCCGTCGTTCCGAATTTATGCCTACCCCGAACACTGGTTTGAGGAGGGCAAGGCAACGCTCGACGCTTCGGTGCCGCACGCTCCGGCCGAGCCAACGCGCAAACTCAGACGCGACGACCTGATCCCGTTCGTGGCCCAGGGGATCGAAGATGAAATGACCAAGGAAATCCCGGTCGAGCCACTCCATCAGCTCTTGGTTCACCCCACGCCGTACTGGAAGCGCACCATCGACATCATCGGCGCGAGTGTCGGTCTGTTGCTGGCTTTGCCGGTGTTTATCCTCTCGGCCCTGCTCATCAAGCTGACGAGCAAGGGGCCGGTGATGTTCAAGCAGCTTCGGTCCGGGCTGGGCGGGCAGCCGTTCAATATCTACAAGTTTCGGACAATGCGCCCCGACGCCGAGCAAATGAAAGCCGGGCTGCGGCAATACAGCGAGCAGGACGGCCCGGCTTTTAAGATGAAAAAGGACCCCCGGATCACCGGGATCGGTAAATTCCTTCGCATGACCAGCCTCGACGAGTTGCCGCAGCTGATTAACGTGCTCAAGGGTGAAATGAGCCTCGTTGGCCCACGCCCGCTGCCGATCGACGAGGCCAATGGCTGCGACCAGTGGCAGAAACACCGCCTGGACGTGGCGCCCGGACTGACCTGCATCTGGCAGATCGAAGGCCGGTCGCGCGTGACGTTTGACGAATGGATGCGCATGGACGCCCGGTACATTCGCAGGCGGAACTTCTGGCGAGATGCCTGGCTGATGCTCAAGACCCTCCCTGCGGTCCTCCTCCGACGCGGGGCGCAATAGCGCCCGTCGGCCAACCCTGTCCGCTAACACTCTCCCTTCCGGCGATCAACCTCGAACGCCGGAAGGGAGATCTTTTTCATCTCGTGCAGGGCGCCCCCCGGGGAAAGCCCCATAGGAAAACTGGGATATATTCCATCCTTGTTTTTGGAGACGGGGGATAAAATCAACAGAGAAGTCCGAGGATCGGACGATCAAGAAGTGAGAACTTCCCGCCAAGGATGATTGTTGGGCAAAGGCCGTGGAACGGCCGGTTCAGTCTTTGAAGATGCTGCGTACGAACGGGAATTGAAATGCAAACGTGGATGCACACGGCGGTAACGCACCTGGCTGAAATCGCGCTCTTTGCCCTGGCAGCCGCCGCCATGGCTGTGGGGATTTCAGCGCTCCGATAAACGTAAACGCTATCGTTTTCGAGTGTTCTGGTTTTGCTCGAGGGGGCTCCCTATAGGCTGTCTGACTCCAGATTCAACCATTTCACTTCGGCAGTACTCAACTTCAAATCCATTGCCGGCAGGCTCGTGCGTGTCTCCCAAAGATTCCGTGGGCCGATTAGGGCAAAGCTCGGGAACTCCTGGCACAGCACATAAGCCAGTGCAACCGTGATCGGTTCCACCTTCCGCTTGGCCGCAAATTCGTTGGTCCGGGCCAGTCGCTTGAAGTTGTCGTCCGAATACCACGTCTTGACCAGTTCCTTATCGTCCAATTTATCCGGTGCGGCTCGCCCGGGCAGGAAAAAGCCCCGGGCCTGGCTGCTCCAAGACAGATTGACGGCCTTATTCTTATTTAGAAATGCGATCGATTCCGGGTCGCTGGCGGTGATGCAGCCGTTCCAGATCGGGTGCATCATCCGGGCGAGGCTGAAGTTGTTGTTCAGCAGGCTGAACGGCTGAAGACCGTTTTTGCGGGCGTAGTCGTTGGCTTCGACCCACCGCGCGATGCTCCAGTTGCTCCCGCCGAAGGCTTTAATCCGCCCGGCCTTCTTCTGTTCATTCAGTACGCCGATGAACTCACCAACGGGTACGTCGAGATTGTCACGGTGCATGATGTAAATATCGGCGCAGTCAATCTGGAGGCGGTCCAGAGATGTCTTAAGTTCCTGACGGATGGCCGGGGGATTGCAATGGGGGGTATGCCCGCCTTTTACGATCACGTTCACGTCGTTGCGCACCCCACGGTGTTTGATCCACTGCCCCAGGAGCATTTCCTGTCGTCCGCCGCCATACACGAACGCGGTGTCGAACGTATTGATGCCCCGTGAATAGCAGTCGTCGGCCATGACGGCCATCTGCGCCAGCGAATTCTGGTTGTCGCAGCCGTAGATCAAGCGCGATACTTTTCGGTCCAGGTGCGGGATCGACCCGTACTGCATGTTGTGATTGGCGTTGACCGCCAGGGGTTTCCCGCTGACCGTCGTCTTGCGATATTTTTCGGGCTTCTCAATGGCGTATTGCAGGCCGATCGATTCGCGCCAGCGGTCCAGTGTTTGCAGGTTGCCCAGCGTGTCGTCCCAGGTCATGGCCGGGGCCGACGCTTCCTGCTTTCCAGCCAGAACAGCGTCTCCGAAGACGTCGATCTCAAACTGAAAACTGGTGCCTTCAGGCTTGAATTCGATTTCCTCGGCGGGCTTGCCACTGGGGGTGATGACGATCTTGCTCACCGGGGGATTGACCCGATCAGCGACCCAGGGATTGGGCAGGAAGATCGACCCTGCGGTGCCGATGATCTTGACCGTGTTCTCCAAGGCAACGGTGGTGGCGGTGGAGACGAAGGCCAGGATATCGCCGGCGAATTTCAGTACCGCCGAGGCATGAATATCTACGTTGGCGTGCAGCACGCCGACGGCTTTGACCTCCAGCGGGTTGGCAAAATCCTTCCCTAGTGCCGCGCCGGCCACCAGCCGGGCCATCGACGTTGCATAGCAGCCGACGTCGGCGATCCCGCCACCGGCGAGATCTTCATTGTAAATTCTACTGTTGAGATTGATCGTGCCCGCCCAGCCGAACGCCGCAGTGATCGAGCGCACCTCGCCAATGGCCTTGGACTTGATCAGCTCCACCAGCTTTTGCGTCTGCGGGTTGCAGCGGTACATGAACGCCTCCATCAGCGTCACGCCATTCTTCCGCGCGGCCTCCACCATCGCGGTCGCGTCCCAATAGTTGACGCACATGGGCTTTTCGCAAAGCACGTGCTTGCCGGCTTCCATGGCCTTGATGGCCCACTCCGCGTGCATGGGGTGAGGGGTACAGATGTAAATCGCCTGGACTTCTTTGTCGGCAATTAATTGCTCATAGCTGCCGTAGCGCTTGGGAATGTTGTATTCCGTGCCGAACTTTTCGGCCTTGGCCTGCTCGCGGCTGGCCACGGCCAGCAAATTTGCGGTCCGCGATTTGGCTGCCCCGCGGGCAAACGCCTGCGCGATCGCTCCGGCACCGATGATTCCCCAGTTGATTTTTCTGCTCACGTTGCTAGCTCCTTTTGTCGGGTTTGGTTAATGAACGATAATACCGTAATAAGTGATTATCAGCCTCCCATTGCCGATTTGGGCAGATTCATGTCATAATTGGTCACCGTATGGTTCTTCCCACTCGCTATGCGAGGAATGACACCTTCCATCGCACCTCACCGGGGCCTTGGCGGGCTCCGGTGATGGGCGCGGGGTTTAGCTTTAAGCCTTCGGCCCGCGGAGCGTACCGCGACCGGGTCATGCATTCGTACGTTGTCGTCTATCTCCTGCGCGGCCGTGGAACCTACATCGACTGGCAGGGTTGCAGTCACGCTATCTCCGCCGGCGATGTTCTGGTTCTTCTGCCCGATAAACCTCACACCGTCGAACAGGAGCCAGACGGCCAGTGGACCGAATGCTGGCTGGTTTTGGATAAGGGCTTTGGTGAGGCTCTGGCTCGGGTGGGGGTGATTGACGAAACACGCCTCGTGATGACTTGCGGGGTTGATCTGGCGCTGATCGAGCGTTTCGAGCGACTTTTGCGAGACTTAAAGGCTTTGCCCGATCGGGCGATCCCGTCGCAGGCACCGGTCGTTGCCGAACTGCTGGTGCAACTGCGTGCCCACGACCGCCGGACGCACCACACCCATCCCCATGAAGACCTCGTTGAAACCGCCTGCCGGCACCTGGGCGAGGACTTAAGCAGCCGGCTCGATCTGGCCAAACGGTTGAATCTTGCGGGGCTGAGCTACGAGCGGTTCAGGAAGATTTTCAAGCATCAGACGGGGGTTTCGCCGGGCGAGTACCGCATCCGCAGGCGTCTGGATCAGGCCCGCTCGCTTCTGGCCGAAGGCGCCCTAAGCAACAAGCAAATTGCCTACGCGTTGGGATATCGTGATCCCTTCACGTTTTCCAAGCAGTTTAAGCAGCGATTGGGCATCCCGCCGACATGCTTCCGGGCCACGGGTTGGGGCGTCCGACCTCGATAGCCGATATAGTAGAGCGATATGGATTTAGGGCCGCATGTTATCGTCCTGCTGCTGGTCGTTTTCTGCGGCCTGTACGTCACCGTCACCGCCGGCCTGGGCCGGGCCGTCGCCGTGGTGTATCTGCCCAGCGTACTGCTATTGAGCATGATTCAGGACTTGGCCAAGCCCACCGTACTGGACCTCAATGGCTACACGGCAGCGGTGTATGGCATCCTGCTCGGCCTCCCCCTAACCCGTGAGCGTTTTACTTTTCGACCGCATCTGATTGACCTGGTCGTGGTCGTTCTCAGCATCATTGTGATTCTCAGTTCTGCCGAGCATGGTGAGTTTTACACCGGCGTCAGCTATGGCATCAGCGAGTTTCTCGAAAGGCTCTGTCCTTATTTCCTGTGTCGCATCGCTTTTGCCCGTATCGAGAACCGCCGGGCGGCGTTGAGGGCGCTGATCGTCTGCGCGACCTTCATCATGCTGCCTAATGCGCTGATTGAAGTCCGTATCCGCCCGCAGTGGGTGCATCACGTGCTGGCGTCGTTGCACATCGGCCGGCCGCCACATGCGCTATCTCTCTATCGCTGGGGATTGTTCAGGGTTTATGGCTTCACCCCGCATCCGATTTATGCTGGAAATATCAGTTTGGTGCTGCTGGGATTCCTGGTCGTTTTTGCCAAGACGACGGGCCGGAAACTCAGCGACCGGTGGGTATTGATCGGCCTCTGCTCGGCGGCGGCGTGCTTGTTCATGTCACTGAGTTTCACACCGATTTTTGGTGCGCTGGCCGCGGGGGGAATCTATGCCGCGGTTCGATATCAGAAGGGAACGCGCTTCCTGCTGATCCCCGGGGTGATCGCGGGAGTGATCGGCATGGTGCTGGTCACGCAATTTCTTGCCACCCAGCCGATTTCCAAGACCGAAAACGCTTCGGACCTCCAATCCAGCTATGAAGTCCGCCAGCTCATCATCCGCGGGGCTTATGAACTTGCCGCCAAGGCACCGACTTGGGGCTATGGGCATGATTTCGAGTGGACCGAATACGAGCTTTCCAGCGTGGACAACAGCTACCTGGTGTTCGCCATCCTGTTCGGTCCCTATTACCTGTGGATATTCGTGTCGCTGGCGTTATTGATTGCGATTCGAGCGACAAAGGTGCTGGGAACGATCAACACCGACGCCGGGCGAGTCGGCATAGCCGCCGGGACTGCCGTGCTGCTGGGCATCATGCTCGCCATGTATACGGTCTGGGCTGGCGCAATTTACACGGTCTTCTGGTTCGGTCTGCTGGGGTTGATGATGTCGGTTTATGATTGGACGCTCTGGGGCGCGCCTGTTGCCGTTTCGGGTACGCCCGCCTCGGTTCGTCGATAACTCCAGCAAAGCCAATTCCGTTGCACAAGGCCCACTTGCCGGGCAATATGTCCCTCGATGACTGATTTGCCCGTTTCATCTCCCCGCCGGCGCATGCGAAAGATCCTGTTGCTGATCGCTCTGGTGGCGCTGGTCTTCGGCGGTTTTCTCATCGCTTGGAACAACGGCCTGCGCGATCGCTTCGTCCCCCGCAAATTTGGCGTGGTTGAACCGGGCGTTCTCTATCGCTCGGGCCAGATTTCCCCGCAAATGATCCGGCCCACCATCGAGAAATATCACATTGGTGTGATCGTGGCCATGAACCCCGATTTTAAGCACAAAACCGATTTTCCCATGGCCGAGGCCGAGGCGGCTAAGGAACTGGGCGTCGAGCGGTATTTATTTCCGCTGGACGGGAAAGGGCTGGGCAATCTCGACAGCTACGTCAACGCGATCGCCACGATTGAAAAGGCCAAGCGCGCCGGCACGCCGGTGTTGATACACTGCGCCGCAGGTGCCCAGCGGACGGGCGGGGTGATTGCCTGCTATCAAATGTTGGTTGAAGGTGTCAGCCCGGCCGAGGCCGCCAAGCAGATGCGTCAATACGGCTGGGACCCGCAGGACAATTCCCAACTGGTGCCGTTTCTAAATAAGAATATGTCTGAATTGGCCGAAAAACTCGTCGCCCGCGGGGTGCTGACAAAAATGCCTGCGACACTGCCGGTGCTGAGCGAATGAGTGCCGCGGCCGTGCCTTACGCCGCCAGCGGAAGGGGATCAAACGCCACGGCGATGCGATACCCGAACCCGCTCGGTTCGCAGCGGATGACTTTTCCGAAGGCATCCCACCCGCGATTCGGACCCTGCGCGGGAAAGAAAACCGTCAGTCCTTCGTCCTTGTTCAAGGCCACCTGGCTGATGGCGCTCAGCCCGCCTAGTGACAGGTCACGCAACGCGAGGCTAAGATGCGGGCTTTGATAGTCGGGCGCGGTCCGCCGTTTGCCCTCGACTCGGGCGTGGATTTCCTTCCGCGTAAAGACCCGGCGCTCGGCGCCGGTCAGTTCCTTCGTCGAATTGGGCATCTTGAGAATCGCGACCATCGTGTTACTCCTGCTGGCTTCATCGGCAGGATAAGTCCGTTCGTTTATCCGTCTTAACGAGGAATTTGTGGAGCAACAAAAAAAGGGCATCGTGTATCTAGTGGGTGCCGGTCCCGGCGATCCGGGCCTCATCACCGTCAAAGGGGCACGATTATTGGAACAGGCCCAGGTCGTTATCTACGACTACCTCTCCAACCCTCAGTTGCTGGCTTATGCCCCGCAGGCCGAGGCCATTTACGTCGGAAAAAAGGCCGCGGCCCACACGCTTACGCAGGAACAGATCAACCAATTGCTCGTGGACAAGGCCCGCGAAGGCAAACGCGTTGTGCGGTTAAAAGGCGGCGATCCGTTCGTCTTTGGTCGCGGGGGCGAGGAATGCGAAGCCTTGGTTAATGCGTCGATCCCCTTCGAGGTGGTGCCGGGCATCACCTCGGCCATTGGCGGGCCGGCCTATGCCGGCATTCCCGTCACGCATCGTGATTTTAATTCCAGCTTCACCTTCATCACCGGGCACGAAAAGGAAGAGGAATACAAGGACGACGAGGCCCGGGCCAGGGGCGCCGCCAAGGGGTCCAGCGATATCGACTGGGCGATCATCGCCAAGCTGCCGTGCGTCGCATTTTATATGGGGGTCAAAGCCCTCCCGCGAATTTGTTCCCGGCTGATCGAAAACGGTATGGATCCGCAGATCCCCGCAGCGGTTATTCAGTGGGGCACGACCCCGCGACAGCGAACCGTGGTATCGACGCTCGCCGACCTTTCGCAGGCAGTGGTCGATGCCAAAATCACCGCGCCGGCTATGACGATCATCGGCAAAGTGGTGTCGCTGCGGAAGACGATGAACTGGTTCGAGAATCGCCCGCTGTTCGGCCAAACGGTTGTGGTGACGCGCACGCGCCAGCAGGCCAGCGATTTAACTGAAGAACTGGCTGGCCTGGGTGCCAATGTGATTGAAGCGCCGACGATCGAGATCGGCCCGCCCGGGGACTGGGCCAGTGTCGATGCGTCGATCGCACGCATCGCCGAGTATGACTGGGTGGTTTTTACAAGCGCCAACGGCGTGTTGCACACCCGGGAGCGCTTGCGCGCCATGGGGCTGGACGCCCGCGTGTTCGGCCGGTGCAAAATCGCCGCCATCGGTGACGTTTCAGCCCAGGCCGTCAAGGACCTGCTTTGTCTCACGGTCGATTTATGCCCGCAGCAATTCGTCGCCGAAGCCTTGGCCGAAGCGCTCGTCAGTGCCAGTGAGGTCAAAGGTAAACGCTTCCTGCTTCTGCGCGCCGACATCGCCCGGCCGATTTTGCGTGAAAAACTGCAAGAGGCCGGCGCCGCCGAGGTCAACGACGTGCCGGTTTATGAAACCCGGCCCGCAGCGGCCCTGCCCGCGGAGTTGATCGATTGTCTCGGGCGCCGGCAAGTGGACTGGATCACATTCACCAGCAGCAGCACCGCCAGGAATCTGGCCCAGCTTTTAGGAACTGGCTACGCCGAACAATTAGCTGGCGTAAAACTGGCCAGCATCGGACCGATCACCACGCAGGCTTTGAACGAATTGGGGCTGAAGCCTACGGTTGAAGCGACATCTTTCAATGTTCAAGGACTGGTCGCGGCCGTCGCGGGCTACACCGGTTAACCTGCCGACTCACTTATTGAGGTGTCGCCCTAATGCAGCGCATCGATCTTGGCATCCTCGCCTATCGCCCGGCCTGGGTTATGCAGGAAGCGGCCCACGCCGAGGTTCTCGCCGGAGGGAAAGAGCGGGTCTTCTTTGTCGAACATCCCCCGGTCATTACTTTCGGCCGCAGGCCCGGAGTGGGGCGAAACGTCATTGCTTCGGATGAGCAACTGGCCAAACTGGGCGTGGAGGTGGTGCAAAGCGACCGCGGGGGGGATGTGACGTTTCATGGCCCGGGACAGGTGGTGATGTACCCCATCCTCCGGCTCAGCGATCGCAAAATGCTGGCCGGCAGTTATGTACGGGGCCTGCTGGAGGTCATTTCATCGACGCTGACGGATTTCGGCCTTTCGCCGGTGATTGAAAAGGATGCCATCGGCGTGTGGGTAGGGGAGGGAACTTCGCGGGCGAAAATCTGCGCGCTGGGCGTGCGCATCAGGCGGGGGGTGTCGATGCACGGGATTGCGCTGAACGTGACGACGAATCTCGACTATTTCGGGTTGATCGTGCCCTGCGGGCTGACGGGAAGGCCGGTGACTTCGATGGCCCGGCTGATGGGGCAGGCCGTGCCCGACAACAAAACGGTCTGCGATCGGCTTTTCGCCAATCTGCTACGCGTCATGGAAAGCCCCTAGCGTTGGAGTTTGGCGGGATAATTTCTCCCTGCGCGGGGATGCGGCTAAGATTCCCACGCCATGGCGCACATGAAGTTCGCAGCATCGATCAGTGAAGCCGAAGACACCAGCCGCGCGGTAGACGAACTGGCTGACCGGATCGGCGCACAAATGGCAGGCCAAATTGACTGGGCAACGCTGTTTTTCACCGCGCGACATCAGGAAAACATCGGCCCGGCGGTCGCGCGCTTGGTCGGTCGGCTATCCCCGGGTTGCCTGCTGGGTTGCTCGGCCGACGGCGTGCTTGGCGACGGGCGCGAAATCGAAGGCAGGCCGGCGATGGCGATGTTGGTTGGCCGTATGACCGGCGTGCGATTCCATCGGTTTCACATCCCCATGGACCATTGGCACGACCTGCTGACCAACCCTGCGGAATTGCCCGAGCGCGTGGGATTCACCCCGGAATGCCGATCGGTCATCGGCCTCGGCGACCCGTTCAGTTTTCCGGCGGTGCAGTTTTTTGACGCGCTTCACACCGCCTGTCCACTGGTTCCATTGATCGGTGGCATGGCCAGCAGCGGGCGAAAGCCCAAGCAGAATGTTCTGCTGTTGGACGACGAGATTTACGACGAAGGTTTTGCCGGTGTCACGCTCAGTGGCCCGCTGGACGTGCAGGCCGTGGTGAGCCAGGGATGCCGGCCCATTGGCAGGCACCTGATTGTGACCAAAGCCCGGGACAATGTGATTGAGCAGTTGTCCGGGCGAAATCCGCTGGCGGTGTTGCGCGAAATGGTGAACGAAATTCCCAAGTCGGATCAGGCGCTGCTGAGCAATGGGCTTTATGTTGGGCGGGTAATCGACGAGTATCGTGAGACGTTCGGGCCGGGAGATTTTCTGATTCGCAACGTGCTGGGCACCAACGATGCCACGGGCGCGATTGCCATCACCGACCGCCTGCGAGTCGGGCAGACGGTGCAGTTCCAGGTGCGGGATAAGAATACCGCCGAGGAAGACCTGCAGTTGTGCCTGGAAGGCCAGTCCGAGCGTCCCGTGGCCGGCGCGCTGCTGTTTAGCTGCAATGGCCGGGGAGAGCAGATGTTTGGCCGGCCCGGCCATGACGTGGGCGTGGCAGCGGAGAAAATGCCTGCGACCCCGGTGGCGGGTTTCTTTGCCGCGGGGGAATTCGGGCCGATAGGCCGCCGGAATTTCGTCCACGGACAGACGGCCAGTTTCGCGCTCTTCAGGCCCAGGACTGAGGACAAAAAAGACGGAAATAGCTGATGAAAAAAGCGATTTCGATTTTTCTCGCCGGCGTCACTTTGGGTGTTTCAGGCTGTCAGCAAATGCTGATGACCGCCGAGCGTCCGACGGATCACCCGGCGAATGGTTTCGTGGCAGGAATCGGCACTCGTCGCGGACCGCACGACCCGATCACAGGAGGCGCTACCGCGCCGGCCGAGCGGCGCGAAGCGTTTTATGCACTCAATGAAATCCTGCCCAAGCCAAAGTTTCCCGACGTGCCGACTTCCCTGCCGACCGATCCGGCCCCGCTCGATGCGCTGGAGCTTTATGCCCGCGCCCGTGAAGCCCAACTGGCCAACCAGCGTTTCACCGCCATCAATTTTCTCGAAAAGGCAATTCAGATCGATCCGGCCAGTTTCGAGTTGCGCATGGCTTTGGGCGAGGTGTACCAAGAGGGATCGAGCTATACCGACCAATCGATCGCGGCCTACGAGGCCGCGGAGAAGATTAGGCCAGACGATTTGGCACTTCAGTTGCGCCTGGGCCGGCAGTATCTGGCCAAAGGGGACGCGGATCGCGGCATTACGCACCTGCGCCTGGCAATGCAGACGCGCGACTTTGCCGAGGACGACGACCTGGCCGGCGTGGTGAATTTTTCGCTGGCCCGGGCGCTCCAGCAGGCCGGTTACGATCGGGCAGCGCTGGAACAATACGACGAGCTTCTGGGCCGATTGAAGCTGGCTTCGCTGGAGGTGCGTCGCAACCCGGAGCTGGCCTATCTGGTGGGCCGGCCGGAACTCCTCTATTTGCAGATCGGTGACTTATACGCCAAGCACGATCAGTGGCAGCAGGCGCTGGATGCTTTTGAGCCGGCCGCCAAGCGCGAGCCGACGAATTTTGAGCTTCAGGCGAGGGTGGTGCGTACGCTTGGGTCTCTTGGCCGGTTTGAAGAATCGTGCCGAACAGCCGGCGACGTGGTGGCGCGCTTCAACGCCAGTTCCGATTCGCTTGCGCTTTTGCGCCAAGCGTATAAGCAGGCCGGGCGTGAGAACTCGGCGCCGGAAGAACTGCTGCGGCTTTGGAGGCAGAACCGAACCGACCGATCGATCCTGTTTGCGCTGGCGGACATGCTGAAATCTCAGGACCGCTCGGGCGAAGCCGAACGATACCTACGCGAAGCGCTGGTCAACGATCAGGACAGCACTATTTTGCGGCGGCTTGTGGCCTATCAACTGGCCCGCGACGACGTGCGCACGGCGGCGGTGACGCTGATTGAGAGCGTCGCCCGTCGGCCCGATCTGCACCGCGAACTGAGCGGCCTTTGGACCGAAGTGCTGCGGCCTACCCGGCGCAATCACCTGCGGCTTTCAGACCTGCAAAACCTGTCGGTGGACCCGTCGGCACAGGCCTCGCGGCTTTTCTGGACCGCACGGATTGCCGAGTTTTGGAACCGCGCCGTACTGGCGCGCACGAGCCTGGATGCCGCCGTCAAATGCCAGCCGCCCTTTGCGCCGGCATTTCGCCAGCGGCTGGCGATAATTAGCAGCGACCCGAATCTGGAGGAGAAGGAAAAAGCCTTGGCGGGGAAAAAGTTGGTGGAGCAGGCCGAAGCCAGCGGGGATGTTGCACTGGCCAACGAACTTCGCGGGCTTGTGTCTCTTCAAAATAACCAGCCCGTCGCTGCGGCCACGGCGCTGTCCGAATCCATCAAGCAGGGGAACGGTTCGCCGGACGTTTATCTGGCGTATGGCGCGGCGCTGCGTCGCACGGGTGGGGAAGCGAAGTTTGAGCAGATCATGTGGAAGCTGATTAGCGATCGGCCCACGTTCGATGACGCCTACCTCCAACTCTTTACCTACTATCTCGATCACAATTCGCCGGCGCAGGCGCTGAAAGTCCTGCAAACCTGGACGACCAACGCGCCCGACAGCGTGCAGTGCAAGATCACGAGCATCCGGGTGTCGATGGAACTGCATCGGACCGCCGATGCCGAGCAGATTCTCAATAAGCTGATCGACGAGCATCCCGACGATGACGAGGTGCTGCGCAATGCCTATGCCTATTACATGCAGGCGGGGCGCCTGAATGATTTGCTCTCGCGGTTGGAAGACGAGCGGGCGCGCCATCCAGAGAACCGGGTTGCGGTGCGCTATCTGGTGGAAATCTATGCTTTCCAGAAGCGCTTTGCCGAGGCCACGCGGGTGCTGGATGCCACACGGGCCAGCGTCGCCGACGACCCGGAACTGCTTTACTCAATCGCCCATCTTTACTCGCGGGTGGATCGAAAAGACAAGACCGAGGAAGTGCTGGCCGAGGTTTTGAAGCTGGACCCGTCGCACGCGCCGGCAAGCAATGATCTGGGCTATAGCTGGGTGGACGAAGGCCGGAACATGGATCGGGCCGAATCGCTCATCCGCACGGCGGTCGCGGTCGAGCCGGACAACGAATCGTATCTCGACAGTCTGGGCTGGGCGCTATACAAACGGTCGCGGTTCGACGAGGCGGCGGAATATCTGCACAAGGCAGTGAGTGCCGCGACGTATCCCGATCCGGTGGTGCTGGATCACCTCGGAGATACGCTGTATCGCCTGGGAAAAACCGACTTGGCAGTGGCTCAGTGGAAACGCGCCGAGCAGCGATTGAGTGAATCGAGACTGGAACGCGAGGATTTGCAGGAATTGGGCGTGCAGTTGATGCAGAAATTGGGCTTGGCATCGTCGGGGCAGAGCGTGAAGACGGCCAAAGTGGTGCAGGAACAAAAGGCCGGCGGCAATTAAGGACGCGATAAGAAGATAGGAACAGGGAGCGATATGGCAGGACACAGTCATTGGGCCAAGATCAAGCGGGCCAAGGGCGCGACGGATAAGAAGCGGGGGAAGGTCTGGAGCAAGATCGCGCGCAAGATCATCATCGCGGCCAAGAACGGCGGGGATCCGCGCGACAACCTCTCCTTGCGATATGTCATAGAAGAGGCCAAGGCGGTGAACATGCCCAAGGACACGATTCAAAACGCGATTAAGAAGGGGACGGGCGAGCTAGGCGCGGAAAATTATGAGGCCGCGACGTATGAGGGATACGGTCCGGGGGGCGTGGCCTTAATGATCGAGGCGCTGACCAACAACCGCACGCGGATCGCGCCGGAGCTACGGGCGATTTTTGAGCGGGCCGGGGGCAATCTGGCACAATCGGGATCGGTGGGTTTTCAATTTACAAAGAACGGCGTGATCACGATCAAGGCCGACTCGGTGGCCGAGGATAAGCTCATCGAAATTGCGCTCGACGCCGGCGCCGAGGACGTGAAAAACGAAGGCGAAGTGCTGGAAGTGTTGACCAATCCGACGGCGTTTCAGAAGGTGAGGGAAGCCATCACCGCCGCCTCGGTGGCGATCGAGGCCGCCGAGGTGACGCACCTTCCGACCAACACCGTGCCGGTGGATGCCGAAACCGCCGAGAAAATCCTGCGCCTGATCGATACGCTGGAAGACAACGACGACGTTCAAAGTGTGGCGCATAATGCGGAAATCCCCGAATCGGTGCAGGGTTGACACTATTTTCCTACTGCCTTACTGTCTGGCGGGTCAATAACTTAGGGACATTTCCCCATGGCTGAAACATCCAATCTTCTGAAGGTGACGCAGGAAAAAGACGTCAAAGTCGTCGAATTCACCAATAATAAGATCATCGACGAGGCGAACATCAGCGAGATCGAGCAGATTTTGGTGGCTTTGATTGATGAAAAAGCCCAACCCAAGCTGCTGCTGGATTTTGCCACCGTCGATCACCTTTCCAGCGCCGCGTTGGGGATGCTGATTAATATCAACAACCGGATCAAGCTGAAAAACGGCCAACTGCGGCTGACGAACATCAAACCGCAGATATACGAGGTCTTTGTAATCACGCAGCTCAACAAGTTGTTCAAGATTTTGCCGACCCGACCGGCCGCTGCGGCCAGCTTCAGTTGAGCTTTCGGGGGCGCTTCCATTGGTTTTTGGCTGGAAATTCAGCACATGCCTTTGCGAATCACGATTCCCTCTGATTTTGTGGCTGGTCGGGAGGCCCAAAAGAGAATTCTCGATGAAGTGATCCGGGCGGGTTTCAATTCCCGGGACACGTTTGCGATCAAACTGTCGCTGGAAGAAGCGCTGGTGAACGCCATCAAGCATGGCAACCGGCATGATAAGAAAAAGATGGTTCACGTCAGCGCCAGCATCACGGCGAAAAAATGTGAGATTTCGGTCGAGGACGAAGGCCTGGGATTTGTCCGCAAATGCGTGCCCGATCCCACCGCCGACGAAAATATCGACAAGTGTTCCGGCCGTGGAATTTTGCTCATGGAATCGTACATGGACGAGGTAAAGTGGACGAAAAACGGCCGCAGGGTGAAGTTGGTAAAAAACAACGTGGAAGGGGGATGATTCATCGTTTTTTGCACGTCGTCGAGCACCGCTTTGAATAAGCAGAGCCGGATTCGTCGATCTGATCAATGACGCTGAAGCAGGCATCGCATGTTTCTTCCCATCCGTACCGACAGCCCGCTGCGCAACAACCCCTGGATGAACTGGGCCTTGATCGCGGTCAACGTGCTGACCTTCGCGATGCAGAAGTCCTTTCCCGAACAAACCCATCAGTTTGCCCTCAGCGCCCGCAGTCCTCACCTGTGGCAGTTTATTTCTTATGGCTTCATGCACGAGAATATTCCCCACATCCTGGGGAACATGCTCTTCCTGTATATCTTCGGGAACAACGTCAACGACAAGATGGGCCACCTGGGCTATCTCGCGTTCTATCTGGCCGGCGGGGTTTTCGCCGGGCTGGGGCATGTGTTCACCAGCTCGATGGGCGTGATCGGCGCAAGCGGGGCGGTCTCGGCCGTCACCGGGGCATACCTTATTCTCTTTCCACGCTCGCACATCACAGTGTTCTATTTCTTTTTCTTCATCGGCACCTGGGAATTGCCCAGCCTCTGGTTCATCCTGTTCTTTTTCCTTAAAGACCTGCTAATGGCCTCGTCGGACGCCGCCGGGGGGGTGGCCTATATGGCCCATGTGTCGGGCACGCTTTTCGGGGCCGTCATCTGCCTGCTGATGCTGTGGATTAATATGCTCCCGCGCGACCAATTTGATGTGCTGGCGATTCTCAAGCACCGCAAGCGCCGCTGGGAATATCAAAACCTGGTTCGTAGCGGGTATGACCCGTTCAATCACGCCGGCACAGTCGGCAAGCAGCCCGAAATTCCTGACCCCGCGCGGGACGAAATTCAACAGCTTCGTAGCCAAATCAGCGACGCGGTCGCCGCTCATGATCTGCCCCACGCCGCTCAGTTGTATCTGCAACTTAAGGATCTGGATCCAAAG
>JBBQSU010000037.1:0-26674 GCA_038234815.1 Tepidisphaerales bacterium | reverse complement strand
GGACCGGGCATCGAGAACGAACGCGGCAGTAAAGCTGGCCAGGCGATGCAGCGGATCGGCCGACAATACGCCCTGATTGGCTTGTGTCGGGGATATGATTCCAGCCAGAGCCAGCAGGGCCGTTGATGCCTTGTTCAATCCCGGGGGCAATGAAGGCAGATGTTTTTGCGTCGAAGCGATGGCGTTTTGACAAAGCTGCTGCGCCAAGCCAAGGCCCAGGATGGAGCAAATCTGCTGGCCGGCCTGTAAGCCCAGCAGTTCAATTGCGCGCGTGCCGAACAAGGCTGAAGTGGCATCGGGCAAGGTGGGATGATCAACGAAGCTGGCCGGCCGGGAGAGCCATTGGGGCTTGGCGAGAATTGCGGTGGCGAACCGCGTGAGAAGAGCCTCGATGTACTGGCGCTGTTGGTCAAGCCACAGGTGATCGGCAGTGGCCTGAAAATGTTCCAAAACGGCAACCACCCACCAGAGCGAGTAGGTTGCGATGGTGTTCATGTTCTGCGAGGCGGGCGTGGTGTCGCGGAGATGGTCGAGGGTGCGGGGAATTAGCGGATCGCACCCGTAGACCGCGCGAATGACGCGGGCTTCGAGAACGGTATCGCCCATCCACGCCAGGCGATCGCGTTTGGGGCCGTCGACAACGATGTCCTGCATACAGAGGCTGATGGTGCGTGCCCCGGTCAGCCAGAGCTGGGTCAGACGATCATCGCTGCAACTGAAGCTGCCAACGATTGGGGCCGGGTGCGTGAGGCAGACGGCCGAAATTTGCGTGAGGCATAGCGGCGTGCTGTCGGCGGCGACTTGGATATGGACGAAGCGGAAGGCGCTGTTGCCCACTTCGATCTCACCGCACCAGGGAACCTGCAGCGAGAAGTCGTGCATGGCGTGGTCGTTGTCGGGGTTGGCCAGGGCTTCGCTGGCCGATTCGCCGAGGCGGAGACGAATACGCGCCGGGATATGCGATTCGGGAGCGCCGGTAACCAGGCGAATGGTCCCGGCGACTTCCTGGCCGAAGTCGATCAGGACTCCTCCACCAGGGGCAAGGGTACATGTCGCCGTCGGCGGATAGCAGGGCCGGGCAAAGGGGGCGGCAGTGAGCACGGCGGGATCGCCGGCAAGATCGCGTGAAAGCAGGACGCGCGTGGGCGATACGTACTGGCGAACGCGGGTGTCTTGATAGGCGATTGGGGGCGCTATGGTCATAATTGTGCAGGGGAATATATCGCAGGGCTTGAAAAGCCGGAAGTCGGAGCGGCTGGCCTGAGAATCCCATTCTGCTGCAAGCGGCGCTACGCGGGGCAAATCGGTCCCCACCCCGTTACGTGATTAGGCTAACTGTTTATCGCGCCGGGGCGTTGTCTGAGCCACATAAGGAGTGAGCGATCGAATAACCTGCAATTGATGGACAATAAGGGGCCGTTCTCGATTATGACCAACTCAAATGATTCCCCGCCGGGGTGCTGTCCCTGTTGGCTACGCCTCCGGGGACAGCACCCCGGCGGAAAAATGTGACAGTTCTATCGAGCTAACACAGATGACAGTTCTAATGAGTTGCGACAAACGGAGGTCAAGGCGCTGCCTATCGAGAGGGTTGGATGTTACAATTAGTCGACGAGATGGGCGCGGCGAGTCGATGGAGGACAATCCAAGTCATCGCTGGCCGGGAGGCTGGATTGTCCCGCGTCTCGGATGACGCGGAAACGTGCACACATGCGCACACGCCGACGGGTCGGGCATTTGGATAACTGACGGGAGCCGTTCTTGGAACCGAGGCATAACAAGGAGGATGAGGCGGGCGACCTGGAGCCGATGTGGCCGGCGGCGATGGCGACGCTGGCGATCGGCTGCATCTATCTGGCCATGCCGCCGGCGATCCTGTTAGGCCCGCGCTGGCTGCTGCCGTCGCTGGTGGCAGTCTTGCTGCTTCCGGCGATAGTCCTGCACCATCATCCGCTGATGCACCGAGTCCTGGGTTATTCGCTAGCGGGGATCGTCACCTTTTTCATGGCGGCGTCGGTGGTGCGTCTCATCTTGGCCCTGCCCGATCGAACCGTTCTGCCGTCGTCACTGCTCCGATCGGGGGCAGTATTGTGGATGACGAATGTGCTGGTGTTCGCGTCGTGGTATTGGCGGCTGGATGCCGGCGGTCCCCATGGCCGGGCAAAGCGCAAGGGCCATTCGACGGGGGCGTTTTTGTTTCCGCAAATGACCGCAGGCAGCGGCGGAGACGACCGGGCCTGGACGCCAAGATTCGTGGATTACCTGTTCCTGGCATTCAACACGAGCACGGCGTTCTCGCCGACCGATACGGCCGTGCTGCTCAGGTGGGCGAAGGTGCTGATGATGGTGCAATCCCTGATTTCGCTCATGGTGATCGGAATCCTGATCGGCCGGGCGGTGAATATCCTGTAGATTGGCTGGCCTCGCGCCTTTTTGGGATTTCGAATACGGAAGGAGGGCCTCCCAGTTCATCGATGGCCCGTAAGCGAGGATGTCCCCCTTCTTCAAAATTGCAAAGGGGAGACCGCTGATGACCCGTTTTTCTGCCCACTCGGCGGATAGCGATTCATTATCTTCTCCCATACAATCTCTCCAAAATCCACATTATGCCTGAAAGCGAAGTCTTCGACATTATCGTTCTGGGGGGCGGGGCCGCCGGAATTTGCGCGGCGATTCAGGCGGGCCGCTTGGGCGCTCGGGTGATGCTGGTGGAGAAACAGTCCCAGCTTGGGGGAACGACGACGACGGGCGGGATTAACGGCATTCAGACGTTCTTTGCGTATGGCCAGCAGGTGATCGCCGGGATTGGCTGGGAACTGGTCTGCCGCACGTATCAGGCATTGGGGCTGCCGGGGCCGGATGGCCGGCTTTTCGAGCCTGCTTGCGGTCGAACCACCACAGAAGTGAACCCGGCGGTCTATGCGGCAATTGTCGATGCGGCAGTAATCGAGGCGGGCGTCGAGCTACGTCTGCACACTATGCTCGGCGCTATCCGATCGGTCGCCAAGGGCTGGTCTCTCACCCTTTGCGGCAAGGAGGGCCTTTACGAGGCTACAGCGGGCGTGGTCATCGATTGCTCGGGCGACGCCAACGCGTTCTCGCTGGCCGGGTTGCCCGTCATCCGACCGACAGAGCGTCAGCCGGGAACTCTGGTCTTGAGACTGACAGGATACGATGCTCGGGCGATCGACTACTCGGCCATTCAAGAGAGTTTTGATCGTGAACTGGCCGCGGGACGATTCCGCAGTAGCGATACGGGCTGGTTTAAGGGCGGCATCAAACCGCTGTTGGAAAGTTACGGCGGCAATCGCATCCACGTTATCAACGCCAATGCCATGGACAGCCGAGGCCGGACCCAGGCCGAACTCGAATCCCGGCGCATCATGCTCCAACTAATGCAGTTCTTCCGCGCTCAACCGGGCCTGGAAAAACTCGTGGTGAGCTGGTTTGCCCCGGAATGCGGCGTTCGGGAAACCGTTCAGATCGAAGGCCGCTCGAGCATCACGTGCGACGACTACATGTCCGGGCGTTTGTGGCCGGACGCGGTCTGTTACAGCTTTTATCCGATCGACGTTCACACCGACGACGGACTGGATTTCCGCCCGCTAACAAAGGGCACGCTGCCGACGATCCCACTGGGCGCGATGCTCCCCCGCCAGGGGAGGCAGATTTTGGCTGCGGGCCGATGCATTGCCGGCGACCGGCTGGCGTTCAGCGCTTATCGCATCCAGGCCTCGTGCATGGCAATGGGCCAGGCCGCCGGCGCCGCAGCGGCGCTGGCAGTGAGCAGCAAAACCGATGTGGCTGATGTTGATTTGACTGCCCTGCGCAAGGCGCTGGCCTCACACGGCGCAATTGTGCCGGGCATCTAAACGGGCAAAGGGCTGAAAAAGGGTCCTAAGCCAGACTTGCGGGAACGCAGATTGACGCAAATTCTGGACTGCCCGCGGCTTTTCGGGTTTATATGCACCGGTCGGAATCGACATTTAATTCATTTCTGCTCATGGCCGATAATGGATAAGCTGGTCTGACTTAGCCAAATTGCATGGGTCGCTATTCTCACAAACTTCTTCCGTTGCCCTCGCGGCGGTATGCGATCGTTACGCCGTGCCGCGATGAGGCCAAATTCGCCCGGCGGACGCTGGATTGCGTGACTCGGCAGACGTTTCCACCGGCGTTGTGGGTGATCGTGGATGACGGTTCGCACGACGACACGCCGCACATTCTGGCCGAGTATGCCGCACGGTTTCCGTACATTCGGGTGGTGCATCGGGCCGATCGCGGGGAGCGCCGCCTTGGTTCGGGCGTGATCGACGCGTTCTATGAGGGGTTCAACACGATCAACGCTGATGAGTTTGAGTATATTGTTAAGTTGGACCTGGACCTGGATATCCCGCTTCGGTATTTCGAGAAGGTCATGCAACACATGGAGGCCAATGCGCGGATCGGAACGTGCAGCGGGAAGCCCTATTTTCGAGACGCCTCGGGGGCGTTGATCTCAGAAGCCTGCGGGGATGAAAATTCGGTGGGAATGATCAAGTTTTATCGCACAGAATGCTTTCGGCAGATCGGGGGATTTGTCAGGGAGTTAATGTGGGACGGTATCGATTGCCATCGTTGCCGCATGACCGGGTGGATCGCGGTGAGCTGGGATGACCCGGCACTGAATTTTGAGCATCTGCGGCCCATGGGAACGAGCGACCGGAACTGGTGGACGGGGCGAGTGCGGCACGGGATTGGGCAGTATTTCATGGGGACCAGCCCGTTTTATATGATCGCCAGCGCGTTGTACCGGATGACCCGCCCGCCTCTGGTCGCAGGTGGGGTGGCGATGATTTGGGGATATGGGAAAGCCTGGTGGAACAAGAAGCCGCGGTACAGCGACCGGGAGTTTCGAGATTTCCTTCGGCGGTTTCAGTGGTCGTGCCTTTTAAAGGGCAAGGCCAAAGCCACGCGCAAGATGAACGAAAAACAGGCACGGGTTTGGGAAAAAGCAAAGGCTTTTGCACCCACGGCGGCTAAAAGCGGGCCTGCGTCGGCGGCATAGCATTTCGCGTAAGTGTTTATTTTCGAGGCATTTATTGGACATAATGCCGGTGCGACCGGCCGGCTGGGTGTGGATGTTTATTGGATTAAACACGATATGACATGCTGCCGGGATGTTGCCGGAACTGATGAAACCTATTGCAATCGACGGACGGTTGACCAAAATACGCACCGTGTTGGACCAGCGATTGCCGGGTGCCATGCCGGAGTAAACTAAATTCCCGGCATGAAGGCGAAAGCGGCTTGAATTTGCTGATTGTGATGGAACCATACTGCGTAAGGGTGCGAACCTAGCCGATTATGGATAAGGACGAGTTGTTTAATCTCCCAAGTCCACCCGGACGGGTCAGCGGTGCTATGGAATCAGCGAATTCCGATTTTCTTCAGCAGGCCGAGATGTTACCGGACGCGCCGGCGGAAAGGGTCAGCGCAGGCCGGGCATCGATGTTGCCGACCAAGGCCCGGACCGGGCACCTCCCGACCGTCGACCTGATGGGTATTCATCTCCATCCCCTGACCGAGAAGCAGACGATCGAGATAATCATGGGCGAACTGGCCGCCGGGCGAGGCGGTACGGTTGTGACGCCGAATCTCGACCACCTCTATCGCGCCCGTCAGGACCGGAATTTTGCGGCGCTGATCGGAGAGTCCGATCTGATCGTCGCCGACGGAATGCCCTTGATCTGGGCCAGCCGGCGACAGGGAAACCCCCTCCCCGAGAGGGTGGCAGGGTCCAATCTCATCACCACGTTGAGTGAGGCCGCAGCGAGCGGTGGCCGGAGCGTCTACTTTTTAGGCGGTGCCCCGGGCACGGCCGAAGCCGCGGCCCAATTGCTGAGGGTTAAGTTTCCGGGCTTGAAGGTCGCCGGGACCTATTGCCCGCCGATGGGGTTTGATTCGAGCGCGGGTTATGTGGTCGAACTGACTGACATTCTTACGACGGCGGCACCAGACATCATTTATGTCGCCCTCGGCAGTCCGAAGCAGGAGAGACTGATATCGCAAGTGCACGCGTCACTCCCGCGGGCTTGGTGGTTGGGTGTGGGCGTGAGCTTCAGTTTTCTGTGCGGCGACGTGAAACGTGCCCCACTCTGGATGCAAAGGAGCGGGGCCGAGTGGGTCCATCGGCTCTTTCAGGAGCCGAAGCGATTATCCAAGCGTTACCTCGGAATCGGTATTTGGTTTGGTCTTTACCTGATGGCGGTGTCCGTCTATCGCGGGGTCAAACAGAGTTTAGGCCTGCATCAATATTCGAAGCCGGGCGACATTCCGACGGATGAAGGCGCAAACGGACACTCGCTGGATCTGAAGCCCCTGCGTTCGATCGACCCGGCGAGACCAACCGAGGCGAGGCCCGGCCAAGCGGTCCCGCGGAGCGCCCGCTCGGCGCGCGTACCTTCCCGGCAATCCAGCGCGCTGCCTCGGCTTAAGGCGTTGGTGCTGTTGGGAGGCGCGATCAGCCCCCCGCCCCTGGTGCGGAGTGGAATTGGCCGATCGGTGCTCGATTTACCGGTGGATGATACGCGTTCGATCCTGGCTCACTGGCTGGACCATGCCGCGATCGTCGCCCAGCAAGGCGGGCTGAGTGCCCTGCCCGTGCGCGTGCTGGTGGATCAGAAATCACCGGAGCCGATTAGCGCCAACAGCAGTTACTACGGCGCATTTCGCGTCGAACGAGACCGCACGGATTTTCGCGGCACCGGCGGAGTGCTGGCGGACTTGTCGCAGGACTACGATGACGACGATTTCCTTCTGGTGGCCAATGCGGCCCAAATCCTGCTCGATCCCCTGGCCGCGATCGTGCGAACACTGGATCAGAAGCGCGGCGACGTGGGGCTGGTGTCGCATATCGACGGCACGCCGAGCGGGATCATGCTGCTGCGTGTGAAGGCCCTTCGGTCGATTTCGCCAGTGGGTTTCGTGGATATGAAAGAGCAGGCCATGCAGAAAATCGCGCGGGAGTACGACGTCGCGGTGTTGCATCGCCGCCGGGCCACGGGAGTGCCGATCCGCACGCGTCAGGATTACATCCTGGCCTTGCGCTATCATCACAGCTTTCGGCGAAACAAGGGTGCTTTGATCGACCCGCTGGCCGAAGACTGGCAACCAACCTTTTCGATTATTGAAACCGGCGCGTCGGTTCATTCTTCGGCGCGTCTGCATGATTCGATAACATTCGCTGGTGCCGTGGTCGAGCCGGGGGCGGTGCTGGTTCGTTCCGTCGTGTGCGCCGGTGCGCAGGTGGCGAAGGATAGGGTCGTTATTGATCAAGTTTTGCCGGCGGCGAAAGTGGAAGAGCGCCTCTCAGCCTAATTTTTAGGGCCGTTGTGATGGTTTGGGCAGAATGCCGATGATTTGAACGAGTCGACGCACGATATGAAATTGGAAGCACGCAATACTGAACGCTGGACCAGGAAACACCTCGTTGCGGCCGTGGCCATGGCCACGCTGGGCGTTCTGGCCACCCTTCCGGCTTGGATCGACATCCACACCATTGCCATGAAGGACGAGGAATCCAGCCATATCTTCCTCGTCCCATTCGTCGCCATCTGGATGGTATGGGTGCGCCGGGCGCGAGTCCGGTATTGCCGGCCGACGGGACAGTTGCTCGGGCCGATCATCGCCGCCTTCGGCTGGATGATGGCGGCCTACGGATTCTATCACGAGATTCAATCATTCTGGCACGCAGGATCGGTGCTGGTCGTCATGGGATGCGTGATTTCCGTGCTGGGCCGGCACGCGCTGTTCCGCTTTCTTCCGGCCGCGGCGGTGTTGATATTCCTTGTGCCGGTGCCGGGTCGAATTCGGCTGGAAATCTCCATGCCCCTGCAGGCCTACACCGCATCTATCGCCAAGAACCTGCTGGAGATTTTTGGGGCCGACGTGCAGCAGTCCGGCAATCTGTTGAGCATCAACGGCCAGCCCGTCACCATCATCGAAGCCTGTAACGGCCTGCGGATGGTCTTTGCCCTGATTCTCGTCTCTTTCGCGTTTAGTTTTGGACTGCCACTTCGGAACAGCGTGCGCATGTTGGTCCTGGTGGTTAGCCCGATCGCGGCCATCGCCTGCAACCTCGTGCGGATCATCCCGACGATGTGGTTGTTTGGCTATTTACCCCGCGGAAGCAATATCGGCTCGGCTTTCCACACCTTCAGCGGGTGGATGATGTTGCCGATTGCATTCCTATTGCTGCTGGGCATTATCAGAACCTTGCGCTGGGCGATGATCCCAGTGATGCGCTACACGCTGGCCGCCCCATAATACCGGGCGAAATAGAACGAACGCATGAAACGAACCATCTCCATGATCGTCTCCCCCCTGCTTTGCGGGGGTTTGCTGCTCGGCATTGTGGCCGAAGGGCGGACGCGCGTTCGCCCGGAAATGACCGAGCCTTATCACAACCGAGCCAAGGCAGCCATCGATGCCATCCCCAGCGTCATGGGCACCTGGACCGGCCGGGACGAACCGGTCCCGAAAGAAGCTCTGCAACTGCTCAATAATCCCGACATCCTCTCCCGTCGATACGTCGATACCGACCAGAGCGATCGATGGGCTTCGGTCCTGATCGTTCATTGCCGCGACACCCGCGACCTTAACGGCCACTATCCGCCCAAGTGTTATCCGAACAACGGCCAAAGCCAGATTTTTCAGGTCGATCAGGACTGGACGATCAAGGGTCTGAAAATTCCCGGCAGGGAGTATCATTTTCAGAAAATCGAACCGACCAAGATGACCCGGACGTGCGTCTATAATTTTCTGATAGCGCCCGGCAAGGGGATCGTGAGGGACATGCAAGACGTGGCCAAGGTCGCCGAAGACTACCAACAGCGCTACTATGGCGCGTCGCAGGTGCAGATTGTCATGTCGGCCGATTTACCAGAGGACCAGCGACGGGCAATTTTCACCACCCTCGTGAGCCAATTGATTGACTGCATCCGCACGCTCGAATCGGGAGGACTACACAAATGACCAACGAAATCACCATATTCCCCACTAACGGCAATGACGACGAATTCCTGTCGGCCCAGCCCAACAACCAGCCGACGCACGCGGTCCCGGTGGTGCAGTCTCCGCTTCAGCGCGTCCACCGCTTGTTGCGCGGACGGTACCTCATCACAATCGTTCTTTGCACGATCGGTGCAGCCTCAGGCGCGATCTTCGGCTGGACGTCCAAAAGGCCGGCCTTTCGAGTCGATGGGTTCGTCGATGTCAACCCGCTCACGGTCGGCGATACTATGGCTGACCGAGTGATGCCCATGTACCGGCTTTACGTCAACAGCCAGGTGCAGTTGCTGCAAAGTGACCGGGTGATCGCCGCGGCTTTGACCAGCGACGACTGGCTGAGCGTGGGCAAGGCCGCCCCCGCCAACGATCCGCTCGTGTTTGGCGCGCTGCTGGATGTCGGCTATATCCGCGACAGTTCCCTGATCAAGGTCTCCTTCCTCGACTACCGTGGCGATGTCGCCAACGCCGCCGTAAAGGCTACACTCAAGGCGTACAACAAACTCTACGGCGAGCAAGATCAGCGAGAACGCGTCGAAAAGAAAAACCACCTGAAAAGTCGGCAAATCGCCTTGATGACCTCGCGCGACGCCAAGCAAAAGCAGATCGACGGGTTGGCACAAAAATACGGCACGGACGATCTTGGCCCGATGCACGAAGCCAAGATGCGCGATTCATACAACCTCGAACAACTGCTCAATCAAGAAGAGGCCGCGCTCAACATCGCCCGGGCCAGGCAGGACACAATGCCCGTGCAGGCCCCGCCCAATCTCGAAACCCTGATTGATCAGATCGCCCAGACCGACGCCAAGATGCGCGATTACCTGGCCCAAAAGGAAACCGCCGAAACAACCCTGAACAATCTCCGTCACATCTATGGCGAGAATTCGACCCACCGCCGGATCGACTATGCCTTGCTCAATCTCGAAATCATCAACAAACGCATTGCCGATTATGCCAAGGCCTATCCACAGCGGTTTTTGAATGGGCCACAGGCCCGCAATCCCACCAATCCCGCCAACCCCGACATGGTTAGCGCAATCGTCGATGGCCTGAAAACCCCGCAGGACGTCGAGCACTTCGCTACGCAGGTTGAAGCCCGACGCAAACAGTTCTCCACCGACCGCGTGGCCTTGATGGAACTGGGAACCTACCGCACGCAAATTCAGGCCACTAAGTCCGAAGTCGCCCAGATCAATGACCAGATTCGTGACATCACCAAGAATGTCGATGCCATCGAAGCGGAAATCGAACTCACCCAGCGGATTCAAATCACCTATCCGCGAGAGGCGCCCACTGTGCCGACCGTGGACAAACGCAAGCAGTTTGCCGCCATGGGATTCATGGGTGGCGGGGCCGTTCCGCTCGCCCTGCTGCTGCTCATCGGCTTGATGGACCGGAGGTATCGCTACTCCGACGACACCAATACTGACCTGGCGCATCTCCCGCTCCTCGGAGTATTGCCGAATCTCCCGGACCGGCTCAGTGACCCGGAACAGGCAGCGATCGCGTCACACTGTGTCCATCAGATTCGCGCGATGCTTCAGATCGACGGCACGGGAAACACACGTCATGTGTTTGCGATTACCAGCGCCAACTCCGGGGATGGCAAGACCAGCCTCACGCTTTCGCTGGGGTTGTCTTATGCCGCCTGCGGGGCACGCACCCTGCTAATTGACTGCGACCTCGTCGGTGCCGGGCTTTCGTCCCGTCTGAACATTCGCAGTCCCCAGGGCCTGCTCGACGCCATCGCCACACGCACGCTGCTCCAGTATGTCCACAGCACCGATGCCGCCGACGTGGCAATTCTGCCCGCCGGCTCGGCGACCCCGCAGCAGGCAAGTGCCCTATCCCCGGTGGCCTTGCGACGGCTGATTATCGAAGCCAAGCGTCATTTTGAGGTCATCCTCATTGACACCGGCCCGGTCTTGGGCAGCATCGAAGCCAGCCTCGTCGGCGCGGCGGTCGATGCCGTGATCCTCACCGTCTCGCGCGGGCAGCATCGCGCACAGGTAGACAAGGCCGTGGCCCATCTCACGTCGATCGGTGCCCGAATCGCCGGCATCGTGTTCAATCGGGCCAACTCCCGGGATTTTGAAGCGGCATTGAGCGGCCAGAGCAAGCGACTGCACAGCCGGGCGGCCAATGGCAACTCACCGGGCACGTCTCCTTTCGGACCGGTAGCGCGGGCGGTGGCGTCGGCCAGTTTTAAGGACGAAAAGTAAGCGAACCCTTTTGGAATGACTCTGCGATGGTCGAAAGTGTCCTCACAGTCCCCGTTTCTGCTCCCGCCGCTGCCCCGCCAGCGGCCAGCGCCCAGCGTACGATCTGGGGACTTAATCCCATGCAGCTTTATGCTCGCTACTGGGCCAGCATGGGCGTACAGGTGGTGCGCCAGGGCGAGCGATCCGAAATCGTCAGCCACGCCGAACTCTTTTTGCTCAATGATCCGCGGTCGTTCACTCTCTTCGAGATGTCGGACTTCATGCAGACCCTTAACTGGATCAAGCCTTCGGCCCTGTTCGTCCGGCTCTATGATTCGCACGAGCGCGGCTACCGCGAGCGTATCCACACGGACGCCCTCGACAATTTCGTCTCGTTCGAGCGGCTTTATGACGCGTCCTGGCGACTCACTCGCCTGGTCATCACGCCCGACCGGGACATCGCCCAACTCTGGCAGAACTCGATCAATCCCGCCGCGGGCTGGCGTCGGCTCCGGCGCTACATCCGCAAGCCCGAACGCGCCGTGAAAGCCGTCCACGGGAACGTCTACGACCGTGAAAACGCCCGCGAGGTCGCTTTGTTCCTGCGCGATCTCATCGGAAAATGGAATCGCCCGGATTCCACCATCAGCCGTGCGATCAGTGACGATGGTCAAGTCTGGCGCGATCCGCAGGCACGCATCGGCCCGGGGATCAAATTCATCGGCCGCGTATGGGTGGGTGCCGGGCGGGAACTCTCGCCGCAAACTACGCTCGTCGGCCCGGCGGTCGTCTGGGACGACCCGGCCCACCGTCCGGTTGTCGAAGACATCAGTTGGCAGGAAATCGAGCCGACCGAACCCCCCGAGGAGTCCGTCCCCGTCCCCAGTGGCACGCGGGCTTACAACTTCAGCAAAAGAGCCTTCGATATCTTCTTCGCTTTGTTGGCTATGACCCTTTCCTCCCCACTCTATCCACTCATTCTACTGGCGATCTGGATTGAAGACCGCGGGCACCCATTCTTCGGACACGTTCGTGAGACCCGGGGTGGGGAGACTTTCCGTTGCTGGAAGTTCCGATCCATGCGACTTGATGCCGAACAAATCAAAGAACAGCTTGTACGACAGAACCAAGCCGACGGCCCACAGTTTTACATGGAGAAAGACCCGCGTCTGACGAAAGTGGGCAAGTTCCTCCGCAAGTACAATCTGGATGAGCTTCCGCAGTTCTGGTGCGTTCTGGTTGGAGATATGTCAGTGGTCGGACCTCGACCCAGCCCGAAAAAAGAAAATCAGTGCTGCCCGTCCTGGCGCGAAGCGCGCCTGAGCGTCCGCCCGGGCATCACTGGACTTTGGCAGATTAAACGCACGCGCCGAACGGGCACGGATTTCCAGGAATGGATCAAGTGGGACATCGAATACGTCCAGCAGCGCAGTTTCTGGCTTGACCTGACCATCATCTTCAAGACTGTGTCGGCCATTTTCGGTAAGGTAAGCCGTTCATGAGCATCCGCGCAAAAACCAAACGCCGAGTCGTCATCCTGCTGGTGGGAATTATTTCAGTCGCAGCGATTGCTACCGGCGGGCTGTATTGGCGATTGCAGTCTTTGCAGAAAACCAACCTCAGCAACCGCGCGCTCGGTCTGGAAGCTTATGCCAAAAAAAAATACCCCGAGGCACTCAAGGGTCTGAGTCTCTACCTCGGCAAGGCCCGGGACACGCTCGGCGATCTGGACGCACGCTTTGCTTATGCAAAATCCCGGGCGACGGTCGAAACCCCCGACGGCCGATACCTCGTCGAAGCCAAGGACGCTTTTCAATCCTATCTGCAGCAGGACCCGAACAACGTGCAAGCGCAGCGGGAACTGCTCGACCTGTTCAAAAAGCTGAACTACGACCCCGAATCGGTTGATCTGGCCGACAAACTGCTCGAACGCTTTCCCAATGACCTTCAGGCCCTGAAGCGCAAAGCCGAGGTGCTTCACGATCGAGACAAGAACGAACAGGCCCTGCCGCTTGCCGAAAAAATCAACACCCTCGACCCAACCGACATCGCGGGCCAGCGGCTGACCTATGCCATCTTATGGGCGACGAAGGCGCCGACGGAAAAGGTGCTTGCGCGGGCGAAAACAATGTCCGCAGAACATCCGGGCGACCCGCGCTTCGAGATGCTTCAGGGGATGGCCTATATCTATGCACGGGACATGGACGCCGGGCGTAACGCCATGCGATCGGCATCAACCAAGCCCGCGCCGGATGCCGAATTTGTAAAAAATCTCGCCGAGTTGCTCAGCCAATTGGGGATGTTCGACGAATGCCAACAGTTGCTCGATCGCAGCACGGCCTTTGCGGCGAACCCGCAACTCGTCCGCCAGGCTATTCAACTTAACTGGCAAAACGGCCGCTATGCGCAGGTCGTCGAGCGGCTGAAGGATCTCGATCCGGCCAAGGCCGATTCGGCCAGCGCGCTATTGGCGATGAAGGCCCTATCGCTCTATCAACTGGACAACCGCGCCGACGCCAACGCCATCGTCGATGCCCTCTCCAAGCGCACCGAAGACGGGCAGGCAGTGGCTTGGACCACCGCTCTGCAAGCACGGTTTGCCGATCCTCCCCTGCCCCCGCAACAGCTTGTTATCAAGCTTCAGGCTGCCCGGGCGCGCACGCCGCGTAACGGCGTATTCGACTTTATGCTCGGCGAGGGCTACGCCCAGCTTGGCGAAACCGAACTGGCCATGCGGCACTGGCGATCGGCCGCAGAGGAAATTCCTGGCTGGAGCCGACCGCGCATGCTCATTGCCCGCGCGCTCGTGGCCACCAATCGGCCCGCCGAGGCTTTGGAAGAGGCCAAGGTCGCTTATGAACTAACTCCCAATCAGCCCGCGACCAACATCACGCTGGCCACGGTCTTGGCTGCAGCGCTGGAAAAAAAGCCCGACGCCGACCAGGAAAAACGCCTGCTCGAATTCGTCGGCCGATTGCAAACCGCCATTCCCTCTGAACCCGAAACTTTCCCGCTGTACGTTTCACTGCTCTGCCGTTCGGGGCAAAGATCGCAGGCGGCGCAGATCGTGGAGCAGGCCGTGGCCGCTGGCCATCTCAAGCTCGAAACACTTGACCGTCTCTCGGCGATCAACAAGGCACAAAAGCTGGGCCTTGACGCGCTGCTTCAACAGCAGCAAGCCACCACAGAATCGGGCACGCCGGCCGGCGCGTTCACTCAGGCGATGAAGCTTGCGTCGAGCGGGAAGCCCGCCGACGGCCTGGCCTTGCTGCAGGCCCAGGCCAATGCAGCCAAGACTCTCCCGATCGAATGGAAACTGGCCCTCCTCACCTACCGCGAGGCCACCGACGACGCCGCTGCGGCCACCGACTGGGTGAAACTCGGCAATGAATACCCCAACGAACTGCTGGTGCAAAAGTCGATCTTGCGATCGGCGGGGTCGGTTTGGACCAATCGTCCGTTTGTATCAGAAACAATCAACCGGTTGAAAGCCATCACTGGTGACGACGGCCTGGAATGGCGAATCGCCCGGGCTAAATTGCTGCTAACCAATACCGGCGAGGAAAAGCAGCGCCGCGAAGACGCCTCTGCGGCCGCTGTGATCCTCACCGAGGTGATCCATGCGTCGGAGAACCTCGTCGAACCTCGATTGTTGCTTGCCCGGGCGCTCCGCGGGGTCGGCAACAACAGTGGTGCCATCGAACAACTCCACAAGGCCGTGGAACTGGATCCCGGAAACACGCAAACGGTATTTGAACTGGTTCAACTGATGCACCAGGAAGGGCAAGCCGCCCAGACCGCCGGGCTGATTGACCGGCTGGCGACTTCGCCGACACTCACTGCCGACGGGCGAAGGCGTGTGGCGGTGATGATGGCCGACAGCGGTCAAGTGCAACGCGCCGTTGACGTGCTCAAGGCCCACCCCGAGGACGCCCCGGACATCGGCCGAAATACCCTTCTGGCCGAATTTTACCGCAGGTTGGGCAAGCTCGATGAGGCGACGGCGATTTATACCGACCTGCTCAACGCCCCCACTACTACCGCGACGGCCATCCAGTCCGGCGCCGATTTCTTCGCCAAGCGCCGCGATCTCGAATCGGCCAAGCGATTCCTGGGCCGGCTCGACGAACTAAAAGTGCGCCCTGGAACGAAGGAATTCGTCTTAGCGCAATTCAACGACCACTTTGGCGATGCCAGCAAATCAGGCGAGCTTTTCCAGCAGGCCGCCCGCGAAACACCGATGGATTCGGGCCGTTGGAAGGCGCTGGTTGGCTTCTACATGCGTCACGGGCAATACGATCAGGCCTGTTCGGCTGCCGACGAGGCGATCAAAAACTTGCCTGATGATGCGATCCTTCAGGCCCTGCGTAAACAGGCGCAGGCGGTGCAAGCCGGCACGAAATCCGCCGACCTGCAGCCACTGGTTGAGGCACTGGCCAAAGACCCAGCCAGCGAGGCGCTGTCGCAGGCACTGGGCATAATCGACAACGCCCGAAAGACCAACCAGAACCCGGCCGCCATGGTCGCGCAACTGCGCCAGATCGCCGACAAGAATCTCTCCAATCAACCGATCCAACTCTTGACCGCCCGGGTATATGCCTCCATCGGTCGCTATGACGAAGCCGGTACGCTTGCCTTGCGGGCCGGCCAAATGTTTCCCAACGACCCGGAACCGTCCAAAGCCACGTTCTCCATCTTCGGCCAGGCGGGCAAATGGGAACAGGCCAAGGTGGCGGCCCGTGAATGGCGGTTGCGATCTCTTGAAGATCCCGCCGAAGCCGACCTGGCCTTGGCCGAGGCCCAATGCCGTCTTGGAGAAGCCGGCGACGCGCTGACAACCCTGTCGGTCTATGCCACGGGCGTGAAAGCTCACCCCCAGGCCAGTCCGCCCATCACCGTTGCCTATTGCAAGGCGCTTGTGCTTTCCGGTCGGGCCGCGCAGGCCGAAGGGCTTCTTCTGCCGCTGGTCTCAAGGTCACCGGAATGGGTCCCCGTGTGGCTCGATCTGGCCCAAACCCAGACGACCCCCCGCGGGGCGACCGAATGGGCGGAAAAAGCGCTTGCGTATGTGCCCGTAGACATCGGCGCGCAATATAACCTGGCACTGACCTGGTATAATCTCGGGCAGAAATTCGGCGACACGTCCCTGTATCTCAAATCCGGGGACATCCTGAACAAGATCACCGCGGGCCGATCCGTGCCTTTCGGCGCGTGGCTGCTGCTGGCTTCTGTAAGCGAACTTCAGGGAGACTACCCCGCCGCCGACAAGGCCTATCGACAGGTACTGAAGTTGGAGCCTAAGAACTCCATGGCCCAGAACAACCTGGCCTACCTCCTCCTCCTGCGAAATTCCAATTTGGATGAAGCGATCAACCTTTCCTCGCAGGCGGTGACCAGCCCAACGGCCCCGGCGAGCTTTCACGACACGTTGGCCCGCTTGTATGCCAAGACCGGCAACTTGGACCTGGCGCTCAAGAGCTTCACCGATGCCCTGTCGCTCGATCCGGGCAGTGTCGAAGCCATGATCGGCCTCGCCGATATGCAGCGGTCTATCGGCCGGACGCAGGAAGCGAACATCACGCTCAATCGCATAGAGAACCTGATGAAGACCAACCCCCGGCTCTCCCCCATGCTTCAGCAAGAGCTGGAAACCGTGCGCAAAGCCCTGCGATAAAAAGCCATCTACATTCCCCTCGGGCGGCTTTCCGCAAGGCTTTTTTTGTTCGGTTCTCCGTCCATCTCCCGCCTCAATACTCCATTTGATCGATCTTCAGTCCGTTCGCTCCATCTGGTTGTTAATCCCGAAATATATGCAATAGTGTGAGCGTCTATAGAAGGAATGGCCGAGTCAGGATGATCCGGCCTTTCCGATCGCGCGATTTATAGTCTGTTTGTGATGAATCTGAAGATTGAATGGTTTCTACAACTTGGAGGTTCTTTATGTGTAGGACAAAGCGTCTATTGGGTGTTGGATTGTTCAGTGCCGTGGCAGCGGTTTTCAGTGCGGCAGCGCCGCAGGCGCAGGCGGGGTTCACGCCGGTGTACCCGTCGGTGCAGGCTGGTGAAAAGACGGTGCAGGAGGTGCTGCAAGCCGTCTACGGCAGCGGGGTCATCGCCACGCGTGTGGACGATACTCAGGACCAGGTCTGGTCGGGATCGGTGCTGTCCACCCGCGCCTTGGCCCGGTTCGCCAGCTTCCAACAGGGCTTGGCGTTTAACGACGGCTCACAGAAGCCGCAGTTCAATGTCACGGGAGGTGGGCTGAGCGTAAGCGGGTCGGCCGGAGCGTTTACCGGAAGCGACTTTAGCATTGAGCGCACCGGCCCGGGTGGAACTTTCTCGTCAATCGATGCCAAGAACTCCGACGGCCGCGATCACATGATCACTTATCTGATCGGCACCGCCGACAAGTCGTCCAAACTCTACGCCATCTTCTTTGAAGACATGGCCTCTCCGAAGGGCGATTTTGACTTCAACGATCTCGGGGTGGAAGTGAAAATGGCCAGTGTGCCCCTGCCGCCAGCGTTTTGGGCCGGACTGACCTGCCTGGCCGGCATCGGACTGATGCACCGGGCGCGCCGGCAAACGGCATAAGCATCACGGCCGATAGGAGAATTTCGTTTCGGGGCCGGCTTTGGGTGAGCCGGCCCCGATTTCTTTTTGTAAACGGAATTCGTCGCCTCGCGCGGGCGTTCTACCAGCCCATCGCCTTGAGCCATTCATGGGCGATCGTCAGGTGTCCCGACGCATTGGGGTGAACCGGTTCGGGGCAGAACCGGTCCGCAGGGTGAATCTTCAGTAGCGACTGGAACATGTCGTGACAGCGCACATATCGCGCCTTGTACTGCTTAGCCAGTTTTTCGCAGGTCTTCTGATACTTGGCCAGTTGCGTCAGCACGTTGGCCCGGTAAGAACCTGGGGCGTGCTCGACCGACATGTAAAACGGCTCGATAAGCACCAGTTGCGCCTTGGTTTCTTTTTTCACCCGGTCCAGAATCCGCGGATAGATTTCGGCGTATTCTTCGGGACTGACCGACTGGCCATCGACCTTGTGAATCCAGCGATGAACGTCGTTCACGCCGATCATGATTGAAACCCAGTCGGGCTGATGTCGAATCACGTCATCCGTCCAGCGGTTCTGAAGGTCGCGCACCGTATGGCCCGAAATGCCCGTGTTGATGAACTTAAGTTTGTGCTGTGGACAACGGGCGGTAATCAGATCGATGCTCATGCGCACATAGCCGTTGCCGAAGGGGAAGTTCCCTTCCCTGCGGCCGGTGTCGGTGATGGAATCACCGGTGAACAGAACGGTAGTCCCGGATTGAATCGCAAATGCCATTGGAATCGATGTCCTCTCTGAAAAAAAGCGTTTGAAAATGGCCAAGATGGCCCGGGAATCATACCTTGGCGGAGGAAAATACAATACAAGGGTTAGCGGCCTATTGGATGAGCGGGCGGAGATTCAGCCTTGCCCGGTGCTGATTGACGGTCGTCCATAGGGCCGGATCGCGCTGCAGAAAATCGACGAGTTTGCCGGTGGTGGTCCCCAAATTTTTGGCCGCCGGCGAAACCGCCCATTCCGCCAAGGCTAAGGCGTCCAAAACTTCCCCCATCACCACCAAGTAGTCGTCGTTCTTCAGGGACAGGTGCAAATCGACGTTTTTTATACCTTCGGGCGGTATTAGGCGGGTCTGCAACGTCACTTGGTGGCAGATCCGTCGGTAGGCTTTTGCTCGGTTCTGGGCCTGCGAGCGCGACTCGGTCGCAGTCACATTAATCCCGGTTTTAATATGAGTTACACGCACCGCGGAACTGGTCTTGTTACGCTTTTGTCCTCCCGGCCCGCTGGCGCGATACGTGTCGTAACGTAGCTCCGAATCGGGCAACCGATAGCTTCGCGCGAGTTTCGCTGAATCATCCATAAGTGCTAACCAACTCTTAATAGTTTGTTAACAATCGCTGCTTAGCATCAACATCGGAAATGAAGTGAGGGTGTCCTCATTTCTATTCTCCATGCATGGAAGGAGCAAGCAGATGAAGCTGACGCGTTTAATGAAATCCTTAGCCGGTCTGGCGATTGCGCTGGGTGCCGGTGTGTCGATGGCCGAAACCCGACTGCAAGGTGCCGGGGCTACGTTCCCCAACCCGCTTTATCAAAAGTGGGTCACCGATTATCAGAAGAGCCACCCCGACGTCAAGATTGATTATCAGTCGATCGGTTCGGGCGGCGGGATCAAGGGCATTACCGAAAAGACAGTGGACTTCGCCGGTTCAGACGCCCCGATGAACAAGAAGGAAATGGCTGGAGCCGGCGCGTCGATCGTTCACATCCCGACTTGCGCCGGGGCCGTCGTCCTGGCCTACAGTCTGCCCGATCTGCGCGGCGACCTGAAGCTTTCCGGCCCGATCGTGGCCGAAATCTATCAGGGAAAGATCACCAAGTGGAACGATGCGAAGATTGCCGCCCTTAATGAAGGCGTCGCGCTTCCCGACATCGGCATCACCCCCGTGTGGCGGACCGACGGCAGCGGAACCACGTTCGTCTTTACCAACTATCTCATCACGCAAAGCGAGGACTACGCCGGCTCGATCGGCGCTGGCAAGCAGGTCAAGTGGCCCGTCGGCCAGGGTGGCAAGGGCAATGATGGCGTGACGGCGGTGGTGCAGGGCACCAAGGGTTCGATCGGCTATATCGAAGTGAACTACGCGAACGCCAACAAGATTCCCTTCGCCTTGCTGCAAAACAAGTCGGGCAAGTTCGTCAAGGCCTCGTCTGATACCGTTTCGGCGGCCGGCGAGGGGGCGCTGGATCAGATGAAGGCACCGGAACACCTCTCGGTGAACATCTGGAACCAAGCCGGTGACAATGCCTACCCGATTTCGGCGTTCACCTACATCATCGTCTACAAGGAACTGAACTACCTAAAGGAACAGTCCAAGGCCAAGGCTTTGGTTGATTTCCTGAAGTGGGCTACCACCGAAGGTCAACGGACCGCCGGTGAACTGGACTACGCCCCACTAAGCGACGGCGTGCAGAAGAAGGCCGCCGAGGCGCTCCATGGGCTGACTTGGGACGGCAAGCCGCTCATGGGTGCTGAATGAGTCTTGATCTATCGACCTCGATGGCATCGGAGACGGACTTCGGTCCGTCTCTGATGCGCCGGGGCAATCGCCTTTTCAGCGCCGATCGAGTGATGCGGATTCTCACCTTCGGCAGCGCCTTGTGCATCCTCCTGATGCTTGGCGCGCTTCTCTTTGTCCTCTTTTCGTCGGCCCTGCCCAGCATCCGCGAATTTGGCATGGGCTTTTTGACCAGTTCCGAATGGCGGCCCAACGAGCTGTATATCCCCGTCAAAGGTTCCGACGGGAAGGTGCAATTGGAAGACGGGGAAGTGGTGATGCAGACCATTCGCCCGGCTTTCGGTGCTCTGCCCGTGATCTACGGCACCGCCGTCAGTTCCATCATCGCGCTGGTGGTGGCGATTCCCATTAGTTTTGCCGCCAGCTTGTTCTTGACGCGCATCGCCCCGCGATGGATGGTCCCTCCCGTTTCGTTTCTGATTGAACTTCTTGCAGCCATTCCCAGTATCGCCTACGGCATCTGGGCATTGTTCGTGCTGGCCCCGCTCCTGCAAAACCACGTAGAACCGCCCTTTAATAAACTGTTTGCCGTCATTCCGGGACTCGGGTTTCTTCATTTTGACGGTTCACCGAGTGGCCGGGATATGTTCTGTGGCGGGCTGGTGCTTGCGGTGATGATACTGCCGATCATCACTGCGATGTCGCGCGACGTGCTTCGCGCCGTTCCGCGGGCGCAGGTGGAAGGCGCGGTCGCTTTGGGCGCAACCTGGTGGCAGAGCGCCGCGGAGATGCTTAAGTTCAGTCGGAGCGGACTTTTCGGCGCGGTCATGCTGGGGCTGGCCCGGGCCTCGGGCGAAACCATGGCCGTGGCGATGGTGATCGGCAACAACATGCAGATCAAGTCATCCCTGTTCGCCCCGGCCCAAACCATGTCCAGTTTGCTGGCCAACGAATTTGCCGAAGCCACGGGCGAAGCCCACCGTTCGGCGTTGGCCGAAGTGGCGCTGGTTCTGCTGCTGATGAGTCTGCTGTTTAACGTCGTCGCCCGGTACCTGGTCGTCGGTAAGAATGCCCGCAGCGCCGCAGCCCACTAATGTTTTTTTAACGATCGCAACGTATGAAACTGAACCACGATGCCATCGCCCGCCACACCAGTCAGGTCATGTACGGCCTGTGCATCGCGCTGACCGTGCTCATCATCGCCATGCTCGTCTGGGTTAGCGGTTACCTCGTCAGCATTGGTTGGAAGGCGATCTCACTGGAATTCTTCACGCAACTTCCTAGTGGCGATCCCAACGCGCCCGGCGGAATGCTGCACGCGCTGGCTGGCACCTTTGCCCTGGTTATCATGGCCAGCCTGTTGGGCATCCCGATCGGAATGCTGGCAGGCGTTTATCTGGCCGAATACGACACCGATTCTAAGCTCGCCACCCCCGTGCGGTTCGTCTGCGATGTTCTCACCGGCGTGCCCAGTATCGTCGTCGGCATCCTCGGGTATGAGCTGCTCGTTGCGCCGCTTTCGTATTGGGATGGGCATCTGCATTTATTTAGCCGCGATTGGCAGATACTGCCCAATGGCGGATACAACGGCTGGGCTGGCGCACTGGCACTGGCATTTATCATGGTCCCCATTGTCGCCCGCACGACCGAGGAAATGCTCCGTCTTGTCCCCGATAGCTACCGACAGGCCTCGATCGCATTGGGAGCAAGCAAGGCCCGCACAATCCTTCAGGTGGTGATTCCTTCCGCGACAGGAAGCGTTGTCACCGGAGTGATGCTGGCCATCGCCCGTGTGGCCGGCGAAACCGCCCCCCTGCTGTTTACCGCTTTGGGCAGCCGATTCCTGCCGTTCTTTAGCGCCCCTTCTGCGGGCCGCCCCGGGTATATCCACCCCAGCGATTTGTCCTATCCCTTCCCCTCGCTCACCGTCCAGATCTACGATTACGCCCGCGGTCCGTACCGCGCGCAGAACGAACTGGCCTGGGCCGGCGTGCTCGTCCTGATTGCCCTGATCTTCGTCCTCAACCTGGCCATCCGTTTCGCCACCCGCGGAAAACGCGCCGATTGAGCGGTCACGTTAAGACTCTTTTCCATCGTTGTAGTCTTTGTTGTCAACTCGTGCCTCAATGTCCCACGTGTTCTCAGTGGCGAGTGAAGCACAGGAAGATGACAACGCGGCCACAAGATCGCGCGGGGACGCGAAATTACGCCGCTGCGCCACACTCTATGAATCGAATGGATCGGGACGAGGCTGAACAAGATTCCGCGCTTTTCCCGCGATGAAATGTCCCCGCCAAATAAAAACCCGCGTCGCTTGCCTGAAAACTGCGATGAGCGAGATTCAACCAAAGAACTTGAAGTCAAAACTATATTGTTTCAACTCAAACTCAAATGATTTCAAGTCGAAACTATATGGTTTCAAGTCGAAACTATATGGTTTCAAGTCGAAACTATATGGTTTCAAGTCGAAACTATATCGTTTCAAGTCAAAACTATATGGTTTCAAGTCAAAACTATATGGTTTCAAGTCGAAACTATATGGTTTCAAGTCAAAACTATATGGTTTCAAGTCGAAACTATATAGTTTCAAGTCGAAACTATATGGTTTCAAGTCGAAACTATATCGTTTCAAGTCGAAACTATGTTGTTTCAACTCAAACTCAAATGATTTCAAGGCGAAACAAATCGTTTCGGGTCGAAACTATATGGCTGCAACTCAAACGCAAATGATTTCATGTCAAACCTAAATGGCCTCGACCGAAACCAGACAGGTTCAAGCCGAACGCGCGTGGATTAGACTTGAAAGCGTGCGCTTTTGAACCGAAAGCGCTAGCGTTTGGACTGAGGGCGCGCGCGTTTCAATCGAATCCTCGAAAGGTAACGCGGGAATTTAGAGCGTCGGCATCAGCATGTAAGATGAACGAACCCGCCCACCGCGTGACCAACCCAACGAACGAGAAACTCGGCGGGCGCGTACACGCTTCCCCCCGGCTTTTCCGCGCCCGCACTCGGCGGCTATTCTTTGCCGCCGTGCTCGCGCAGCAATTCCACCACGTCCTTGTGGCCCGAAGTCGCTGCAAGGTGCAAAGGCGTCGAGCCGGTGTTTGCCTTGGCGTTGACATCGGCCTTGCTGGCCAGCAGCAATTCCGCCACGGCCTTGTGGCCATAACGCGCTGCCCACTGCAAAGGCGTCCAGCCGTTGTTGTCCTTGGCGTTGACGTCGGCCGTACTGGCCAGCAGCAATTCCGCCACGTCCTTGCGGCCCGTAGCCGCTGCAAAGTGCAAAGGCGTCACGCCGTTGTTGGCCTTGGCGTCGACATCGGCCTTGCTGGCCAGCAGCAATTCCGCCAAGTCCTTGTGGCCTCCACCCGCTACCAAGTGCAAAGGCGTCCTGCCGCTTTTGTCCTTGGCGTTGACGTCGGCCTTACTGGCCAGCAGCAATTCCGCCACGGCCTTGTGGCCCATAAGCGCTGCATCGTGCAAAGGTGTTTCGCCCTTTTCGCCTTTACTATAAACCAAATCAGGATCGGCTTTAAGCAGCGACTTAACCTTATCCAAGTCGCCTTTCTCGGCCGCGTCGTGAATCTCGCCGCAGAAGGCGAGGCCGCTCCAAGCCAGCAAGAGCAGCATGGCAAGGCCGATACGGGAAAGAAAGGAGCGCCCGACGAGGCTAACGAAGGGTTGCGGAATAGGCATTGGTGTCTCCTGAGGTTTCAACGGCGACGTTTTGGATTGTGCAAAGACAATCATGCTCTGATACGAATGAAATCACAAACTGGGCCTAAGAAAAAGGTTTGAAGCTCCGCTGCTTGCGCCGACGTCGGTGGCGCGTAGGCCATTCCCTTGCCTGGCGGCGCTGCTTGGGTCGCCGCGGTCAAACGGCACACGTCAAGCACCGCCGACTCTTCTGTCCCGCCAGAAGTTCCGCACAATATCCCGCTGAAATACATGCCTATGATGATTATCCGTGCTTAGAGCAATGCCCCTTTTGTCAAAATCGCCACAATGACGCGCTACGCCCGGCAATTGGCGATTGGCGATCAAGATACAAGACAGGTGCGATTGATACCGGGTGATTTTTTTCCTAAACTGGAGTGTCTGCCTCTGTGACATACAAGCGTCACGGGGGCCAATCAGCAATCAACCCAATTGCTCGGAGACCAAGAAATGGCAGTTGTAAGTGAAACGGCGAAAAAGCCTTCGGCGAAGAAGGCCGATGCGGGCAACGGCGAGCTGGAGCGGCAGCGTCTGCGGACGATGATGCTCATTCGGCGTTTTGAGGAGCGCACGTTTCAGGAATATACCAAGCCGGGACAGAAGATCGGGGGTTTCTGCCATTTGTATAGCGGACAGGAAGCGATCGCAGTGGGGATCGCGGCGCTGTTTGAGAAGGGGAAGGACGCGCTGGTGAATGGGTATCGGTGTCACGGGCACAGCCTGGCGCTGGGGATGACCCCGCGGGAGTGCATGGCCGAGTTGTTCGGCAAGCGCACCGGGTGCAGCAAGGGCAAGGGCGGGTCGATGCACTTTTTTGATGCCGAGATCGGTAATCATGGTGGGCATGGGATCGTGGGCGGGCACATCCCGCTGGGCCTGGGGTTCGCGTTTGCCCAGATGTATAAGAAAACCAATGGCGTGACCTTCTGCCTGTTCGGCGATGGCGCGATCAACCAGGGGACGCACAACGAAGCCCTGAACATGGCCAGCCTGCTGAAGGTGCCGGCGCTGTTCATCATCGAAAATAATGGCGTGGCGATGGGTACGCAGGTGGAACGGGCCAGTGCCGAGGTGGATCTTGCCCTGCGCGCATCGGGCTATGACATGCCGGCGCTGCACGTGGACGGCAATGACCTGGACGCGGTGATTGAAGGCTTTGGCCAGGCGGTGGAACGTGCCCGCCGGGGCGAAGGGCCGACTTACTTTTCGGCCGACACCTACCGCTTCCGTGGGCACTCAATGTCTGACGCGATGAAATACCGCACGAAAGACGAGATGGAAAAAGCGCGAACGCGCGATCCGATCGTGATTTATGAGGTGCGTTTGCGAGAAAAAGGGCTGCTGACCGACGACCACATCGAGGAATTGCAGGACGAGGTGAGCAACACAGTGGCCGAGGCAATTCGTCAGGCCGACGAGGACGCGCATCCGGCGCTGGAAGAGCGTTTCGACGACATCCTGGCCGAGAAATATCCGTTTGAGCCAAAGTGATAGACGATCCGTTCTAGTCCGCACCGGTATTTGAAAGGAAGAAGCGCCAAATATGCCAGTGATTCAACTCCGAGAAGCTCTCCGCGCGGCCATGACTGAGGAGATGGAGCGCGACGAAACGGTGTTTTTGATGGGGGAGGAAGTTGCGCAATACAACGGCGCGTATAAGGTTTCCGAGGGGATGCTGGCCAAGTTCGGGCCGATGCGGATCATCGACACGCCGATTTCGGAGGCGGCCTTTAGTGGCCTGGGCGTGGGAGCGGCGTGCATGGGCTTGCGGCCGATCATCGAATACATGAGCTGGTCGTTTACATGGGTGTGTATTGACCAAATCGTGAACAATGCGGCCAACATCCGCTATATGTCGGGCGGGCAGTACAAATGCCCAGTGGTTTTCCGCGGGGGCAATGGCATCGCGCATCAACTTGGGGCCACGCACAGCCACCGGATGGAATCGGTGTATGCCCGGATTCCCGGGTTGATCGTAATCGCCCCGAGTACGCCGTATGAAGCCAAGGGACTGCTTAAAAGCGCCATTCGCTGCGACGACCCGGTGATATTTCTCGAATCCGAAAAGATGCTCAACGATCTGGGGGAAGTTCCAACCGAGGAATATCTCCTGCCGATCGGGATTGCCAATATCGAGCGGCCGGGCAAGGACGTAACGCTGTTGAGCTATGGCCGGCCACTTCAGCGGGTGGTGCGTGCGGCGGTGGAGGCACTGACGACCGACCAAGATATCGATGTCGAACTGATCGACCTGCGTTCGCTTCGCCCGCTGGACGTGAACACCATCGTGCAGAGCGTGAAGAAGACCAACCGGCTAGTGATTGTAGACGAAGACTGGGGCTATTGCGGAATGGGAGCAGGGATTGTGCAGAAGCTGCACAAGCCGCTTTTCGATCACCTCGACGCGCCGATCGAGTATATCCATAGCGACGAAATTCCGGTCCCGTTCAATCATTATTTAGAAGAAGCAATGATGCCGAGCGTCGATCGGATTGTCGCGACGGTGAAAGACGTCTGCTACAGGTGAAGTTAAGGAATTGATGCCTGCCAATGACGTCTGCCTGATGCACTGTCATTGATTCAACATTGATTCGTATTGGAGTATTCATGCCCGCGGAAATTAC
>JBBQSU010000036.1:0-27728 GCA_038234815.1 Tepidisphaerales bacterium | reverse complement strand
CCTGACTGCAGGGGAAATCAACCTGCTGCTGGACACCGCCGACTCGTTCAAAGAGGTATCGACGCGCAGCGTGAAAAAAGTGCCGGCACTTCGCGGGCGCGTGGTGGTCAACGCTTTTTTTGAGGATTCGACGCGAACGCGCATGAGCTTTGCCCTGGCGGCCCAACGGCTCAGCGCCGACGTGCTGGATTTTTCCGAAAAGACCAGCAGCACCAGCAAAGGCGAAACGCTGGTGGACACCGCCCGGAACATCGAGGCGATGGGGATCGACGTGATCGTGGTGCGTCATCGCGCCGCAGGGGCCGCGCATCAACTGGCCCGAACCGTGCAGTGCAGCGTGGTCAACGCCGGCGACGGCGCTCACGAACATCCCACACAGGGGCTGCTCGATCTTTATACAATGCGCGAGCGCTTCGGACGCATCGCCGGGCTGAAGGTCGCCATCGTCGGCGATATCGCCAACTCCCGCGTGGCACGCTCAAACCTGTGGGCACTCACCAAGCTTGGTGCCGAAGTGATCCTTGTAGGTCCCACGACGCTACTCCCGCGAGCGTTTGAGCAGCTTGGTGCCCGCGTCGTTCATGACTTCGACCAGATCATCGGCCAGGTGGACGTGATCAACATGCTTCGGGTGCAGTTCGAACGCATCCAGACCAGCCAGTTTCCAACCGTCCGAGAGTTCACCGCGATGTTCGGCCTGACGCAGGACCGCTTCCGGCGGTGCAAAAAGGACGTGTTCATCATGCACCCCGGTCCCATGAACCGCGGAATTGAAATCAGCAGCAGCATCGCCGACGGCCCGCAGAGCGGCATCCTGAAGCAAGTCACCAACGGCCTGGCCGTCCGCATGGCGGTGCTTTACCTGGTGACGCAGAGTTAGTAGCGAGGCGGAAAAATTTCAGAACTGTCGAACCAACAATCGAACTATGCCTTCCATCCTCATCCAAAACGGCACGATCCTTGACCCGTCGCAGAATCTTCAGCGACGGGCGGACCTGTTGATTCGCGACGGAAAAATCGCGGCGATTGATTCGGGGATCGCCGCGCCGGGCGTTGAGGAGATCATCGACGCGGCCGGTTGTCTGGTCACACCGGGGTTGATCGACATCCATGTCCATTTTCGAGAGCCGGGAGATGAGGAAGAGGAAACGATCGCATCAGGTTTGGCTGCGGCGGTGGCTGGCGGATTCACCACCGTCTGCTGTATGCCGAACACCAAGCCCGCGCTGGATAACGAAGGGCAGATCGAGTTCATCCTTCGGGAGACCGAGCGCGTCGGGCTGGCGAACCTCTACCCGGTCGGGGCCATCACCAAGGGCCGCGAAGGGAAGGAACTGGCCGAGATCGGATCAATGCTGCAACGCGGGGCGATCGCCCTGAGTGACGACGGCGTGGGGGTGAGTGACGCCGCGGTGATGCGCAAGGCGCTGCAATACTGCAAGATGTTCGATGCCCTGTTGATGCAACACTGCGAAGAGCCGTCGCTTTCCGGTGGTGCGATGCACGCGGGGGTGGTTTCCACGGCGCTGGGCATCGGGGGCATCCCCGCCGAGGCCGAGCAACTGATGATTGCCCGCGACCTGCTGCTGAATCGCACGATCCATTGCCGCTATCACGTGCAGCACATCAGCACGGCCTGGAGCGTTGAGCTTATTCGCCGCGGGAAGGCCGAGGGCCAGCCGCTCAGCGCCGAAGTATCCCCGCACCATCTGCTGCTGACCGACGAAGACTGTCGGGGGTATGACACGAACTATAAGATGAATCCGCCCCTGCGCACGGCGGCAGACGTGGCCGCGTGCATCGCCGGCGTGAAAGACGGCACAATCGACCTCCTGGCCACCGATCACGCCCCGCACCGGGCCGAGGAAAAAGAACTGGAATTTCAGGACGCGCCTTTCGGCATTCTGGGTCTGGAATGTGCCTTGGCGCTCTATATCAAGGCGCTGGTTGAGCCGAAGCATATCGACTATATGAAGTTGATCGCCATGATGACCAGTCGGCAGGCCGAGGTGGTGCGCCTGAACAAGGGCAGCCTGAAGCCGGGTTCGGATGGCGACGTGACGGTCATCGATCCGAACCTGAAATGGACGATCGACATGGACCAGTTTTTAAGCAAGAGTCGCAACTGCCCATTCCACGGCTGGCAGGTGCAGGGTCGTGCGACGCACACGATCGTCGATGGCCAGATCAAGTGGTCGCTAAGAAATGGCCTGCGGTCGAAATAGTCCGGGAGCGTAGCTCAACGGTTAGAGCAGGAGACTCATAATCTCTTGGTTCACGGTTCGAATCCGTGCGCTCCCAGTGTACTTAGTTATCCCTTCTCGCAATGGCAACGCCGATTAGATGAGCTTGGCGCGGCGTCACCTTTGGCTTTCCCGCGTCGCTTCGATTTCCGAACCTCATTCCGATAGGATGCCGCTCTCGGGTGTTTAGGGTACGTACGTTGAATGGAGTATTCATGCAGCAGTTTTCGTTGGAAGTGCAGACGCAGGGCAGTACCGACATTGTCAATCTCTCGCCGCTATTGACCGAGAAGATCAAGTCGATAAAGGGTAGCGGGCTGGTTCATCTGTTTATCGCCGGCAGCACTGCCGGGTTGACGACCATTGAATTTGAACCAGGGCTGGTCAAGCACGACCTGCCTGAGTTCTTCCAACGCCTCGCTCCCGACGACATCCGCTATCAGCACGAAGCCACCTGGCACGACGACAACGGGCATGCTCATGTCCGAAGCGCGCTGCTGGGACCAGACCTGACTGTTCCGATTTCGGGTGGAAAACTCCTCACCGGGCAGTGGCAACAGATTGTATTGGTGGATTTTGATACCAGCCCGCGGAAACGCATCGTCATGGTGACGATCGTCATTTGAAAAATGAGTCGAAAAACGCAAGCCCCGGTCGCGACGACGCCCGCCCGCTTCTGGTAATTCGACGCGCGTAACTCCAACCCACGGGTCGGGTTTACATTTGCAGTGACCGGCACTGCTCTTCCAACCGTTCGATCAACTCGGTGGCTTCTTCCTGTCGCTCGCCGACGGCGCTGGTCCAGGCCAGGCTTTCATTCTTACTCACGGCGCGTTCGATGCGCCGGCAAGCGCTGATGACCGTGCTGTGGTTGCGTTTGCCGAGGCGCGCGCCGATTTCCGGGAAACTCAGTCGAGCGGTTTTTCGGACCATGTACATGGCCAGGCTGCGGGCCAGGCTGATCGTCCGCTGGCGGCACCCGCTCATCAGGTCCTTTTGCTCCAGGCCGAAGTAGGTGCAGACGCTTTGCACGATGGCTTCGGGCCGCACGGGTGCGGCGTGCTGACGATCGAGATCACCGAGGGCGTCCTGCGCCATCTGCGCGTCAACTTGGCCGTCGCAGAGTTTGGAGAGGGCGCTGATCCGGGTCATGGCGCCTTCAAGTTCCCGCACGTTTTTCGTCACCCGCCGGCCCACCCAGTTCACCACTTCTTCGGGCAACACAATTTTGCTCCGCAGCGCAAGGGCGCGAAGGATTTCACACCGAGTGGCGAAGTTGGGAGGATCAATCCGAACCACCATCCCGCTCACGAATCGGTTAATTAGCGATTCGCCGAACGCTTCGATCACCTTCGGGTGGCTATCGCTGGCCATCACCACCTGTTTGCCCATGGCTTCGATGGAATTGAAGGTATGCAGGAATTCTTCCTGCGTCGCCCGCTTGCCACTGAGGAAATGCACGTCGTCGATGACCAGCAGGTCGAGGTCGCGCATTTTTCTGCGGAAAGCGTCGAGCTTGTTGCCGCGGAGGGCGGTGAGGTACTCGTTGGTGAATTCCTCGCCGGTCAGATACATCCAGCGCTTGGTGGGATGATGGGCGATGAATTTTCGGCAAAGTCCCTGGAGCAGGTGGGTTTTTCCCAGGCCGCAACTGCCGTGAATGAAAAGCGGGTTGTACTGTGCCCCGGGAAACTCTGCGACATAAGCGGTCGTGCCGGCGGCAAGTTGGTTGCTCGGGCCCGTGATAAAAGTGTGTAGATCGTGCCGCAGGCGAGAGCGCGTCGAAAATGCGCCGAAGTGATTCTCGCGATCGGTCCCCGCGTTGGCCGATCGGTCTGTCGGGGCTTTCTGCTGGGAATCAGCCGTCGGACGAACGGGCGGTGCCGATTTTGCCACGCCGGCGCGGGTCGAGGCGAAAACGCCCGCTGGCGTCGTCGCCGCGGTGGCCCCGGTCTTCGCGGTCGTCCCGGGAAGGCTTGTGGGATTTTTCGATGCGCCAAACGCTGATTTCATCTCGAAAAGTTCAGGGGAAACATTGAATTTCAGTTGCAGGTCGCAGCCAAGCACTTCGTTGGCCGCTTCCTGAATCGGCCGCGAGAAGTGCGTGCCGATCCACTCGCTGATGAAATCATTGGGTACGGCGATCTCCAAACCGTCGTTGCGAAGATCGAGTCGAGTCGAATTGCTGAACCAGACATGAAATCGCTGCTGGCCCACGCGCTGGGCAATCGCTTCAGCCAGCCGGGTCAATTGTGAATCCTGTGCGGAGATGCAACTCACGACAGCTCCTTCGGTTCGTGGACAACCACTCAGTTCAAGCCCGCTTCGACCCTGTTACTCGCCAGACGGGTCGATCAGGCCAGGCCGATGAAGCGCTCGCCCCGAAAAGGCGCGCCGATCAACGGTACGTCGTTCGGAAACACCTGCCTGGCCAAACGGCCATGCGCAGTCGTTCCCTTCGCTGCAAATCAAAAGGCTCCGCCTTGGTTTTATTTCTTCCGTGAGGTTGCTCGTCGAATCCGTCCGGTGTGTCCCGATCAAGTTCGAATGAACTTGAAAGGTTAAAGGGCCGCGTGCAGGAGCGCCCATGCGCTTATCCCTATCCTCATCAGGCCCGAATCATCCCTGAATCTGCTGGAAAGGAATTTAGGCCTTTGTCCCAGTGCTGACAAGGCGCTGTTTATCGGATTTTCCGATCACAACGAGCGGCGATTCGGTGCTTCCGAACGATGCTCGCCGAAAAATCTTTTTATCTACCTTCTGTCCACGAAATTATCGGTCATGGGGACAAGTGGTGGAGAAAAAATAAATTTCTGCTTTCTGCCGGCGTTAACGCGCGGTCGGGGTGACGCGCATCATTGCCAGCTTGCTGGTGATGCGCTTCAAGCCGTGCCGAAAATAGAGTCGCAGGGCCGGCGCGTTATTTCCATCCACCGCCACCGTCAATTGCCCGACGCTGTTGCGCGTTGCGTGGTGCCCCGTTAGTTGCATCAGGAAATCTCCCAGCCCCTGCCCGCGAGCCTTGGGGGTGATGCCCAGATAGACCAGTTCGACGCCGTCGTTGTTGGGCGTCCGGTTCAAGAGCAACACGGCAAGGTCTTCAGATTCGCGGTGGAGCAAAAACCATTCTGCCGGGTCGAACACGCCAGTGGCCTTATGGCCCGCGATCACGTCGTCAATCGCTCGCACGCCATCGAGGGCTGGGCAGTCAAGGCTTTGCTCATAGGTCGCTTCGATCGTGCGGGCAAATCGCGCGTGCGTTTCCGGGCTATACGTCAAGAGGCCCATCCCCGGCGGAAGGCCTGGCTTCGGCAATTCCTTGCGAAACGGGCGCATCAGGTAAACCAGTTCGGCCATTGGGCTAAATCCGCAGGCCTCGAACGCTTTTTGAATGGGCTTGTTCGTCACATCGGTCAGCACCTGAAAAAACCGCACGCCGCGCGGCTCGAACGCCTCGCAGACCGTCGCGGCAAAATCCGACAAAAAGGCCGGTGGCCCAAGGGACGCATCGGGCGTCAGCAGCAGGGCGGATCGGCCGGGTGCAACCACCGGAAACAGCGCCCAGGCCAGTTGATCGCAGGCCTCGGCGATCCAGATGTCCGCAGGGTCGATTCGGCGTTCGTGCAGGTAAGACAGGAAGGAGTCGACCTGCTCCATATCCGCAAGCAGGCCATCTTGCCCCATGAGCAGGGCCAGGGCCTCTCGTTGCCGGGCGGCGCCTGCCGGGCTGAAACGCACGGCCGGTTTTGAAAGGCCCTCGGGCACGCGAAGAAAATTTGACAGTCGCCACATGCGCCCACAGAATACCCTTTCGCCATGAAGCCGCCAGCTTCAAGCCGGAGACTCCCCCAATGATGCGTTACTTGTTGTGCTGTCTGGTCGTGGGATTATTTGTCGGTGGATTAACGCAACCTGCGGCTCTGGCCGATTTCCCCAAGCCCAATGCCTATCCCCTCTCCTGGGAACTGAAATTCGACCACGCCATGCCCAAACGAATCGCGGTGCTGGTGCCGGGCACAACCACTGCGCAGGCGTATTGGTACATGACGTTCACCGTTACCAACAACACCGACAAGGAACGTTCGTTCCTGCCCGTATTTGAGATGCTGAACAACGCCGGACAGATCGTCCGCAGCGACAATAATATTCCACTGGCCGTTTTTGATGCCATCAAAGCCCGCGAGAAAAAGCAGTTTTTGGAGCAGATGGCCCAACTGACCGGAACCATACGTCTGGGTGAGGAGCAGGCCAGGGACGGCGTGGCGATCTGGCCAGAAAGCGATACCCGGATGGGACATTTCTCCATCTTTGTCCAGGGGCTGACTGGGGAATACACCACTATCAAGAACGAAGACGGCAAGGACACGATCCTGCGGAAGACGCTGCAACTGAATTTCTTCGTCCGCGGGGATGAAGTGTACCCCGGCGAGGATGCGGTCAACGACAACCCCGAAGCCTGGATCATGCGCTGAGCGCCGCCCGCGACCGGCTCAAATCGCCCATCAGAATCGAGGCTTCTGGCCCGTCAACCGTTTTTCCAGGATGCGGTCGAGCGTCTGGCACACCCGATCAATCTGAACGCTGTTCATTTGCCCGAAAAACGGCAGGGCCAAAGTGCGCGCTGCCACGCGCTCGGTAATGGGGAAATCTCCGGCCTTGAAGCCGAACTTCTCGGCCATGTACGGCTGCAAATGGATGGGGGGAAAATAATTATTGCAACCGATGCCTTCGGCCCGGAGTTCCTGCATGACCAGGTCGCGGTCGCCGGGTTCAAAAAGATCGTTGAGCCTGACGACAAAGACGAACCAACTCAGGTGGGTGTCGTCCTGGATGGTCGGGAGGATCAGGAATTTGTTGGTCATCAGCCGGTCGATGTAGAGGTGGGCGATTCGCCGGCGGTTGTCGAGAATTTGGTCCAGGCGCGACATCTGCGCGTTGCCAATGGCCGCATTGATCTCGCTGAGACGATAGTTATATCCCAATCGCTGATGAGCCAGCCAGGCCATGCCCTCGCGGCCCTGATTCCGTAATGCACGGCAGGTTTCGGCGAAGGCTTCGTCGTCGGTGACGATCATGCCGCCTTCGCCGGTGGTGATCTGCTTATTGGGATAAAACCCGAAAACACTGGCCAGACCGAAGCTGCCGATCGGCCGTTTTTTGGGACTTTCGGGGCTAAGGCTGCGCGGAATGCTCACCTGCCCGCCAAAGCCTTCGCAACTGTCTTCGATCAACTTCAGGCCATGTTGATGGGCCATTTGCTCGAGTTCGATCATCCCGCCGGGGTGGCCGAACGCCTCAACCGCGACGATCGCTTTTGTCCGCGGGGTGATCGCCGCCTCGACGCGGCTCACGTCGATGTTGAGCGTCTTGGGATCGATATCCACGAACACCGGCTTGGCATTTACGTACAACACGCAATTGGCCGATGCGACGAATGAAAACGGCGTGGTGATGACCTCATCACCCGGCCCGATGTCCGCAGCCAGCATGGCGCAGTGCAGCCCGGCGGTCCCCGAAGACACCGCGACGGCGTGCCGGCGGTTCGTCAGCTTCGCTATAAGCCTCTCGAATTCCACCACCTTTGGCCCGATCGACAGCGTGGGCGTGCTCATTACGTCTACCACGGCGTCAATTTCTATCTGCGTGATGTCCGGCCGGCTTAGGGGGATGGGAATGGGCATGGTATCCTGTTCGTGGTTAAGGTAACGCCGGTTATAATCGACTGTTTCCAAGTCCGATAATCGAATATCGGCATTGCAGAGAAATTTCATGAGCGAACGCCGATCCGACAAGAGCAAAGACCACCTCCAGTTTCTTCGCGCGACCCGTTACCTCTGGCCTTATCGCAGGACGGTGATGGTTTCAATCATTTGCGCGGTATTCGTCGGGTTGGCGTTCGTGGGCGGGATCGGCACGATGTTGCCGATCATGCGCGTGCTGATCGCCGGGGAAAACGTCGAAACCTGGATCAACCGGCAGATCGTGGAAAAGCGCATGGGCGTGTCCCTTTCGGACAACCCCCAGCGGATTCAGATCGTCTCGATTCGCGAGTCCGAACCTGCCGCGCAAGCGGGTTTGGGCATCGGCAATGTGATCGCCGAAGGCTCCAAAGCCCCGGTAGCCCTGCGGGCCTTGGCCTTGGGGCCGGAAGATGTCGAGCTGCCCGGTGTCAAACAGCGGCTGGCGCTTAAACCCCTGCCGATCTATTTGAAGTGGGCGCAGTCGATCGCGGCACGATTTCCGAGCAATCCTGTCGGGTCGATCGCCGCCGTGCTGGTTTTCATCCTGGCGATTTCGACGATCGGAAACATCGCTCGCTATTTTCAGGAGCATTATTCGGACAGGGCCTGCATCCTGGCCATCAACGACATCCGCAGGCAGCTTTACGATCATGTGCTGCACACCCCGCTGGCCTATTTCGGCACGGAGGGCACCAGCGACGTGACCAGCCGACTGGTCGGGGATTGCAACGGCCTGCAGGACGGCTTTAAGACGGTTCTGGGCCAGTCGATCCAGGAGCCGATCAAGGTGGTGCTGGCTTTTGCTTTGGCGCTGCTGGTGAGTTGGAAATTGACGCTCTTCATCGTCCTCTTCGGGCCGATCATGTTCGTCATCATCAAGAAATTCGGTAAGAAGATGCGCCGAGCCGCCCGCGTGGCTTTGCAAAAATCAGCTTCGATGCTCGGGCAAATTCAGGCCTCGCTGATGGGCATTCGTGTGGTCAAAGCCGCCAATGCCGAGCGTTTCGAGCGCCGCCGATATACCCGCATTATGGACAAACTGGTCGAAGAGCAACTGCGTATGAGCCGCATCGATGCCCTCAGCTCGCCGGTGATGGAAACCCTCAATCTCATTGTCATCTGCGTGGTCGTGCTGTTTGCCGCGTATCTCGTACTGATTAGCAAAACGCTGGAATCCACCAGCTTCTTTTTGGTGATGGTTTCTCTGGCCGCGATCGGCGAGAGCCTGCGTCGCATTGGCAAGGTGAATAACGCGCTGCAACGCTCGAACTCTGCTGCGCAGCGGATTTTTGACCTACTCGATCTCCCTGTCGAGCGGCCGCGCCGTCTGTCGTCGAGCCAGGGCGAGGTGGCGGGCACCAGTCCGGCCCCGCGTCCTCGAACCAAACTGCACGGCGTCGCGCGCGAAGTGAAATTCGAAAACGTCACCTTCGGTTATGCCAATACGACGCAAGTGGCGCTGGACGATATCAGCCTGACGGTGGAGAAGGGCAGGAGCATCGCCATCGTCGGCCGCAACGGCAGTGGAAAGACCACCCTGCTGGCCATGCTCCCGCGGTTCTATGATCCGAGCGCAGGCCGAATCCTCATCGATGGTGTGGACGTGCGCGATGTCACCCTCAAAAGCCTACGCGACCAGATCGGCATCGTCACCCAGGACACGGTCATTTTCCCCGGAACGATCGCGGAGAACATCGCTTATGGCATGCCCTTGACGACGCACGCCGCCATCGAAGAAGCCGCCAAGCGCGCCTTCGCCCACGATTTTATTCTTGAAAAGCCACTCGGATATGACACCCCGCTCGACGGGCTTGGTGCCCAGCTTTCGGGCGGGCAAAAACAGCGGCTGAACATCGCACGGGCGATCCTCAACCCCGCACCCATCCTCATCCTCGACGAGGCCACCAGCCAAGTGGACGCCGAAAGCGAGCACCTCATTCAGCAGGCGATTGAAAGTCTGATGAAAGAGCGAACCACCTTCGTCATTGCCCATCGCTTCAGCACCATCAAGAGCGCCGATCTGATTGTCGTGATCGATCGCGGGCGGATCGTCGGGCAGGGGCAGCATGAGGAACTGATGACGACGTGCCAGACCTATCAGAACCTGTACGAACGGCAGGTTGTGACCTGAGTCGTCTTGGTCTGCGGGTCGATCGGTCCAAGTGCCGGCGGATCAGGCAAAACCTAATGTCCGTGCGAATGGGACGAAGCGTGGGCGTCGTGTTCGGCGGGGTCGTGCGGGGTGACAGGGGGTTCGTCAGGGGCATTGGCGCGCACGACCGGCCCGATGACCGCGGCCGCCACAAACAGCCCCGCAACGATGATCACCATCGACACTGCCCAGAACGGGTCCTCCGACAACCCCGGATGCGGTGCCACCCGAGCCGGCTCGGCCGTAGGCAACGCGGTCCTGGCCGTATGGTCTTGCGCCATCGCAACACTGGCCATCGCCGAACTTCCGGCGACGAGTAGACTCCGCAACAACAGTTCCTTCAGATTGTTTCGCCGACGCATGATTCTGGCTCCTATTCGATATTTTTCAGTTGCGGGATGGCTTTATGCACCACCGCAGGATCGAGAGATTTTGTCACCCAGTCGGCACCGGCCAAGCGCGATTCGGTATAACTCCCGGCCACGCCGAGTGTCCTGAAACCCGCAGCCCGGGCACGCTCGATCACCGAGGGCGCGTCCTCCACCACCAGAACGTCCCTGGGCTTCATCGTCCGGCCGGCCCTATGACTGACCATCTCCAAAGCCATTAGATATCCTTGCGGATCGGGTTTGCCTATGGTTACGTCCTCCGCCGCCACGATCACGCCGAAGCAGTCGCGTAACGCCACTCCTTCCAACATCACTTCGATTTCTTCCCGCAGCGCCCCGGAACAAATCGCCAGCGGAACATGCCGCCAAAGGCCGCGCACGAATTCCTCCACCCCCGGCAGCGCCCGATACGTCCGGCGGTGAATTAAACTCATCATTGCCTGGCTCTTCACCGTCATCACCCGCAAAAAGGTCTTGGGATCAAGTTCGCGATTCCGCTTCTTAAAAACGTGTTCAAACGCGCCCTTATCATCGAAGCCAAGCAGTTCGTTGTAATACTCGCCTTCGGACAGGTCTATCTTTTCACCGGCCAGCACTTCCTGGAATGCCAGAAAGTGCAATGGCTCGGAGTTGACGATCACGCCGTCGAAATCAAACAAAACCGCTTCTGGCCAGTCACGCATGGGAGGAGAAGCGTATGAACGATTCGCCGGATGGGCAAGTACCCGGCAACCAACGAGCGCTCTACCGAGGCGAAAATGTCACCCCTTGGGCCGTCGATTGCTCGTATTCACATCGGAGGGGGCGGAGGCCTACTCCGATCGGTACAACCCAATCCAGTTAGGCGTTCTTTACGTTTGTCTTGCGGGGTTTTACGCTTGGAGGCCATGAAATCTTATGACGTGATTCGGGCGGCGGTGGATGAACCGGGGGTGAAGGCGGTGGCGGCGGCGCTGAAGGTGTCGCCGGCCTTGGTTTACAAGTGGTGTGAACCCCCTGCGGAGTTGGAAGACCCGGAGCAATCCGGGGCGCGCAATCCGCTGGACCGCGTGCGCGACATGTATCACCTCACCAAGGACATCCGGCTGGTCCGCTGGCTTTGCAATGAGGCCGGAGGGTTCTTCATTGCCAATCCTGCGCCGGCGGCCGAGCAGTCCATCGACCAGACGATCTTCAGCGAGTCACGGGCGATGGTGCGCGATTTTAGCGAGCTTTTGGACACTGTGACGGAATCCGTGGAAGACGACGCCCACATCGACCCGCAGGAAGCCGACCAGATTCGCCAGAAATGGGAGGACCTGAAGGGCACTGTGGAGCGGTTCGTGGTGAGTTGTGAGCGGGGGCACTTTCACGTAAAGAAAAAGCCCGCGACACCCGGCCAGAAGTAGTGCTTCGGGACGGGCGTCGGGGCGATGGGGTCTGCGGCTGCGCGCCCGGGCGACGAACCTTGGCCGCGCGACGACGTGGCTGGGGCTTTAGAATGTCCAGCCTACGCCCAGCAGATACAGCAGATTGAACTTTTGAGCCCCCGTTGCCGGGGTCGAGTCATAATCCACCTGGAACTTAAGCTGCGCGAACATGGCCTTGGTGAGGGCGGCCCGCACGCCGGCATCACTGGTCACAAAGAAACTCGAGAAGTTTTCCAGACTGGGATAAATTTCCAGGTCGTGGAAATAGCTCACCTTGTCATTGAACTTGCCGACGAGGTGATAAGCCCCGCGGGCGCTGATCTGTCCGCCATTGTCTTCGGCGGCACCCGCCGGCACCGTCTGGTAGGCCTCATAGACGTAGGCCATACCTAGTTCGGTATTGAACGACAGGTCGGGCCTTTCAATCCACTGATAACCCAGACCGACGCTGGGGGTGATGCGGTAATCGAGGTTGGCGATCCGATCCTTGTCGAAACGAGCCGCGGCGAAGAGGTACAACTGATCATTCAAAAAATAGTCGTATTTGCCCGCGACGAAGCAGTTCTCGACAGTGGTTGATGAGATGCCGGTGGTCGTGTCTTTCTGACGCCCATAAGAATATCCGCCATTGAGGGTCATCCGGTCGTAGTCGGTCCGTCTCGAAGCATTGACTGCGAGGTTCACGCTATCGGAATAGCTGTTTCCACGAGCGATAGCCGCCCCGATGGACAAATCGCCAGTCCATTTCGCCGGAGCGGTTTTCATGCTGCTGATCGACGTCAGCGGCACGGCCTTTCCGCCGATCATCACATGGCCGTCACCAGCCAGGCCGAGCGGTTCTTCGGCTTTGGTGCCGTCGGTCAACTTCAACCGAACCGGGGTGTCGGTGGTCAGATTTTTGATGTCCCCCAGCTTCACTTTCACCATGCCGGCCAAGGCTGAATCGAAGGAAATGGTTTTTCCGTCTGATTCACTGACCTTGCCGGTCAGGGTGTTGCCGTTCTTAAAGGTGATTTGATCGGCCTGCACGAACGTGGCCGAAATTAGCAATGCAACGCCAGCGCCCAGAGTCGCCAAACGCCTCATATAGTCTCCTCGCAAGTTTGAAAATATAAAACGGGGCGTGGTGGGCCATACGGTCCGCCACGCCCGAACAATCAGGTCCGCTTGAGCAGGTCGCGGATTTCCGTGAGCAACACCACTTCCGGGGGTGTTGGCGGTGGTGCGGCTTGGGCCGCAACCACGTCCTTCTTCTTGGCTATGGTCATCAGCTTGATGATCAAAAAGACGCAGAAGGCCACGATGATGAAGTTGATGGTGATGGTGAGAAAGTTGCCATAGGCCATCACCGATCCCCACTTCTTGGCCTCGACCAGGGTCTTGGGATACTCGGTCACACCGACCGGCAACGAATAGAGCGGCACATACAAATTCGTAAAATCCATATTGCCAATCAGCTTGCCGATCGGGGGCATGATGATGTCTTCGACCACCGAATTGACGATCTTGCCGAAGGCCGCACCGATGATGACGGCGACCGCCAGATCGACCACGTTCCCGCGCATTGCAAAATCACGGAAGTCTTTGATTAGTCCCATACACAACCACTCCTTCGGAGAATAATTCCCCTTGCATAATTACTTCAAGCCGCCAAGGTTCCGCAAACGCGACATTCCATCATCCACCTGCTTGCGCAGGTCGGTGATCTGGTCCTGCACGCTTTGGGGCAGCTTGGCCTTAAGCGCATCGAGTTGCTTGAGCATGGCATCGGCGTCGGTCAGTTTGCCGGTGCTGATCGCTTCCTTGATCTGAGCGATCTTTTCCTGCGCCTGCTTGGTCATGTCGCTGGCCATGTCCTTGCCCTGGGCGACGGCGTCATTGCCGGCGGTCACGGCCTTGTCCTTCATATCCCCGGCCTTATCTTTCAGATTGGCCATGTCGGGCATCTTGTTGCTAACCGGCGCCGGGGCCTTGGTCCCCATGCCCGAATCCTCTTTCTTGTCACAGCCAACAACCATGGCCGCAGCAAGTACTGCACCAGCGAAAAACATCTGACGATTACGCATCACGTACTCCTTGTAAAATGACGTAAGCACTCTAACACATCAACGGCAGTCCACCTATCGGTGTCGCCGTTTGCGCCACCTAAAAAAACTCGATTGCCCGTTCGCGGGGCAAATGTAGCCCTGGAGATCGTTAAAATAATTCAGAAAAATGGTTTCGACGCACGCCCGCGCGACCGATACGGCTATTTCTTCACCGCGGCTACGGGCTTGGCCGGCTTTTCGACCGCGGGCTTTTCCAGTACCGGCGGGGCGAGAATCGCTTTCAAAGCTGCAAGGTCGGCACCGATCGCCAGAGCCGGATCGGCATCCCCGGTTGAGGCGCTGCCGCCTGCAGAGAAGGTGATGAAAGCGTCATAGCCCACGCCTTTGAGCTTCTGGATCAATCGAGAAATGTTGACTGACCCTTGCCCGATGGGGCAAGGCGTGCTCGAGCCGGCATCGATGCGGGCATCGGCCAGTCGCACATATCGAATCCGGCTGTTCAGCATGGGTACGGAAATTCCTGGCACTTCACCTGCGCTTGCGGCCGAAAGGATATTCCAGCAGGCACCGATCGACGGATGATTGGCGTGTTCTATCACAGCCCAAATGTCCCTGGCCCGCCGGAAAGACAGGGCGTTTTCGATCACCAGCGTTACCCCACGTTGGGCGGCGTAATCGCCTAGCGGCAGGAGCCAGTCGGCCAGTCGTCCGCCCACCACCGCCCGGCTTTGCCCGGCCTTCACCTGCGTATCGGGGACCTTCACCAGCGAGCAATTCAATGATTGAGCCAGATCAATCGCCTCGCGATATGCCATGGCGGTCGCTACGTCCTGACGCGCATTCTGCACAAACATTGACGAAACGCTCAAGCACGTAATTTCCACCTTGGCGCGGGCCAGCGTGGAACTTAAGTTCGACTGGCTGAATAGAAGTGACGAACCAATGGGAATTTCGATTCCCGTAAAGCCCAGTTCCGCGGACCTGGCTGCGAAGGTGTCTGCGGTCCAATTCGGGCAAAGTGTGCTGGTGATGGCAAGTTTCATGATCGCTCACGAGCGTAAGACTTCGGCCGCTGAAGATCAACAATCGCATCGATCAGGCGACTTCTGCAATTCGTCCCCCCTTGCATATTCCAAGCCATTGAATCCTCAAGGGCTTTTGTATCGGCGAAATCCCGGTACTCTGAACCGATATGCCTATGCAAAAACCTGATTTCAGCATGAACGGTCGAGTAGCGTTAGTGACGGGCGCGGCGCGAGGCATCGGGCTTGGCATCGCACAGGCTTTCGCTTCGGCCGGTGCTGCGGTGGTGATACAGGACATCGACCTCGATGTCGCTCAGGCCGAAGCGGGCGCAATCTGCCGTGCTGGTGGTAAGGCCATCGCGCTGGGTGGCGACGTGACCGATACGCAGTTGGCTGACGAACTGATTAAAAATGCCCTGGAAAGCCTGGGCGGGCTGCATGTGCTGGTGAATAACGCCGCCATTCAGACGCCGGAGCATTGGCTGGCCATGTCGCAGGATTCGCTCGATCGCCAGCTGCGCGCCGACTTGGTCTTTCCGATTTTACTAGCCCAGCGGGCGGCAGTGATCTTTAAGAACCAGAAGTGGGGCCGGATCATCAATCTCGGTTCGGTTCAGCAGCGACGCGGAAACCCGGGGATGCTTGCCTATTCAGCATCCAAAGCCGCGATGGAGAAGATCACGACCGCCTTAGCCCGCGACCTGGCATCGGACAACATCACGGTCAACTGCATCGCGCCGGGCTGGTTTGACACGTATCGCAATCGCGCGGATTTTAAAGACGAGGCCGACAAGGCCAAGAAGGGAGAACAGGTTCCGCTGGGACGTATTGGCGTGCCGGCCGACTGTCAGGGGCTGGCGGTACTGCTCTGTAGCCCTGCGGGGTCGTACATCACGGGGCAGACTATTTATGTAGACGGAGGAATGACCTTGCGATGAAGCCATTCGTCAAATTAGCCGATCCATCCACCTACGTCGCCTGCGACTGGGATTTGTCGGTCGACCCCGTCGGGCGGGAGCATTGGGTCCGATTCTTCAAATCTCACCTGCGGACGATCCTGAAACTGGGCAGCGCGGCCGCGACGGCTCGCGGAGCGCGTGCATCTGAGGTTCAGGGTCGCGCTGATTCCTGCTGCGCCGAATTCGACGCGCGCTTCGATGCTTATGCCGCCGATCCAAATGCCACCGGGCGGGTGACGATCCTTACTCTCGACATCTGGCGAGACGAACTGCTGCGAAAGCACGGCTTTGTCGACGCGTTCGTCGATCTGAAGGATCGGGAGAACCAGCGGGCGTTGCCTCTCCTGCCGGTCATCTGCGCCGAACTCGATAGTCTCGGGCCGCCACAGCAGGTCCGCGCAATTATCGAAGGCGTCTTTGCCGGCAATATCTTCGACATGGGCGCCGAAGCCACTGCGGCCCGGTTCGCAGCCGGTTCCCCGGATTTCATCGCCACGCGGCAGTCTTTGCCCCCGCGGCCCTGGCTGATCGACGACTACGCTGCGCTGGAGGACTGCCTGCTGAACGGGCAGCATCGACGCGCGGTGTTCTTTATCGATAACGCCGGGAGCGATTTTCTGCTTGGGGCATTGCCAATGATGCGCTGGCTGGGGCAACGAGGGACGCAAGTGGTGCTGGTTGCCAACGAGCGGCCGACTCTGAATGACATGACGATCCACGACGTCAACCAGTGGTGGCCGCGAATTTTGGAAACTGAACCGTCCCTGGCGACGCTGCCAATTGAGCGCGTGAGCAGCGGCACCGGCGAGCCGCTCATTGATCTGTCAGCGGTTTCGGACGAACTGAATCGCGCCGCCGCCAATGCCGACCTGATGGTGATCGAAGGGATGGGCCGAGGCGTCGAAAGCAATTTGGACGCACGGTTTTCCTGCCCCGCGGTCAACCTCGCCATGATAAAGGACGTGATCGTCGCCCGGCGGCTGGGCGGAAAGCTGTACGACTGCGTATGCCGATTTCGGAACGACTGAATGTGCCTCGGTGCGACGGAGAGAAGCTGAATCAACGCGGCAATCTGTGCCTGTGTTGTGTACAAAAGCGTTGCGCCGCTAGAATCGGCGGCATGACAACCATCGGTATGCATTACGACGTGATTGCTGGGAAGGAAGAGGAATTTGAGAAGGGCTTTCTGGGGGTGATCGAGTTGCTCAAGACATTGCCCGGGCACGTTGAGAGCCATCTGTATGAAGACGTTGCCAGTGTCGGCAGCTATGTGATTTTAAGTGAGTGGAAAACGAAGGAAGATTTCGATGCCTTTCTGAAAAGCCCCGAGTTCGGCCGGGCCGTGGCCTGGGGCAAGACGGAGATTCTGCGATCGCGGCCTCGCCATAAGGTGTTTACAAATCAGTGATGCGCTCTGCGCTTTCCATAACGCTTCAGCATCTGGCGGCTGTTTCGGTGGCATTTGTCATCGCTGCGGTGGCGCTGCTGATGTATACGCGCAACAATGATTTTCCGACGAACTATCACCCCGACGAAGACTCCAAAGCGGTGCAGATTTTGGATGCCAACGGGTATCGCAATTTCAATCATCCGCTTTTGCTTTTGGAAGCCGCCGAGCGTGTCGCGGGGTGGATGAATTTCGCGCCGGACGCGCGATCGACGGTGATTGCCGGGCGATGGACGTCGGCAATGCTGTCTGCCGGCGCGGTGTTTTGTGTCGCGCTGGCGGGGTATGTGTTGTACGGCTGGCCCGGCCTGCTGGTAATGGGCCTGGGGATGGCGCTCTGCCCGCCGCTGTCGGCTTATGCGCGGTTTTTCAAGGAAGATGCCGCGTTGGCCGCAGGGATATTGATGACGCTGGCAGCATCGGCGTGGACGATACGATCCCGGTCGTGGCCGGCGCGGTCGACGGCGATTGCTCTTCTGGGTATTGCCTGCGGCCTGAGTTGTAGCGCCAAGTATGTCGGCTTGGCGGTGGTCGTGCCCGGGCTGGTTGCAGTGTTGATTGCGCCGGGCTGGCGGTGGTGGAGCCTGCCGACGCGCCTCCTGCCGTTCGTGCTGATCGGCCTGGTGACGGTGGCATGGGTGAACTATCGCGCGTTCGATGATCCCTGGACTTTCACGCTGAGTGAACCGGCCGTCGCCGGCATGGACCGCGAGACCGAACACGGCATGACCGAACATAGCGGGATAAGTCTGGATACGCCCAATACGTTCTGCCTGGGGATTGCCGATGCCGAACTCATGCTTCACCTGCGAATTCTCGGCGCCGCTGCGCTGGTGTATATGCTGGCCCGTCATGGCCTCAGTCGATGGGGTATCACGCTGGCGGTGTTTTTCCTGACGTTCGCCGTCACGCTTGCCTACGACGCCATTCCATTCGGTCGATATGCGTTGCCGCTGACCGTGCTGGGGTATGTGCTGTGCGTCTCAGCGATCGCGGCCGCCGTGCAGACAATTCCTCGAGCGCGCTGGCGCAGGTTGACGCTGGCGGCCGTGGTGCTGTTGATCGTGATGATGCAGGGCTGGCGATGCGCCCAGATCAATGGCCAGTCGGAGTTTGACTCGCGCCAGCAGTTGCGCCAGTGGGCGGCAGCCAATCTTCCCCGCGACGCCGCAGTTATCTCCGATCGATATGCGATGCTCGACGGCCCGGGTGATCCGTGGCGCTTTCCATCGCAAAAGCCGCTGACCTTCCGCGTCGTTTCTCCGTTCTCGGCGTGGGACGATGGGTCGCTTCGCTCCCTTCAGCAGCAGGGATTTCAGTATCTGGTGGTTTGCGAAATGACTTATGGCCGATATCTGACGGACATTCACGGGGATGATCGCCGGGCGCGGTGGGTAGAGCAGCACAAGGCGCAGTACAAGACGCTCTTTGCCAGCTACACGCCGATCTGGCAGTACGTGCCCGATCCGGTCACGCACTCGTATCTCAGCCCGGAAATTCGCGTGTACCGAATCAACTGATCTGGACGAATTAAGTTTACAACCGCAGTGAAGTCCCCGTTAATCGCTCGAAGGCTTCCAGGTATTTTTGGCGCGTGCCAGCGACCACGTCTGCCGGCAATTCCGGGGCCGGTGGGCGCTTGTCCCATTTCAGCGATTCGAGATAGTTGCGGACGAACTGCTTGTCGAAGCTCTCCTGCTCGCGGTCGGGCGCGAACCGGTCGGCAGGCCAGAAGCGGGAGGAATCGGGGGTCAGAACTTCATCGATGAGGATCAGATGCCCATCGGGAAGAAGGCCGAATTCAAACTTGGTGTCGGCGATGATGACCCCGCGACCGGCGGCGTAGTCGGCGGCGCGGGCATACAGCGAAAGCGTCCGTTCGCGCAGTTGCCCGGCCAGCGTATCACCCACCCGCACGGCGCAATCGGCTAACGACACGTTGATGTCATGGCCGGTCTCTTCCTTGGTCGCCGGAGTGAAAATCGGCGCGGGCAGTTTGTCCGACTGCCGCAGGCCCGGCGGGAGTTTTACTCCGCACACCGATTGCGATGACTGGTATTCCTTCCACCCCGACCCGGCCAAATATCCGCGGGCCACGCATTCGATCGGGACCACTTTCGCCTTCTTCACCAACATCGACCTTCCTTCGAGCTGATCGGCATAAGTTTGCACGGCGGGGGGAAACTGGTCCAACGACGTGGTCAGCAGATGATTTTCAAACTGTGCGCCAAAAAGATCGAACCAGAAACGGCTGATGGCGGTGAGGATGCGGCCCTTGTCCGGGATGCCGTTGGGCATGATGCAGTCAAAGGCGCTGATTCGATCCGTGGCGATGATGAGCAGCTTGTCGCCGAGGTCGTAAACGTCGCGGACTTTGCCTTGACGCTTCGGGAAGGGGAGGTTGGTTTCCAGTAGGGCAGGGTTCATTTTCGTCAACGTACGATCTGCCAAAAAAAAGGAAAGCCCATTGTCAGGACGTCGATTATTGGGTGAGTTCTAGAAAGCGATGATAGGCGAGCAATACCTTGTCCCAAGTAAAGCGTTCCAGCACGTCGGAATGGGCGCATTCAGTGAGCCGCTGTCGCAACTCAGGCTGATTTGATAGTCGTTCAATGGCCCGGGCGATTTCGCCGGAATTACCCACAGGGACCAGCAGGCCGGTTTGCTGGGATTGTATGACATCGCGGATGCCGGGAACATTCGTGCCGACGACGGGAACGTGCATCATCATGGCTTCGATCGGCACCAGGGGGAACCCTTCGGCCGCGGAGGGAAGAACCAGCAGGTCGATCTCACGCAAGGCCGGGATGGGCGAGGGGACCGACCCAGCGAAGCGCACGCGCTGCGAGAGCTGCCGCACGGCCACCAGCGCTTCGAGTTCGCCCCGCTGGGCGCCGTCGCCATAGATCGTCAGGGAAAACCGGCTGGGCAGCAGTTGCATGGCGGATATCAAATCAGGCAGACGCTTGATCGGATCGAGCCGGCCGATGAATCCGACGCGGACTTGCCCCGTCCAATCCTCACGCGCGGGGGCCGGCTTTCCGTCGAAACTTGCCGGGTCGATGGCGTTGGGAATGACAGCGATTTTGGATTTGTCGATCCCGCGGCTAATCGCGAAGTCGGCTACCGATTGACTGGGAACGGCGATCGATTTTGCCTGGCCCTGCATTCGTCGCTGCAACCACCAGTGCCACCGGGGATATGGCTGCGTGGTCTGAATCGACTGAAACCATCGCACGAGCGGCGCGCCCCTCGACGCCAGCGCCGCGACGGTGTTGGCATGAACTAGAAAGCTGAAGACCGTCGTGATCTGCCGTTCATCGACGAACCGCCGCAGCGCGCGAACCACGCCGGGCAACTGCCACGTATGCCTGGCTTCGAAGCTGCGCACGCTCACCCCGCGGGATACGATCTGTGCCGCTACCGGCCCGGCGGGCTTCAGGCAGGCCACCGTGACATCGATATGCCCCGGCGAAACCAGTCGGGGGGCCAGTTCGCGCACAACCGTCGGCGTCCCGCCGATTTCCAGGTCGGTCACGAGCAGCAGCAGGCGATGCGCCATCGCTTACTCCGGTTCGATCGTCTGCCGGGCAAGTTGGCTGGCGGATCCAGCGTCCGTTGTGAAAGGCCGGAAACGCAGGGAGAAATCGAACGGCTCCGGCCGCGTCCAATACTTCTCTAGCACACCCGGCCCGCAGGAGGCCGTGCCGATCCCGCCCATCTTGTGGTCGAGATTGAGCGTGACAAAATCTTGCTTCTTCAATTCATAAGTGTGACGCGCGGCCTCAAAATCCGCCACGGTGTGCCAGTGTGCGCTGAAACTAAACGCCGGCTGGCCGACCACTAGCAATCCCAGCCCGCGGGCGTCGGTGAGACTGACCCATGACGTCTCGCTGCGACTGCCATTTTCCTGGGGGTAAACATAAGGCGTATAAAGATCGTTCACGCTGGACTGGAAAAGGTCGACATAAGTTGCGGCCTTGGTATCGACATAAGACTCACCCGGCCCGCGGCCGAACCAGCTCACGCGGTCCAGACGCTTGTTCAGCCCGGCGGTCAGGCCGATGCGCGGCAATTGCTTAGGCCATTCGCCACGCACGGTGCCGGAAAGGCGCAGCAGGCAATCGCCGCTGCCCAGGATCGTCCATTGCCAGGTGCAGTCGAACGATTTCTGGTGATGCACGGGCGGGGCGACGCAGATTTTCGCGGTGACTTGCACCGATCGATCCGAAGATTTCACCTCAACGCCGTCTACGCGGTGCTGCAGCCAGTGGAGGCCGGCTTCGCGCCACTGTGTTGCCCACCGACCCTGCGACCACCCGCCGCGGTCGTTGTCGGTCGTGGCTCGCCAAAAGTTCATCCGGGGAGCGGCGTGCAAAAGCTCGGTCCCCTGATAGGACAGCGATTTGACCGTCCCTCGCACTTTGTCGAACACGAAACCGAAATTCGGTCCCACGACGGCAGCCTCCAGACGCGTCTCAGTGGTGCAGAGCGTGGGCAGCGTGCGGCGCAGCACCATCGGCGCCGCGGGCGCTTCCCAAGGCAATTTGAAATGGGCAAATGCCAGTTCATGGCCTCGGGGTGCCCAGGTCTGATCGGCTGCGAGCGTGAACGAAAGGTGCAGATGGTACACCCCGCCCGGAATCAAGCGCGACGGCTTGACGATGGGCAAGTGAATCTGGCCCGAATTTCCCGCGCTGATAGAGGGCATTGGCACCGACCCGGCTTCGATGACCTTGCCATCGGCGCGAATGCTCCACGTGATGTTCAGGTGATCCAGCGAAGAAAAATCCAGATGATTGGTCAGTTCCAGCTTGCCGCTTGACAAATCAACGGCTTTGACGGCTAGCGGTTCAATCGCCTTCTTCAATTCGAACAATCCCGGCGAAGGTTTGCGATCCGGGAAAAGAAGTCCGTCACAGACGAAATTTGCGTCGTTGGGTTGATCCCCGAAATCTCCGCCATAGGCGAAGTATTCCTGCCCGTCGGGCGATTTCTGCCGCAGGCCATGATCCACCCATTCCCACACAAACCCGCCCTGACAGCGAACGTGCGAACGGAAGGCTTCCCAGTATTCCACCAATCCGCCCGGGCCGTTGCCCATCGCATGAACGTATTCGCAAAGAATGAACGGCACCTTCGTGTACTTCTCCGGCGGGATCTTCTTGCCGTTGTGGTCCACCTCTTCAATTCCGGCGTTGATCTGCTCCATCACCGCAAGGCCGGGATACATCTTGCTCAGCACGTCGCTCACGTCCAGGATGTTATCGCCCTCATAATGGAAGAACCGGGTGTCGTCGATCTTGCGGGCGGCCTCTTTCATGGCGTAGTGGTTGTCGCCCAGGCTCGATTCGTTGCCCAGTGACCACAAAATCACGCTCGGACGATTCTTGTCCCGCTCCACCGTGCGTACCATGCGGTCCACGCAGGCTTCCTTGAAATCCGGGTTCTTGCTCGGATCGGTGTCGTATTTGTAGTTAAATCCGTGACTTTCAAGATCGCATTCGTCGATGAGGTAAAGTCCGTATTCGTCGCAGAGGTCGTACCAACGCGGGTCATCGGGATAGTGGCTGGTGCGTACTGCGTTGATGTTGTTCCGCTTCATCATCAGCACGTCGGCCAGCATGTCGGCCAGTGGGATGCTACGGCCAAAGTCCGCGTGAACTTCGTGCCGATTCACGCCCTTGAACATGATGCGCACGCCGTTAACCAGCAGTTTGGCGTCCTTGATTTCGATCGAGCGAAATCCCACCCGCTGCGGGATGACTTCAAGCAGCTTCCCGCTGGCGTCGAAAAGGGAGATCAAGGCCAGATAGAGGTTGGGCGTCTCTGCGGTCCATTTCAGTGGATTCTTCAGAGCGAGTTGGAGCTTGGCGGGCTGGGCGGTGCTGGCTTGCGAGGTCGCGCCGATGATCTGCCCGCCGGCGTCGAGCAGTTTCAGTTCGATCTTGCTGGATCCTTCACCGGCCAGCTTAACGCTCGCGGACAGCGTGGCGTCGCGATACTGCGCGTCGAGGCTGGTCGTCAAATAGACGTCGGCGACGTGGTGTTTCGGCCTCACCAGCAAGTACACGTCCCTGAAAATCCCGCTCAGCCACCACATGTCCTGGTCTTCCATGTAGCTGGCATCCGACCACTGCGTTACCCGCACGCTGATGACGTTTGATCCTGCTTTGACGAACGACGAGATGTCGAATTCCGCCGGCAGGCGACTGCCCTTGCTCAGGCCCACTTCGCTGCCGTTCACCCAGACGGTAAAGACCGAATCCACACCCTCAAACCGCAGAATGATCGACTGTCCGGTGATCTGCGTTTCGCTCAGCACAAATTCCCGACGATAGCTGCCGGTCGGATTTTCGGTAGGCACCCTGGGCGGATCGACCGGAAAGGGATATTGCACGTTGGTGTAGTGGGGCTTGCCAAATCCCTGCATCTGCCAGCAAGACGGCACGTCGATCGGCGCCACGCCGGCAGGGTCCGCGGCCGAATCCCAGAACGTCTGCGGGGCTTCGGCGACGGTGGGGGCCAGATGAAACTGCCACGTTCCGTTGAGCGGGATCAGCCGTGTCGACGCCCCGCGGTCGAGCGTGATCGCCGATGCCTCGTCGGAATAGGGCAAAAAGTAGGCGCGTGCATTCAGGCGATTGCGGCTAAACAGCTTAGGATTTTCCCAGTCGTTCATTGTTTCCTTCAAAAAGAGTGAAGCCGGGAATTGTGCCCATCGCCCATCGCCTTGCAAGTTCCCCAGCCCCGGGTGTCTACCCATAAGCGACGATAACCCGCCCGAAGCAGGTGAATGCCAGAGCCGCGTCAGCACGATTTCTTGCGTGACTTTGGTGGCCTCTGTATTTTGAGCAAATGGGGATATGTCCTGACACGATTAAACGCCTCGTCGATCGCTTCAATCAGCAATCCGACCACCTCCACTCGCCCGACTACAACGAAACGCTCATCCGCATCGACTTCATCGACCCGCTCATGCACGCCCTCGGCTGGGACATCAACAACGCCCAGGGCTTTGCCGAGCAGTACCGCGAGGTCGTCCACGAAGACAAGGTCAAAGTCGGCGGGCAAACCAAGGCCCCGGACTATTCGTTCCGCATCGGGGGCGTGCGGAAATTTTTTCTTGAAGCCAAGAAACCCGCCGTCAACATCAAGGAAAACTGGGAACCCGCCTACCAACTGCGCCGTTACGCCTGGTCGGCCAAGCTTGCTGTCAGTCTGCTCACCGATTTCGAAGAGTTCGCCGTCTACGACGCGCGCCTGCAGCCGAAGCAGATGGAGAAGGCGTCGGTCGCCCGCCGCGAGTTCTTCCCCTTCACCGACTACGAAGCCAAGTGGGACTTCCTCGCCGGCACCTTCTCCAAAGGCGCCGTCCTCCGCGGCGATTTCGACCGCTACTGCGAATCCAAGAAAGGCCGCGGCGCGGCGCTGTTCGACGACGTGTTCCTCACCGAGATCGAGGAATGGCGCAAGGCCCTGGCCTCCAACCTCGCCCTGCGAAACGATGGCCTTGACGAAGCCGGGCTTAACTTCGCCGTCCAGCGGATCATCGACCGCATTATCTTCCTCCGCATCGCCGAGGATCGCGGAACAGAAACCGTCGGCCAACTGCGGGGGCTTCTCAACGGGGAAGCCACCTACGAGCGCCTCAAGAAGCTCTTTCATGACGCCGACGTCCGCTACAACTCGGGCCTTTTTCACTTCGTGAAGGAGAAAGACCGTGAGGAGTCGCCCGATAGCCTCACGCCTGCGCTCGTGGTCGATGACAAGACCCTTAAGGACATCATCCGCGCCCTTTATTACCCGCAAAGCCCGTATGAGTTCACGATGGTCTCGGCCGATATCCTGGGCAGCGTGTACGAACGGTTCCTCGGCAAGGTCATCACGCTTACCAGCGGCCACCGGGCCAAGATCGAAGAGAAGCCCGAAGTCCGTAAAGCCGGCGGCGTGTATTACACGCCCACCTACATCGTCGATTACATCGTGAAGAACACGGTCGGCAAACTCCTAGGCGGCGAAACCCCGCCCGCGGCAGGGACCGAACCTTGGAGGGCGGCAGAAGCGTCACAGAGTGACGCCCTCCAACAAGAGACCCGGCCGACGGCAGGGAAGAAACCTTGGAGGGCGGCAGTCCCTGCCGCCGCGCCCGGCTTGGCGGTAGAAGCGTCACAGAGTGACGCCCTCCAACAGGAGACCCGGCCGACGGCAGGGACCGAACCTTGGAGGGCGGCAGTCCCTGCCGCCGCGCCCGGCCTGGCGGCAGAAGCGTCACAGAGTGACGCCCTCCAACAAGAGATCCGGCCGACGGTAGGGAAGGAACCTTGGAGGGCGGCAGTCCCTGCCGCCGCGCCCGGCCTCACCCCTAAGGAAGCGGCCAAGCTCAAAATCCTCGACCCCGCCTGCGGGTCCGGGTCGTTCCTCATCGGGGCCTACCAATTCCTGCTCGACTGGTACCTGCTGCAATACCTCGCCATGGAAAATCCCGCCCTGCTGGCAACAGGCAAGAAACCCGTGCTCCGTCCCAGCCCCGCCGGCGGCTACGCCCTCACCATTGCCGAACGCAAACGCATCCTGCTCGACCACATCCACGGCGTCGATCTCGACGGACAAGCCGTCGAAGTCACCAAGCTAAACCTTCTGCTCAAATGTCTCGAAGGGGAAACGAGCCAGACGCTCGGCTTCGAACAGCGCCTCTTCCGCGAACGCGCCCTCCCCGACCTCGGCAAAAACATCCTCTGCGGCAATAGCCTCATCGGCACCGACATCATCGGCACCGATGCGTGGAATAAGATGAGCGAAGAAGAACGCACCCGCGTGAATCCCTTCGACTACGAGCGGGCATTTCCGAAGGTGTTCAAGAATGCCGGGTTCGATGCGGTGATTGGCAATCCGCCGTACGGCGCCTTAGCCGCTGATGAAGAAGCCGTTTGGCTTCGATCACGGTTCGCGACGGTCGCCAATTCCCTCGACACATTCATCATGTTCGTTGAGAACGCGGCTCGACAACTCCGCGACGGCGGCGGTGTCGGGATGATTATCCCGTCGGGTTGGGTGTCGACTCCGTCGTCCAAACCGCTGCGTCAGTTTTTCCTTCAACATTTCAAACCGCGCTCATTTGTGTCGCTGCCCTTCGACGTGTTTGAGGACGCCTACGTTGATTGCGTGGTCTTCACAGCTGATCGCAAGCGGCCGTCCCCGCCGGCACCGGTAGACGTCGAACTGGTCGTCTTCCCGCAGCGTTATAAGGTCCGCACGCCGGAAGATTTCGCCAGTCACTCATCGCGGGGAAACACGCGAAGCTGGCTTGGAATGGAACATCAGGAATTTCTTATAACCCTGAGTTCCACGGCCGAGTCCGCGCTTGGGAAGGTGCGCCAGCAACCACATGCGATAGGTGAATTTGTCGATCTGAAGCGCGGAGTCGAGACGTACACGCTCTACGATGCTGTGGGCGGCTTGGCGGTCCCGCGGCGCGCCTTCGACGGCGTTCTTCAACGATATTTGCTCGACCTCGGACCCAAGAAGTACCTTGACTACACGCCCGACATCGAAGAGTCGAAGCCCTGGGCGTACTTTTCGGAGCCGCGCATTCTGTTGCGCCAAGTGCTCAGTCGAAAGCTGCGCCTTCAAGCGACCTATACGACGGAAGCGTTCGTTACCAGCCAATCTGTGCAAAGCATGCGGGTTAACGGAAAGGCAGACCTGCGATGGTTGACCGCCCTACTGAACAGCAGGCTTTTGTCGTGGTACTTCGTTAAGTACAATGCTGCCGCACGTCGAGATGATTTCCCGAAGATTGTAATTAGACAGACCAAAGAGCTGCCGGTTCCGGCTCCTACAGCCGGTGATTCGCGCCTCACCTCTCTCGTCGACACGATGCTCACCCTCCACAAGAAACTCCCGGCCGAACAGTTGCCGCAGCGGCGGGAGCAGATTCAGCGGGAGATTGATGCCGTCGACCGCCAGATCGACCAACTCGTCTATCAGCTCTACGGCCTGACTGCAGACGAAATCCGCATCGTCGAGCAGGCGACCATCTGAATTACGCCCCATGCTGGCTCTCTCCATCCGCCAACCCTGCCCCCAGGAGATCATCCCCAGGATCAAGACCCTTTGGCGGCGCTCGTGGCGGGGGGGTGGGGTAGCGCAATCCCAAGTCCGGCGTCGCGGCGATTTGGAGGAGCCGGGGTAAAGTGGTGGGGGTGTTGGGGGCAAAAAACGCACCCAGCATTTAACCCATACAAAAAAAAAATATTTTTTTAAAATCAATTATTAGTTTAGAATTAGGTGAGTTTTTAGGGACAACAAAATA
>JBBQSU010000035.1:0-27903 GCA_038234815.1 Tepidisphaerales bacterium | reverse complement strand
GAAATGGTAGACCCGGCCCGTGGCCGATCGCCCTTCCTGGCTAACGATGGCCGTCCCGCCCACGTCACGCCATCGCCCAGCCTTGGCATCGTAGCTAATGATCCACAGCACCGAGCCTCGCGTCCGAGCCTCGGCCAGCGGCCAGGTGATCAGCATCCCTTCAGGCACGCTTAGCCCCGATGGCTCGAAGCGCGTGGCCTCAACAATCCGCCCCGCCCATGCGGCCTGTGGCATGATACGCACTGGAGCGGTGCTCGGACGACTGGCCGGCAAGGTGGCGCTGATCGGCTCGAACTTAGGGAGCGGAGGGGTTTCGGACAAAGCGATCGGCGCGGCGCTAAGCCGCGGGCCGGTCCCGAGTGCATTGGCGGGCAATTCAATTCGCAGGCCGTTCGAGACGATCACCTCCGTCGGCCGAGCACTCGGTTGCGTCGCCGGCGCACCGGACTGCGCGCTAGGCGCATTCCGCTGCGATTCTGGTCCGCCCCGCTGCGTTTCTGTCATCGACAGCACCATAGTGATCACTACCGCGCAGACGACGCCCAGAACGGCGACCGCTGCGACCCAGAGATAGCTTCGGCGCGTCATAGACCCTTCTTCTGTTCACCCCGACATGCCCCCCTATTCTACCGTCCGCCGCCGGCCGCCCGCAAACCCCGTTTGCCACTCCGCACGGCCCCTGCGCCCTATAGCGGACACAAGGGAGCAGTTATTTATTATGCTTTTTATCGCTGTGGCGTCCGTCGCCGCTGTCGGATATCCGCCCCCGAACACAGAGCGAAGAGGTGAAACATTATGAAGAGCTGGGTCCGCTTCAGTCTTCCCCAGTGGCCGTGATGACATTCGGATAACAATCGGCCATAATATAGGATGACCCCTTTTTGCCCTGTCCTCGTTCTTGAGAATAGCGAGAGTTTGGATTGTGGCCCGCGCGGCGCCTGCATCCCTCCGTCGAGCCAGACGCATACGGCGCCGATAATCTTTCGCAATGCAGTATGACCAGAGCGGGGGCTTGAAGAGCTAAGGCTCGTTCCGGCTAGACCGCTTCGCGCACGGCCGCCTCGATTTTTGCGACGTCTATCTTTTTCATTGTCATCATCGCCGCGAACGCGCGCTTCGCCACATCGCCACCCTTGGCCATCGCCTTGGTCAGGACGACCGGCGTGATCTGCCACGACAGGCCCCATTTGTCCTTGCACCAGCCGCATGGGCACTCCGCGCCGCCGTTGTTCACGATCGCATTCCAATAATGGTCGGTCTCAGCCTGGTCGGCAGTGCCGATCAGAAAGGAGAATGCCTCGCTGTGCTTGAACGTTTCCCCGCCGTTTAGGCCAAGGCACGGCACGCCGAATACCGTAAAGTCAACCATCAGGACGTCACCCGCCTTGCCATTGGGATAGTCCGATGGCGCTCGGTGCACCGCGCCGACTGTGCTGTCGGGAAAGGTCCGGGCGTAAAAGCGCGCGGCTTCCTCCGCGTCATGGTTATACCAAAGGCAGATGGTATTCTTCTTCACCGGTCTCTTCTTAATAGGCGCCTTGCGTTTTGCCAGGTCTGCTTCAACTTTTAGGGCGCGCAATCCAGTTAATCGTCGATCATCCAGATGGGCCGGATTTCGATGTCCGACGGCTCAGGCATCGGATTCGGGCAACGTTTGACCCAGGCGATGGCATCCTTGATGCTGGGCAAGTCCCAAATCCAATAACCTGCGATGAGGTCGCCCTCAAAGGGTCCGTTGACGACGCTGCGCGATTTGCCGTCGAAGCGCACCCGCTTCCCCTCGCGGCTCGGGCGCAGACCGTCGCAATCTTTCAACACGCCTGCCTTCTTAAGCTCATCGTTAAAGGCGTCCATTTCGGCCATCGACTCCTTAAGAGTCGAAGGGCTCATCGCTTCGAGGGTCTTCTCAAGGCTCGGGTTCGACTTGACTAAAATCATGAACTTCATGTTGGTCTCAAGGTGAAGGGAAAGACAATATATCCCGGTACAATTAGACTGCCTGGGCTTCCCAACGCAGGATCAAGCGAGGGCGTCAATCTTCGAATACATCGAAGCGGTTTATAGTCGCATTGGGCTGCACAGTTCATCAGGCTATGTCAGCCTTGAAATGTTCGAGGCGAGCTTGAATTAATCACTTCGTCGCATCCACAGTCCATTGGGAAGCCCAAGCGGCGTCCCCTTCAGTCCTCTTAATCGAGTTGGATTGTCTTCCGAAAAAGCCCAATCTCCTGGGCCGGGCCATCAAAGCCGTCCTGGGGCTGAGCTGAGTTAAGATAGCTTTTTCCGATCAGAAAGGCATGAGTGGGAGTGGGCATATTTTCGCTGGCATCCTTCAAGTCGTATCCTGGTTGCAGCGTCCAAATGCGATTGCCGGCGTCTTTCAAGACTCCGAGTCGATATACCCGTCCTGCGGATTCTCCGGTTGCTCCAGAATCTGCGATCAAAACAAACGCATCTGGAGTAGCGCAGTTGACCAGCGGATTTTCGGCCGGGGTTTGCGTAAACTGCAACAGGTCTTCACCGCTTAAGCCTTTTTGGACGGTCACATCAACGCTTCTCGCATCCAATGCGGGTGGGTAAACACCCAACATATCGTAAGCGACCAAATCATCTGTCGAAATATACCTGGAGCGGATTCTGGAGCGCATCACAAAGATATAAATTTGCACGAAGTTGGAACCAGTGTCGCGCTTGTACAGCGCCGTCCAGGCGTAGCGCGCATCGGACTTATCGATGCGATCCCCGTTTGGACCGGATAGAAACGAGGCAAGTTCCAATGGAAGGATCGCCCCGCCGGTCGTGGCGGTGGTGGAAGAAAGCTGGGCGGAGATATAACTTGTCGCATTGGTGGCGATCCGCACCGCCGTTGTTTCATCGACGGTGGCCTGCGTCTGGGCAATTGCCACCGGGAAAATCGCCACGAGCATGATCAACCCCACCCCGAGAATCACGACGGCAAACATCAGTTCAATAAAAGAAAATCCGTTGGGCAAATGACGTAGAGGCAGCCCGAGACGAAGGCAACAAGGAGATTTTTTCTGCACAAGGGCGCGCATCGCGGCTCTCGGCTTCAAAGCACGATGAACGGTGATACGGCGGCCAGCACTGCGTCTGGTTCAATCGGCGCGTCGATCCCATGGTTGTCGTTAGCCAACGGGGCGACCGAAAGACCTTCGTGGAAAAGCAGATTCAGCACGATGGCGACAGTGGCAGTGTGCCGGGCTTCAGTGCCTTGGATTGCGCCGGCAGTCTGCAAGTAGGTGCGCGTTTCAAACTTGGGAATCGCACCAAGGTAAGCGCCGACACCGGTTTTTTCGGCGGTGTAAACAAGTTCCACCACCTGCTTGCGGGTCAGCGTTTCCATTTTAAAGTCGAATTTCGCATTCTTGAATGCCGGCTGTTTAAGGATGGATGCGCTGCCTAGCGCCGCGATCAGAAAATCACGGTGCTGCCTTTCGACGACAGCGAATTCCCTTAAGTACGATACATCCGGCGAGCCTGGGTTGATCCCCAGTCCGGTGATTTTCTTGCCAAGGGCGTTGGATCCTCCGTTGGTTAGCCGCAGCAGCGCCTGTGCATATAAATCCGTCTCCAGGGCTTCCAGCGCCAGTGCATAATTCAGCACTTTGATGTCGCCAGAGCCAGGAATTTGCGAAAAAGTCAGGGCCGGGCTGACCGCCAAGGCTGAGCCAGGCATTGATAAGACGCCCGCGGTCGCGATGGCGGCACCGGCGATAGCCACCTGGCCAATAAAGGATCGTCGATTTACGTTTGAATTTTCAACTTCAGGGTTCATGGGAGTTTCCTGTTAATTATTGGATGGGCATTTCAACTGGATCAGGCAAAATAGACGCTTGCCGCCTGCAGCACTGTTTTGGGCTTCAAATAGAATTCAAAAGTGTTTTGGGCCGGTTGGGCCGCGGACACGCTGATGTCGCCCGATCTTTTGGCCGGGCCCGGATCGATGCCCAGGATGTAAGAAATCGCTGCCGAGTGCCGCGCTTCAGTGGAGAAAATTCCCCCGGCGGCCTGAGCATATCCCAGATTATCCAAGTAAGGCAGGGCGCCCAGATAAGCGCGAACGCCGGTTTCCTCGAGTGGCAAAATGTTACCGAGAATCGCCGCAATGTTCGGATTGACCGGGCCGGCGAATTTATATCCGTTGGGATTACGCGCGACCGGTGTATCGCCAAGACTCAGGATGGTGGCGTGCAGAAAATCACGATGTGCCGCTTCGACATAGGCAAACTGTTTCAGATACAGGTAGCCGATATCGGTCGACTGGTTCGTCAGCCCGCCCGTGCCCACCGTTCGGGTGTACACCGCGGAATTGGCATTCAGGGGCGCGGCGAGCGGCTTACCCGACGCGAGGTTGAGGGCTTGGCGATACAGGTCAGCTTCGAGAATCTCGAGGGTGAGCGCGAAATTCAACACCTTCAGGTCGATCGATTTTCCGGGGATGGCCGCAAACTGCGTGGCACCGTCGCTTGGCACGCCGCCGGGACCAACACTCGGATTGGCCGTGCCGGTGGGGGTTAGCCCATTTCCGGCGAAGGTTGAAATCGCGGTTAATCCAACTCCTGCCGCCGCGAGCGCGGTCAAGAAAGTCCTTCGGCTTGAATTATGGGATGAAAGTTCGATGTCTGGCATCACAAGCTCCTTTTGTTTTGACAATTTTGTCGTTAGAAATACCGAGCGCCGAAATGGCAGTGACCTTTATGCCAGAAGCCGATTCGCTCGTTTTGACACAATCCAAGCCACCAAAGCCCCGCCGGCAAACATCCACACCGCTGACGGCAATGGAACCGTCGCGGCCGCCAGGTTGTCGTAGGCCACCGATGCGCCGCCGATGACGACCGACTTGATTTCGTTTCCACTGCCCTGGACGAACAGGATCTGCGAGCTAAATTGATCGCCGGTGGGCACAAGGGATCCGGCGGTGGACGCGATCGGACTTCCGGTGCCGTCCGACGACTTGTAGGCTTTCAGGGACAGGGTGTCCAAATCACCGCCAAAATCGCCCATTTGCACGGCGAAATTGTTGACCGGCGTTGAAAACGTCACAACGAACGGCTGGGTAGTCCCGTCCGCATCAGACGGGACCAGGCTCCGCATCCCAAGTGAAGACGTGCCACTGCCCGAAGACAAATCCGCCAGCGAAAAAGTCACGAGGTTGTGCGTGATGGTGAAAGTGACCCCGGAATCGCTGACCGATAGCGAGGTTAGCGGAACATCCTTGTTGGGCTGATTCTCAAAGTCAACCAGAACCGAACCCGCCCGTAACTGGCTCGCAAGGCCGAGCGCCGTCAGAATAAAAACGCCCGCGAAATGAACTGATTTGTACCGCATGGATGGATTTCCTTCCTTAAACAAGGCTCTATCGATCTGGTACGGAAAACATTCCGCACACGATTTATTTCTTGCACGTCAGCACGAAGTGACCGCTTCCTTAAATGCTCCCGGTCCACGCCTTTTCGGTAGCTCGAACAACCAACACCACCAAATTCAGCACGAACATCGTTCTCGGCTAATCGAAAGAACTTTAGGCCCGGAGACGGCCGGGACAAATCGGGGAAAGCTCCCGGACGGTCGTCAGCAAAAGCCCTAGCAGATTCGGGCAATCGAGACAGGGACCCCCATGGCTTTGACGTGATGCCTTTTGCTATTCCTACGAACTTGCCATTTTGAATTTCTCGGGTTTCTCTGCCCTGAGATTCGTCACTAAACCGCAATTCGTACACACATCCGCGTAAATAACCGAGCCAGTGCCAAAAAACTTATCCACAGGCCGCAGGGCTGCATGGCCGGCGAACTTGCCTGATCCGATCTCGGTACAACCGCACTCTGTACACCGCTTAATTTTTTCTTCTGCCATTTGTCCCTTCACTCCTTCTTAGGGTGACATTAAGGGGTCGTGGTTTATTATGTCCATATCGCCGTGTCGGCCCTGGCCGCGGGCGAAATCGATTTAGACAATTCTGGCCACTACTCTGCCTGACGCCGATGCAGGGGTCAACGGGAATTGCTGGGGGAATTGGGTATCCCATCAGGCAGGGGGGAGTTGGGTTATTGAATAGCCGGGGCACGCGATGCCCGGGCTTCTGCTGACTCGCGGGACGGGGTCGCGGGAAAGTGGTGCGCTTTTTGGCGCCAAAAAGCGCACCAAAAAATGACCCCGTTGTAAAATTATTTAATTTTTTATAAGTCCCGTAAAAAAAGAGGCTTACCTGAATTTCAAAGCACTCCAAGTTGCGCGAAAAAGCGCCAATTCGCGCACCTTGGCGCGATTGCGGCCCTTAGGGTAGAGGACTGCAATTATGACCAATAGGCAATTGATTCTCTCGGCTACTCCGTTACTCGTTCGACAAGCCGCGTGCGTTTGCGCCGCAGGATTATTGCCCGGCGTTGGATCTCCACCGGAGCGATCGTCCGGCGGAATCGAACCTGCAGATAGGATGAGACAGACCGCGCCGACGGTGGCCGGGATTTTCGCGCGGCTGCGCGACGCGATGCCGAAGTCGTCTGGCATAACGGGGCCTGCATTTACCGTTTTGGCGCGATCGAACAAATCGGACCCGGACGTCAACATTCTAGTCGCCGGCGGGCCCCGGAAGCCACACCAAAGAGATCCCAAAGGGACCTCTTTGGGACCCCCTTTGGACCCCTTTTTGCGGCATCTAAAAATCGCAAGTCTATATTCTGTAAGGACTTATCGATTTTCGACGGATACAACTACCTCTTCGTGTTTGCCGACGGGCATCGCGACGGCGACAAGGGCATCGTTAGTTATTCCGTCGGTGCGCCGATTGCAGCCCTGGAGACCGTGCCCCCGCCGCGGCGGATTGCTCGGGTTGGCATTGGAAATCCGGTTAAGAAACCGGGAGAATTTCTGGCGACAGGGGGTTGTTGAACAGTTGATTCGGTCTTCGGAGATTTATATGCCCACTGCATTTGCGTCTATTCCCGCTGTTGAGGAAAAGTTCATTCGCCGGCACCCGGCCAATCCGCTTCTTTCCCCTGCCGACGTGCCTTATCCCTGCCTGCTGACATTCAATGCCGGCGTCACGAAGTTTCAGGGAAAGTATGTGATGGTTTTTCGAAACGATTATGGCACGTGTGATGGCGCGGCGTTTAAGTTTGAAGGGACGAATCTAGGCATCGCCACCAGTGATGACGGCATTAAATGGAACGTCAATCCCAAGCCGTGGCTGGAAATGCGCGATGACGAGATCAGGCGGATTTATGACCCGCGATTAACCGTTCTGGACGGGCGGGTTTATATGTGTTTTGCGATGGACACGATGCACGGGGTGCGTGGGGGAATCGGGGTGACCGACGATTTTGATAAGTTTGAAATCCTCTCCTTGTCGGTGCCGGATAATCGCAACATGGTGCTATTTCCCGAAAAGGTTGGCGGAAAATACATCCGGCTCGAACGGCCGTTTCCCGTTTATAGCCGCGGGCGCGATCAGTTTGATCTGTGGTCCGGGGCTTCGCCGGATTTGCGATATTGGGGCGATCATCACCTGGTGCTGGCGGTGGAGAATCTTCCATTCGCCAATGACAAGATTGGCCCGGCGGCCCCTCCCATCAAGACCCGCAAGGGTTGGCTTACCACTTTTCATGCGGTGGATATCGATCCAGCGCGGGGAAAGAATGGCTGGGAGACGGCCTGGAAGAAGCGTTACACTGCGGGGCTGATGCTGCTGGATTTGGAGAATCCGCACAAGGTAATCGGCCTGTGCAAACGCCCGCTTCTGGCACCGGAAGATGCGGCCTATGAGCACGCCGACGGCTTCCGTAACGACGTGATCTTCCCCGGCGGGATGATCCTTGAAGAGACCGGCGAAGTGAAAATTTACTACGGCGCTGCCGACACGCTGGAATGCCTGGCGACGGCGCACGTGGATGATCTGCTGAGCCTTTGCGAGGCGGTGGGATGATCGCCGGCAGCAACGAATGCCGAGCAGGCGATTTGGGATAACCCATCGCGGGATTTATTTCTTCTGCGCCTCGTCCACGTGGATCAGGTGATACTCGTAGGCATCGGCAAGAGCCTGCCACGAGGCGTCGATGATATTTCCGCTCACGCCGATCGTGCCAAAGATTTCGCTGCTGCCGTCGGGCAGTTTGCGGCGGCATTCGATGGTGACGCGCACGGCCGCGGCGGTTTCGTCCTTGCTGTTGATGACGCGCACCTTGTAGTCCGTCAGGTGAACGTCATTGGTTTGGGGGTAGTGGTTTTTCAGGGCCTTGCGCAGGGCTGCGTCGAGGGCGTTGACCGGGCCGTCGCCTTCGGCCACGCGGTGTTCGATGGTGCCATTGACGCTCAGTTTCACGCTGGCTTCGGCGATGGGCTGGGCTTCGGCCGGGCGCGTAACAATCACGCGGTAATGATTGAGATCAAAGAATTTGCGATACCGGCCGATTTCCTTTCGCACGAGCAGTTCGAAGCTGGCGTCGGCCACCTCGAATTGAAAGCCGGCGCTTTCCAGGTCCTGTACTTTTCCGAGCACCCTGCGGAGGACTTCCTTGTCGTTTTCGATGTTAAATTTCTTGCCCGCCTTGGCGGCGATGTTACTGGCACCGGAAAGCTCGCTGATGAGGATTTTGCGGGTGTTGCCGACGGTTTCGGGGGCAACATGTTCGTAAGTTGTGGCATCCTTCTGCACGGCATGGACATGCATGCCGCCTTTGTGGGCAAAGGCGCTGCTGCCGACATAGGCCTGGCCGGTGGTCAGGTTCATGTTGGCGGTTTCGTAAACGTAACGGCTGACTTCGGTGAGCTTGCCGAGCGTGCCGGGCTGAAGGCAATCGAACCTGTACTTCAGTTGCAAATTGGCGACCAGCGCCAGGAGGTCCATGTTTCCGCAGCGCTCGCCGACGCCGTTGATCGTGCCCTGCGCGTGCTCGGCACCGGCGTTGATTGCCGCCAGCGCGTTGGCGACGGCGACGGCCGAATCGTTGTGCGTGTGGATGCCGATTTTGGCGCTACAGGCTTTTTTTACCGCAGCGACGGCCTCGGCGATGCGCTCGGGCATGCTTCCGCCATTGGTGTCGCAGAGGCAGAGCACACCGGCACCGGCTTCTTCGGCCGCGCGCAGGGTGCTGAGGGCATAATCCGGGTTGCTGGCAAAGGTGTCGAAAAAATGTTCGGCGTCGTACACAAGAAACCGGCCTGCAGTGCTGATCAGGCGCGCGCTATCGCCGATCATCGCCAGGTTTTCTTCGAGCGTGACGTTCAGAACGGTCTGGGCGTGGATGTCGGAAGTTTTTCCGACGATGGTGACGACGGGCGTCTCGGCGGCAAGCAGCGCCCGGAGGCCGGGGTCGTCCTCGGCCTTGATCCCGCGACGCCGGGTCATGCCAAACGCACTGACGCGCGCGTGCTTGAGCGGGACCGAGCGGATGTCTCGAAAGAAGGCTTCGTCCTTGGGATTGGAGATGGGAAATCCCCCTTCGATGTAATCCACGCCGAGTTCGTCCAATTTTTTGGCGATCATCAGCTTGTCCTGCAAGGACAGATTAAAACCTTCGCCTTGCGTTCCGTCGCGAAGCGTGGTGTCGTAGATTTCGATGCGCCTGCTCATGGTCGGTCCCGGTTAAATGTCACAGTCTGGAATACAACTGTTTCAGTAAGCAATGGTCAACTGGCAACGCTCATAAAACGCAAAAACCCCGCCGTCGTCGGGCAGGGCTTGGTCGATCCATTACTAAAGCGCGATCCAGCCCTACCCACAATTTCGCAGGGTAATAATCATCGGGCTGGCCGTCACGCGGTTCATTGCAGGCCGATACTATATCGGAAACAGGCGCGGGTCAATTCGCAGGCGGGGTCGAAAACGTGCGGCGGAGCGAGGAGTGCAACGGCGCAAAATCGCTCTCAACGGTCGAGCTTTGCGAACGCGGTGAACCGCGCGGCCGCGAGGGTGATTCCCGAAGGAACAGCGATGACCCGCAGGCGCAGGTCGCAGGACGACGCCGGCAAAGTCATTGAGGCTGGGGGACATCGATCGTTTCCCATCGGCCGCGACAAGACGGCCCACAGCAGGCGCGCTTTTGTACCGGATGAGGGGACGGGTTCAGCATGGCAATTCGGAGAGTCCATCGATATCGGCAATCCCTTGTGTCGCCTCTTACACCAGCGACGACAGCACCTGGCAGCCCTGGCGGAGTTTCTCGTCGGTGGTGGCGTAGCTGATTCGGAAGTGCGTGTCGCGATCGCTGAAGACGTTGCCGGGGATAACCAGCACGTTTTTTTCGATGGCCCGGGAGACAAATTCTGTTGCGGTCTGTCCGGCCGGCGCTGCGGGGAAGATGTAGAACGCGCCCGAGGGTTTGACCACTTGGACTTTCCCACGCAGGCCTTCAAAAACGATGTCGCGTTTCCGGGCGTAGGCTTCGATCGCGTCGTGCATGGGGATGTCCATGGCGGCCAGGGCGGCATGTTGCAGCGGGGCCGGAGCGCACACGAAGGTGTACTGCTGCAACTTGGTCATCTGACTGATGATCTCGGCCGGTCCGGCGGCATAGCCCAATCGCCAGCCGGTCATCGCATGGCTCTTGCTGAATCCGCGCAGCAGTACTGTTTTCTCATAAAGCGGTGCCGGCGAAGGAAGCTTTTTGCCCTCAGACTCGCTCCCGGGATAAAGGAACGGCTCGTAGATTTCGTCGGACAAAATCAGCAGGTCATGCTTGCGCGCCAGTTCCACGGCGGATTGGATTTCATCCGCCGACATCACGACACCCGTCGGGTTGGACGGGCTGTTGAGAATCAGCAATTTCGTCTTGGGCGTGATGGCTTTTTCGACGCGCTCGGTGTGAAAGCGGAAATCGGGATAGCTATCCACACCCACCCCGCGGCCACCGGCCATGGTGATCAGGTGCTTGTACATTACGAAATAGGGGTCGAGATAGATCGCTTCGTCACCGGGATCGAGCAAGGCCATGATGGCCAGGAAAAGTCCGCCGGAAACGCCGGAGGTGATGAGGACCTCACCGACGTCGCGGCCGATCTCACGGGACAGGTCGGTTTGAAGGCGCTGGCGGAGTGGGGCGATGCCCTGGGTTTGCGTGTAGCGGTTGTGACCGGCTTCGATGGCTTCGATCGCGGCCTGCTTGGCCAATGGCGGCACGTCAAAATCGGGCAGGCCGATCGACAGGTTGATCGGGTCCTTCATTTTCGCCGCAAGATCAAAGACTTTGCGGATGCCCGAGGCATCGACGCCGAGCGCGCGGCGGGAGATATAGTCGGTGACGGAGCGCATGGAGAATCGACTTTTCGACGAGGCCTGCAAAAATAAACTGCCGACGCCGGCGCGGGGCCAGATCGACCGTCGGCGGGCACCGGCGATCGTGTCGCCGGACTGCGCCTTCGATTGATCTGACTTGAAGCGCTATTTCTTCTTGGCAGCGGGGGCTGCGGCCTTGGCCGCCGGAGCGGCTCCCTTGGCAGCAGCCGGGGCAGAAGCCTTGGCGCCGCCCGCAGGCTTAGCACCGGCCGCCGGCTTAGCACCGGCCGCGGGGGCAGCACCGGCAACAGGCGCGGCTGCGCCGTCGACTGCGGTCGCCTCGGCCTTCTCGGCCTTGGCCAACGCCTGTTTGCGATGACCCACCTTCGGCAGGCCGAACACGCTCTTGGCCTCGCTCCACTTCTCGTTATCTTCCAAGCGGTCGATCCGCTCGGCCCGCGTCAAAACGTTGCGGTGACGAACCAAGGAATTGGCGCTTCTCAAACTTCGGTCCAGCGACATAGCAAACCTCTTTCTTAGACTCTTCTCAACCTGACCTTCTTAGATATTTCCGTCTGCACGAGTCCGTCGTTGGGCCTCCGTGACAGGGGGAAGAATCATACTAACCCAACCGTTAATTCACAACCGCTTGGGCGACGACTATGATTTACCTGCGAATGGCCCGATCAACCGACATGACCGCTTTGCTGAAAAAGAGCACCCTGCGCCGCACGCCGGCGCGCACGGGCGTACTCGACCTGCTGGCAAGAAGTGACCGTCCGCTCAGCGTCCCGGAGATCGTCGGAAAACTCAAAGGCCTTGATACCGTAACCACTTACCGCACGCTTAATACGTTTGTGCGCAAGGGGTTGGTTCACCGGGTCCGCGGGGCCGATCGGTCCTGGCTTTACGCTGCCGGTTCGGTCGATCCATCCACTGCCCATCGACATCCCCATTTTGTCTGTGACGAGTGCGGAAGCGTGCAGTGTCTTCAAGATTCGGTCATTCCCACAAGTTTTGTGGCATCTTTGGGCATACCCCGGGCCTATCGTGTGACTTTCGCCGAAGTCGTGCTGCATGGCACCTGCCCGCGATGCGCCCCCGGGTAATCCCGCGTGCAAAAACCGCGGGCCGAAGATCGCGCCCGCTTTTTTCGTCGGAGAGCCTTCCCCGGTGACCGGGCATGGGCTGAATGTGTAAATCTTGTCGTCGGTGCCCGCAGGCAATTGACATTCCTGGCCAAAGCTTTAGCGTAAATCGACCATCAGCGGGCAGGGAGGGACCTGAGGCAGGGAAGCCCGGGCCGGCACGCCCCGCACTGGACGAGCGTCTTATGAACCGCAACCCCGTATTAGACCTCTGTTTACACAACGTCATGCGATCGGAGATCGCCATGCCGCTTCAGCAGATGATGCAGATTTACACGGTCGGACATTTCCTGTCCGCCTGGCGGAATCCGCGACATCAAAAGCGCATCGAGCAGGTTTTTGACAGTCCCGATCAGGCCCGGCACGCAGTGTCGGTTTGCTCGGCCTGGCTGGGCGCGCCCCATGTGCCAATGGTCTTGCCCGACGGCGAGTGGTGGCACGCTGATGCTAAGCCCACGGCCGATCTGCAATAGCCAACAGCGCTTCGCCCCTACCGCTCTATGCCATGGCTCATTCGACATGGATTCCCCGCCCTATGACGACGATCCTCCTCCTCACCGTCTCCAATTTGTTCATGACCATCGCCTGGTACGGGCACCTGCGTCACAAGTCGGCGGCGCTCTGGAAAGTGGTGCTGATAAGTTGGCTGATTGCCTTTGTTGAATATTGTTTTCAAGTGCCGGCCAATCGGATCGGGAGCAATTCCGGGTTTTCCGCGTCACAACTGAAAGTCATCCAGGAAGTCATCACGCTGATAGTCTTCTGCGCGTTCGCGGTCCTGTATTTGGGGGAACAACTCAAATGGAATCACCTGGCAGGCTTCGGGTGCATTTTGTTGGCGGTTTTCTTTGTCTTTTACTGGTAAACGGGAATAACATCCCTTGTGTTTGGGTTGTCCTTCGCAGAGGCAACAAAGGACAAGCGATGAAACTTGCCGGAATCGGTCTGCTGTGTTTAATGGTGCTGAGTGGCGTGCTGCTGGTCAGTGCTAAGGAAAAAGCCATGACGCCATCGAACTCCGCTTCGCCAGCCACCACCCAAGCTGCGATCGATCTGACTCCGGTTCAAAAAAACGAAGCAGAGTGGAAGAAGCTCCTCAACGCCGAGCAGTACCATGTGCTGCGCGAGAAGGGGACCGAGCGGGCGTTCACGGGTGAATATGACAAGACATTCCAGCCGGGCACCTACTTTTGCGCCGCCTGCGGGCTGGAATTGTTCACGAATGACACGAAGTTCAATAGCGGATGTGGCTGGCCGGCCTTTTACGCAGCCAAAGCCGGCGATCGGGTGGTGTTGACGGTGGATCGATCTTTCGGCATGAAGCGAACCGAAGTGACGTGCGCGCGTTGTGGCAGCCATCTGGGCCACGTTTTCGACGACGCGCCCGATCAGCCTACTGGCCAGCGGTTCTGCATCAATTCGGTGTCGTTGAAGTTCGTCCCCGCGACCGCGCCGGCTGGCAAGTGACGCCCGTTGCGGGTTTTATATGTCAGGTCAGCGAACTTTGCTTTGGTTGATGCCCCTATCTCACCCTCAAGAGGTCTGATTTAGTGTCAATCTCACCTTTGAGATTCCATCTCCCTGAGTGTTCCCTGCAGCCGGCCAAAGGTTGGGCATAATCGGCTGCCCATAAAGGATTTAGCCCCAAATCCCGGGGTTTGACGCTTTGGCACCGCGATTGTTGTGCATTGTGACGGCTAAACAGGTGGATTCTCATGGTGAAAATGCGCATCAAGGTGGTTGTGACTGCGGCAGTGCTGCTGGGGGCGATTGGGTACCTCGCAGTCGCGGGGATGAAAACCGGCTGGGTCTATTACATGGACGTGGCAAAATTCGTGGACAATGGGCAGTTTTATGCCCAGCGGGTGCGCCTGCATGGGACCGTGGCCAAGGACGGCTTTACCTCCAGCGCTGCGACCATGACCGCCCATTTCTCTCTCACCGCCAAGGACAAGTCGCTTCCGGTGGTCTATCGCGGGCCAATTCCCGATCTGTTTGAAGCGGGCAAGGACGTGGTGGTTGAAGGCAAAATGGACAACGGCGAATTCCGGGCCGACGTGCTAATGACCAAGTGCGCCTCGAAATATGAAGCCAAGAAAGCGGAACACAAGTCATGACAGTGATGATCGGAGAATTCAGTCTGGCGATGGCCATGCTGGCCGCAGCGGGTGCGCTGCTGGCGGCGCTGGCGTCGATTCGGCTTGAAATGCCTGCGGCCCTGAAAGTCGCCCGCTGGATGATCGGCGCGCTCGCCGGGCTGATGCTGCTGGCCAGCGGTGCCCTGCTGACGGCGTTGCTTCAAGGCGACTTTTCAATTTCCTACGTCACCGAATACACAGAAAAAGCCCTGCCGGTGGGATACAAGATCGCGGCCTTCTGGGCCGGGCAGGAGGGCAGCCTGCTGCTCTGGTCGCTGATGATCGCGGTCATGAGCGCACTGCATGTCTTTAACAGGCGAGACCAGCAGGGAACCGAAGGGGCGACGGTCGTTGCGGTGCTGGCAGTGGTCTGCGGGTTCTTCGCGGCGCTGATGCTCTTTGCCGCCAATCCATTTGCGTTGGCGGAACACGTTTTGGCCGACGGTCAGGGACTCAATCCCCTCCTGCAAGACCCCGCGATGATCGCGCACCCTCCGCTGCTGTTTCTCGGCTATGCCGGGTACACCATACCGTTTGCGATGATGGTCGGCGCGCTGGTCAGCGGGCGCAAGGATAACAACTGGGTCGCTGAAACCCGCAGATGGTCAGTCGTCTCGTGGCTGTTTTTGTCGATTGGCATTCTCCTTGGCGCGCAGTGGGCTTATCTTGAACTGGGTTGGGGCGGATACTGGGGCTGGGATCCTGTGGAAAACGCCTCGCTGCTTCCCTGGCTGACCGGAACGGCGCTGGTGCATTCGATCATGGTGCAGCAGCAACGCGGGATGCTTAAATTGTGGAATGCCCTGCTCTTCAGCATCACCTTCATTCTCTGCCTTTTCGGCACCTATCTGACGCGCAGCGGGATCATCCAAAGCGTTCACGGCTTTGCGCCCTCCATGATCGCTACATTCTTTCTGGTCCTCATTCTCGCCACAACCGTTTTCAGCCTGATGCTGATTCTGGTTCGACGCCATCAACTGCAAAGTGAGCATCAATTGGAATCGCTGGTGGGCCGCGAGGGAATGTTCCTGGCGACGAATGTGTTGCTCACGGGCATCATGGTCGTGGTGCTGATCGGAACGATCTTTCCGGTCATCAGCAACGCGCTATCGGGGCAGGAAGTGACGGTCGGCGCGAGCTTTTACAACAAGGTGATCGCGCCCTTCGGTTTGCTCCTGGCGGCGATGATGGCAATGGGACCGGCGCTGGTGATGGGAACTGACGCCGCAAGAAAGCTCGTCCGGGCGATGATCGTCCCGGTCATTTTCGGCTTGCTGACTGCCGTGGCAATCTATCTGACGGGGATAAAAAATGGCTGGGCACTGCTCTGTGCGGCCATCACCGGCACGCTGATCGTCAGCTATCTCATCAACCTTGTGAAACAGGTGGCCTTGCGGATACAGGCGGGTGAAAATCCGCTGGCGGCGTTCGTGCATTTGCTCGATGGCAACCATCGCCGGTATGGCGGACAGACGATCCACATCGGCATGATGATGATGATCGTGGGGATCACCGGATCCGGCCTTTTTGTCGAAAAACAGGACCTGTCGATTAAGGAAGGCCAGAGCGCTCAAATCGCCGGCTATGACGTGAAATACGAGAAGCTGATCGAGCGTCGCGGGCCGAACTATAAAGCCGTGCAAGCGACGATTGTCGTGACCGATCCGAAGGGCGGGGTCCAAACGCTCTATCCCGAGACGCAGTTCTTTGATAAGACCACTCAACCACACAGCCAGATCGCACTGGAGTCAAATGCCCGTCGGGATTTGTACATCAATCTTTCCGCCTGGGAAGCCAACGGAGCCGTCGTGGCGATGCAAGTCATCATCAACCCGCTGGTGAGCTGGATTTGGGTGGGCGGGATCGTTCTAAGCGTCGGCGGGCTGATCAGCCTGCTTCCCCGGCTGCTGCCCCTGCCAGCCTCGGAACAGGTCGAACCAACAGTTCCAAAGCCCCAACCGGCGAAGTCAAAGAAACGTGGGACGGCGGTCGCGTGAACGGCGCTGTGGGGGTTTCGGCCAGGGCTATTGCGGAGTCAACATGAAAATCGTGAAAATTCTAATAACGAGTGTTTCCGGCCTCTCTTTGCTGGCCGGTTGCTCCGGTCGGGCGGTGTTGCCGGTGGTGGCGGTCGGTCCAACGACCATGCCTGCGAGCGCGCGGCCGATCTACATTGCCGAAGCGCCCTCCACGCAGCCCGCCGATGACGCCCAGCCACTGCCGGCCGGGCATCCCGATTTGTCTACCCTGCGCAAGAAAAAGCCCAGCGGCGAATTGCCCGCGGGGCACCCTGATCTCAGTACGATCAAACGCGGAGCGACGCCCGGCGCTTTGCCGTCGGGGCACCCGGACCTCAACTCGCTCCCGCAGCCGGGCGCTGCTACCCAGCCGGCGATGCCGGGAATGCCCGCAGGGCACCCAGATATGAGCGCCATCAAGGGAGGTGCCGTCCCCACCACGCAGGCGGGGATGCTGGGCACACTTAAGGTGAAAGTGACGCAGGGGACGAAAGACGGCCCGGCGCTTGCCCCGATGCCGGTGTCGGTGGAAATGGTCCTGCCGGACAAGACCGCGCTTGATAAATTTGACGCCGGCGTTGGGAAGGACGGCATACTCGTCGTCGAAGGTCTGCCCACCAGCAAGGCGTTCAGCCCGCTGATTAAGGTGAAATACAAAGGTGGGCTTTATGAAGTGATGGGCACGCCGTTCGATGCTGAGCATCTGACACAAGAATTAGAGCTGAAGGTATATGAAACCCAGTCAGAAGAACCGGCCTGGGTGGTGAAGATGCAGCATGTGATGGTGGATCCACTTGACGCCGGACGCCTGCAAGTGGCCGAGATGCTGGCGATTGAGAATCCGGCCGACAAAGCCTGGCTCGGCAAAGGTGAAGCCGCCGACCGGGTGACATTGAACATCCCCCTGCCTGCCGAGGCCGGCGACGTCACGTTGGTCAGTGGGTTCCCCGCGGATTCCACGACGGTGGACGGCGGGCGGATCGTGATGAAATCGCCGCTCGTACCAGGTGTGGCGCAGTATCGCTTTGCCTATACGCTGCCGGTCAAGGACGGCCATGCCCACGTCGATTTCGTCGCTCCCGGGAAAGTAATGAACATGATCGTTTTCCTTCCCGATGACGGCACACAGGTGGTGGCCGAGGGGATCAAGCCCCAGGGCACCGCCGACATGGGCAATGGTTCGCGGAAATACTTCCGCACGACCGACCTGGCACCGGGCGCGCCAGTTAAGCTCACCTTGAGCAACGTGCCTTCGGTCAGCGCCAATCCCATGCCGACCGATGCCCCAGCCATGGGAACGATGGAACATCAGCATTCGGCCAACGCCGGTGGGATGACCCACGTTGCCAAGGCCTTGGCCGGGACGGGCGCCTTGCTCATCCTTCTGTTCGGATCGGCCTTCCTGTTGACCAAAGGCCCCAAGGCTAAGCCCAAAAAGAAAGCCGCGTGAATGCCTTTAGCCCAGAGCGTCAAAACCACCACGCCAGCGGTAATCCGCTTGGCCAAACTGGGCAAAACCATTGACGATCGCCCGATCTTGCGCGAACTGGATTTCGAGGTTGCATCGGGCGAATTTGTGGCCATTCTTGGGTCAAACGGGGCGGGAAAAAGCACGCTGCTGAAAATCCTGGCCACACTCACGCCTCCGTCTTCCGGCGAACTCCATCTTTTCGATCAAAAGATCGATCGCACGACCGCAAGCATTCGGGCCAGGATCGGCATGATCGGCCATCAGTCGATGCTGTATGGGGAACTGACGGCAAAGGAAAATCTCCATTTTTTCGCAAAATTGTACGGGGTGAAAAGCCCATCGAGTCGGGCGAATGAGATGCTGCAAACCGTGGGTTTGCTGGACCGGGCCGATGATCCGGTGAAGGCATTTAGCCGCGGGATGACCCAGCGGGTGGCGATCGCGCGGGCCTTGCTGCACGATCCGCAGCTCCTGCTGGCCGACGAGCCCTTCGCCGGGTTGGATGAAGCCTCCAGCCGATCGCTCGAAGGGCTTCTCTCGCTGCTGAATCAATCGGGTAAGACGATCGTTCTGGTCAACCACGACGTTCGACAGACATTGGCCTTGGCTCGCCGGGTAATGGTTTTGCGGGCCGGCCGGAAAGTAATCGATGCCTTGGCTGGGGAATTGACCGTCGAAATTGTGCTCGACGCCATGAACGGTGCCGTGCTGGCCCGGCCCGTCGGAGCGGATATTGGGGCCGATGTCAGGCCGGAAGGGCCGGTCCAATGACCCCCGCGATTCGTCAGTTCATCACCTTGATTGGCAAGGACTTGCGCATTGAAGCCCGCAGCCGGCAAACGCTGGGGCTGGTGGTCGTGCTGGGGCTGTTAATTATTGTCGTTTTGGGGCTGGGGCTGGGCGTGCAGAACAATGTTCCGGGCGTCAGCGCAACTGCAGTCCTCTGGGTCGCCTATCTATTTAGTGGGGTTCTCTGTTTTGAAAAGACGATGGCGGTGGAACGGAGTGATGGGGTGCTTTCCGGCCTGCTGATGGCCCCGATGGACCGCGGGGTCATTTATCTGGCCAAGCTCACCTCCAACCTGATACTCGTTTTCGCGGTGGCGATGGTGGTGACTCCCGCCGGGGTACTATTTTTCGGCTTTGATTTATCGGCCGCTCCTCTCACTTTTGCAACAATTATGGGGTTGTCCATTATCGGTTTTACGAGCGTGGGGACGCTTTTTTCTGCCATTGTGAGTTCCACACGTCTCCAGGGTGGTTTATTGGCGATGATGGTTTTTCCTATCACCCTTCCCCTCGTTATTGCTAGTACACAGATGATGGTCCAGACTTTTCGGGATAGAAACCCGGTTGGCGTATCGAGTTTGGGAATTCTGTTTGCGTTTGATCTGATTTTCCTAACCGCCAGTTGGCTGGTCTTCGAGTTCGTCTTAGAGCCGTAAATCGGCTTCCGGGAGCCAAAAACATGCTGAGAATAAATAGAACCCTCGCCTGGGGCTATTGGCTGATCACCGCTGCGGCTTTTGAACTGGGGTTATTCCTTATACTGGACTATGCCCCGGTCGAAAAGTCCATGGGACTCGTTCAGAAGAATTTTTACGTCCATCTCCCCAGCGCCATCTGCACTTTCCTGGCTTTTCTGGTCAATTTCGTCGCCTGCATCGGCTATTTATCCACGCGCAAAGATTGGTGGGACGATCTGGCCGACGCGACCGCGCGGGTCGGCGTGCTGCTGTGCAGTGTGGTGCTGATTACCGGAATGATCTGGGGCAAGACCGCCTGGGGCCAGTGGTGGACCTGGAGCCCGCGTCTCACCTTCAGCCTGGTCCTCTGGCTGTTATATGTTGTCTATTTAATGGTTCGGTCGTCTGTCGAATCAGGGCAAAGACGCGCCCTGCTTGGTGCGGTTTATGGGATTATCGCATTTTTAGATGTCCCTTTGGTATGGCTGTCGGTTAAGTTAATGCCTGACATCCATCCGACGTCGATCGAGCTGGCCCCGGCGATGAAGGTGACACTGGCTTACTGGTTCCTGCCCGTCACCCTTCTCAGTCTGGGCCTGATCGTGGCTCGTTACCGATCGAATGTTCGATCGCGGGCCGTGAAGCACGATGCACAGGTCGATCCGGCCCAGCCGGTCGGCTTTACCCTCGCCGGAGGAAAACTGTCATGAGTATTCGAGTCATCGGCCTGAATCATCACACCGCCCCCGTGGACGTCCGCGAGCAACTCGCGTTCGGCCGCGATAGCGCATCTACCGCGCTCATGCTTTTCCGAAAGCAATTCGGCGACTGTGAGGCCGCCATCATCAGCACCTGCAATCGCGTCGAGTTCTATGTCCATAGTGAGAACGACTCGCCCAATGAATCGGACATTATCACCTTTTTAGCTCAGGCCAAGGATATCCCGGTCCACCAGTTCAGGAATTACCTCTACGCCCTGACCGGCGAGGCCGCAGTCCGGCACATTTTCCGTGTCGTCAGCGGGCTGGATTCGATGGTTCTGGGAGAAGCCCAGATCGTCAATCAGGTCAAAAATGCCTATGCCCTCAGTTCCGAACAGGGCACTACCGGGCGGGTGCTCAATCGGCTTTTCCATCAGGCGTTTGAAGTCTCCAAGCGCGTCCGCACGGAAACCAAAATTGCTGAAGGCAAGACCAGTGTTTCCAGCGTGGCGGTGGATGTCGCCAAGCGGATTTTTGACGATTTCAGCAGCAAGCAAACCCTGGTCGTCGGTGCCGGTGACATGGCACAGCTTGTCTGCCAATACCTCCGCGATGCCAACGCCAGCCGGTTTGTCGTCACCACGCGCACTCTGGCCAATGCCCGTCTCTTGGCCGAAGCGTGCCAGGGACAGGCGGTTCCTTTTAGTTCGCTTGACGAGCAACTCGTCGAGGCGGATATCGTCATCACGGCTACCGCCTGCCCCCTGCCATTCATCACCGCCGAGCGCGTGCGTGAAGCCCAGAAGCGCCGGCACGGCCGTTTGCTCTTCTTCATTGACTTGGCGGTGCCTCGCAATGTCGATTCGGCTGTCGCGGAACTGGGCCAAGTCTATGTCTACGACATCGACGCCCTCGGCAAGATCGTCAAGGAAAACCAGGAACAGCGGAATACCCAACTTGAAGCCTGCGAACGCATTCTCGACGAGGAAGTCACGATCTTTGACCGCTGGCTCGATCAGACCAAGCTCAATCCGCTCATCGAGCAGATGTTCCGTGATGCCCGCGATCTGTGTGATTCGGAATTGAAGCGGCTCAAGGGCCGGTGCCCGGACTTTAGCCCGGCCCAGCAGAAAGAAATCGAGCGGCTTGTTGAACGACTGGCTGGCAAATTCATGCACCCGTGTGTGAATTCGCTTCGCCGACGATCGGCCAGCCCGCATTTTGCCAGTGAGTTTCATGAAGCGGCCAGTAGGGCCAGACAGGCGTTGGACGACCAGGTGTAGGCGATGGGAATCCCGCGTGGTCGGGAGGCACACGTCTGGTCAGTCCGGCAACTAGTGGAGTATGCATGACTACCGGACTGATCATCATTGACCATGGCTCTCGCAACGCCGAGAGCAACCAGATGCTTGAAGAACTGGCCGCGCAGTTTGCCAGTCATTACTTGGAGCAATTTCCGATCGTCGAACCCGCCCACATGGAACTGGCCGACCCGACGATGAACCAGGCATACGCCCGCTGCGTGCAACGCGGGGCTACGCGCATCATCGTCTGTCCGTTTTTCCTCGGCCCCGGCAAACACATCCGCGTGGACATCCCACACCTGGCCTCGCAGGCGGCCAAGCAGTTCCCCGGCACTCGTTACCGCATTGCCCATTGTTTGGGCATTGAGGAGCAAGTGCTTGCAGTCGTCCATCGCCGGGCAAGTGAATGTCTGGCGGTCGTCGAAGGCGAAGGCGTTTCATCGGGAAAATGAACATGGCCGAGCGGCGGTCGCAAATTTTGCAAGCGCCAGGGTCGCGCGCGTAAATCGGCTGCGAACAAATCGCCACGTGGCGCAGCGTCGCAGCATTTGCGAACCATCCCGCTCTGTCCGACAATAGCCGCATGGCAATGATCAAGCGGCCCGAAGGCATCGACATCGCGGCGCTGCAAAAAAAGCGCACTGCTTACTTTGATCTGATGACCCCGGGAACCAACACCCCCTGGGAAGAGCGTGGCGAGCGCGGAATGATCCCGGCCTTCTTCAAGACGGCCATTTCCTCCATGTTCAGCCCCGTCAAATTAACCCACCAGATTCGGCGCCCCGAAACCCTTACCGACGCCCGCGGATTTGTGCTCGGATGCTCGTTTTTCTGGGCCTGCTCGTGGGCCATCCACTCTTTGCTCTGGTACCAGCACCGCGTGTCCCAGCCGAACTGGATGGGGGATCCCAAGACGTATTTTCTCGGCGTGGCCCTCAAGTTCGTCGTTGGCTTTTTTGCCCCGATGATCCTGCTGAAAATCTTCAGCGGACTTTTTCTCAAACTCGTCGCAACTGAATTTAGCAAGACAACGCCCGCGGTGGTCATGCAAAACGTGCTGGCGTATTGTTTCGGCCCCAGCCTGCTGGCTGTGGTGCCGTTTGTCGGCCCGGGACTGGCGCTGCTGTGGATTACCGTGCTATTCTGCATCGTCGGCGTGAAAAGATTGCGACTAAGCAAAGGCGGCGCGATCGTCGGCGTGCTGGTATCGATCGTGGTCACCGGCGCGCTTATCGCCGGCATTGTCTTTGCCGTGGACACCGCCTTTGGCTTCCTGACCGCCGGCGGAGGGCTGGATTATCTTGAGCCGACGCACCATGCCTACTAATCGGCAGGCGCTGCTGGCCCGCATCCATCGCCGGTACGAAACGAGCACGCAACCGGTCACGTTCGGTTCCACAACTTTCGATTTCACCCGAATCAAAGACCCCGACCGCGTGCTGGATGAAGTGGCCGCGGAATGCGACCGGCTGGAGAAATTGACCGGCCAGCGGGAGAGCGACCCGCAGCACCTGCCCTATTGGGCCGAATTGTGGGATTCGGCACCGGGGATCGGACAGTTTCTCGCCAGGCAACAATCACCCGGTTCGGCGTTCCTGTTGCCCGGCCGAAATGTCCTTGATCTGGGATGTGGCATGGGCTTGTCGGGCACGGTCGCAGCCATGCTGGGCGCACGCGTGTTGTTTGCCGATCTGGAAACCTCTGGACTTCTTTTTGCTCGCTTGAACAGCCTTTCCTGGGCCGCCCACGTGCGCAGCCGGCAGATCAACTGGCAGATCGATCACCTGTCCGAGTCCTTCGACCTGATTCTCGGGGCCGATATTCTTTACGAGCGCAAGCAGTGGCCATTTCTTGAAACCTTCTGGAAAGCGCATCTGTCGGCCAACGGTCGCGTGTTGCTCGGCGAGCCGGGCCGGCAGACCGGCGACGATTTCGGGGCCTGGATCGAGGACCGCCAGTGGCAACTCGTGATGCACGAAGAGCCGGTCGTCACACGCCCCAGGCCTATTCGCCTGTTTGAACTCTGGCCCGCCTAGACGTCACAGGCCGCGCCGGTGGTTGCTGATTTCTGCCCCAGTCCCTCGCCGAATGCCCCTGCGGGCTAAACCAGCACCCGAATACATTCGATGAACACCCCGTCGGGCGAAAGATTGACCCGCGAGGAAAGGTGCGTCGCATGTTGTTATCGGGCCTGGAAATTCAGGATATTCACGACTGGTTCTCGAACGAACAGGGCAAGCGGCTGAAAGCGCGCGTCGGGGTTCAGGGCAATGTGTCGCTGGTGCGCGTCAATGACTCCGGCAGCCTAGCCGCCAGCGTCAAGGTGCGCGACATCTCGGCAAGCGGGATCGGCATTCTGCATGACACCCGTCTGGCGCTCGACGAACAGTTCGTCATGCTGCTGCCGACGCGCACGCACACGATTCCAATGATGTGTTCGGTGGTGTATTGGGAACCGTTGGCCCCGGGATTATTCGGGATTGGCGCGAAGTTCGATCGCATCCTGAGCGCACAAGATGACATTCTTTTGGCGCCGCAAACCGCGCCGGCCGGCTCCATCGGTCGCGAGGGGCCGATCACCCGCCTTGTCCACGCCATCGAGCGTAAGCTTCGCGCCGCCGGTTAATCGAAAATAGAAAAGCCCGGGCGATTATCACATCACCCGGGCTTGCCAAGAGTTTATTTTGGCGGGTAATCGAATCTACGGTATCACGATCGTCTGGCCGACCTTCAGGGCATTTGGAGAGACGCCGGGATTGGCCGAAGCGATTTTCTGCCACTGCTTACCGTCGCCATAGCGCTGCCGGGCCAGGCTGTAAAGCGTTTCACCTTTTTTCACCACATGATTGGATCCACTGGCCGCGGGGCCGGTTTGCACACCCGTCGCCGGGGTGGTGGACATGGCCAGTTCATTGCTAGTCAGCGGGGCCGGCGTGACGGTAGTGACAGGCTCAGGCTTGTAAGCTGTTGAGCTGCTCGTCATTGGTGCCAGGTCGGTCAAGTTGTTGCCGCTGGCCGCATCGGTCTTTTTGGTCGTGGTGTTGTTGGTGCAACCAATGATCGAAAACGCCAGGGTCAAGATAGCGAGGGTGGTAAGAAATCGCATGGAAGGCTCCGTTAGGGGTGCTTGCCTGATTCCTTTCAGGCACAGAATTAGTATCGGACGTTGCCGCGCGAGAACTTGAATGACCGAGCGGGTATTGTCTTGGGCACCGATGCTGATGTTTCTACTGGTGCTCTTTGCAACAATGGTGCTGGCCGTTTTCACGGTCGCGGGGCTGCTGGCATATGGCATTTTGCACCCCCCACGCATGACCGACGGCAAGGCGCTCTATTTGCTCAAACGGCTTAGCCCCGCCGATCTTGGGATTCATTACGAAGAACTGACCTTTGAAGTTGGCACCAAGCCGATTCGCTTGAAGGGGTGGTGGATGCCAGCGGAAACGGCCAGCGACCGCTGCGTGATACTGGTGCATGGCTATGCCGACGCCAAGGTGGGCGCGATCGCCTGGGCCGGGCCGTTCCGCGACGCAGGATGCAATCTATTGGCGATCGACCTCCGGGCGCATGGCCAAAGCCAGGGGCGCATCAGCACCGGTGGCTGGCGAGAACATCACGATCTTCGGCAGGTCATCGATCAACTGAAAATCGCCTTCCCTTTGGCCACGCGGCGACTGGTGCTTTTCGGCATCAGTGCTGGCGCTCTGACCTGCCTGGCCGCAGCGGAGGGTCGCGACGATCTCGCGGGGATCATTCTGGAAAGCCCGATCGAAAGCTTCGCCACCGGAATGGCCGAGCAACTTCGGCTGGCTAACCAGCCCGCGGGTGCGTTGCGATTGATCGCCTTGCGGTTCGCCGAGTTGGCAAGCCGGTCGCGCTTCACGAAATTTCGCGCCAGTGAGCTGATTCACGCAGCGCGCTGCCCTGTTTTTGCCATGGTGGCGGAAGAGGATGCGTTTATCTCCGCCGCCGAGCGTCAGAGCTTGTCTCAGTCGATTGCTCAGCACGGCGGGGTTTGGTGCAATCTGCCCAATGCGGGGCACTTAATGGGGTACTCGCAAAATCCTGAAACTTACTCCAATGCCATACGTGAATTCCTGTCGGGCAGGATTTTCGTGTAACGCCGGGAATATGATCGAACCACGAGTGAGCAAGCGCGGCAGAAATGCCAGGACCGATCGGAGCTTTGAGCAATGGCCAGGCAAGTCATGTTAACCGGGGGCAGCGGATTCGTTGGCTCGGCCATTTTGAAAGAATTGCTGGAGGCCGATTGGCAAGTCAACGCGCTGGTGAAGGACAAACCCCTGGGTGTTCAAAGCGCGCAGGTAAGGCAAATTTCCGGCGGGCTGTTCGATAAAGCATCGCTGGATGCTGCGATGAAAGATTGCACCGCGGTGATCCACGTCGTCGGCGTCATCCGTGAAAAAGGGAATGCAACCTTTGAACGTATTCATGTCGAAGGGACGCGGAATGTGATCGAAGCCGCTAAGCGTGCCGGCGTGCGCCGCTATGTGCAGATGTCGGCCCTGGGGGTTCATGCCGAAGCGACAAGCGGCTATCAGCGTACCAAGTACGAAGCCGACCAGCTTGTACAGGCCAGCGGGCTGGAGTGGACGATTTTTCGTCCGTCGCTGATTCATGGGCCTGAGGGGGAATTCATGAAAAATGAGGCCGCCTGGGCTCGCGGGAAAGCCTTGCCCTATTTCTTCATGCCCTATTTCGGATCGGGATTTCTCGGCTGGGCCGGCGCAGGAAGATTGCAGCCGGTCTATGTCAGAGACGTCGCCCGGGCGTTTGCCGAGTCCTTGGCCAATCCTCTCGCGGTGGGGCAGATTTACGACCTCGGCGGACCGGACGTACTGACTTGGCCGGAGTTGCATCACGCCTGTGCTCGAACGATCCTGGGACATACGCGCCTGGCCATGCCAATCCCCGCATGGTATGCCCTGCTCGTGGCGCGCCTGTTACCCGGCGCGATGCTACCATTTAACAAGTCGCAGGTTTTGATGAGCCAGGAAGACAACACCTGCGATATGACGAAATTCAAGACTGATTTCGGCTGGCAGGCTCAGCCGTTTCTCCCGACGCTGGGTGGTTATGCCTCAGAGTTATGACGTTCGCCAATTTGCACAATCGCAATATAGCAAGCGAAAGAGAAGTAAATGACTGACGTAATGTTAAGTACATGCAACCGCTGCGGCGGATCGATCGATGCGTCGGATCTGGCGTGCCCGGCCTGCGGGCTCTTTACACGTTTGCCAGAACTGAACCGCCTCAGGCGCGAAGCGATGCAATTGGAATCGACTGACCCTCAGGGCGCGGCGTTGGTTTGGGAGCAGGCGCTGCCTCTATTGCCCACAAATTCCCGCGAATGCGCCGAAGTGGAACGGCGCATTGAAGCCCTAGCCGGCAGCGATCTGGCGGATGATCTTCAGCCGAACGATCCACTGGGGACGGCGATTTTCAAGACAGTCGGCTCCATGATTGTCAGTGTGATTGTCTACACCTGGGCGTTTAAGGAAATGTCCTGGGTGGTGTCGGCGGGGTTCGTGATTTTGATGCTGGTGCATGAACTCGGACACGTCGCTGCACTGCGCTGGTACAACCTGCGGGCTAGCCCGCCGGTCTTTATCCCCTTCATGGGTGCGATCATCAACCTGCGGCAATCCCCGCCCGATGCCAAGGTGGAAGCGGTTGTTGGCATCGGCGGGCCAATCGCCGGAACGATCGGCGCGCTGGTATGTTACGGCTTGGCTTGGCACACCAACTGGTCGATTGTCACACCATCGGAATTATTTGCCATCGCGTATCTCGGCTTCCTGCTGAATTTATTCAACCTCCTTCCCGTCCCGCCACTGGACGGCGGGCGCATCACGGCCGCCATCAGCCCATGGATATGGATGCTGGGCGTGGCCGGCTTGATCGGCCTGCTCGTCCGCGATGTGCTCGCTCATCGGCCGGTCAACATGATCCTATTGCTGGTGATCATTTTCGCGTTTCCGCGCATCGTTTCGACCTTAAAAGCGGGTCGGCAACGCGGGGCCTATTACGACATCAGCCGCACGGCCTCGCGGGTTATTGCTTTGCTCTATTTGTGCCTGGGCATCGTACTGATTTTCATGTACGCGATTATGAGTTTTGAGTGGCGCGGGCAGGTGGGAATATAGGCCGCAAGCCTGGGGGGATTCGCGTAATCTCCAGGCTCTATCTTCGATTGATCTCAGCAGCGCAAGTCAGATGCCCTCGGCCTCGCGCAGCGCCGCCAGCGCCGCGGGCACGTCGGTTTTCCAGTCGGACCCGCCTTCTCGTTCGATGCATAAATATCCGTCATATCCGCTGGCCCGAAGTGCTGTGATGAAATTGATCGGATCGACCTGCCCCTTGCCGAAGGGCACCTCGGTGCCCCATTTCTCCCCCGGTGAGTCC
>JBBQSU010000034.1:0-28295 GCA_038234815.1 Tepidisphaerales bacterium | reverse complement strand
CGGCACGTCGTCGTCAATTTCGGTGACGGTTACGGTCTGCGACGGAACACCCGTTGCCGACAGGGTGAACGTCGCCGTCCCATTAAGGGCGTCGGAATCCTGCGCCGCAGCGATCGTGACGTTCTTCCCGACGTTCCAATTGGACGAGGTGAACGTCAGATTCGTCACCGACGCGCTCAAATCCTGATCGCCGGAACGGCTGATGCCGACCGACACGTCGCTGGTGGGCGCGGTGCCAAGTTTCACTGAAAACGCCTGGGAAGCGCCTTCGTTGACGCTTAGCGACGTCGGGCTAACCACGAGGCTTTGCGGGACGACCGCCCCGCCGGTGCCCACCACCAGTTGCGGGACATTGGTCGAACTGTTGCGCGAATTAAACGTCATCAAGGCCGCGGTGGCGTTGAGCGCCCGCAAAACCAGCGTCGCGGAGGTCTTGCCTGCGCTCTTTTGCTGCTGAATGAACGCCGTCACGTCCAGTTCATACCACTGGCCAGAAGTAGATCCCACGCTGACGTGCGACAGCTCGCTGGACGACACTGCCGGGCGGTTGGCGTATGTCAGCCCGCTTTCACTCCAGTTGTCGATGCCCGTCAAGCCGTAGACTGCCAGAACCAGCGGAGCCGTGAGATTACTCAGTTTTCCGAAGACGCGGAGCGTGGCCTGAGTGGTGGAGGTAACGCCGGAGAGGTCGAAGCGGATCCACGCCTCGCGATAGCTGCCGGTCCCGTCGCGCTTGACGATCAGGTGTGTATCGGATCCGAAGTTTGTAGTGGCCGAGTTCCCATCGCGGACGTAAGTGTCGGCGGTGGATGCCAGCGTTACGCTTCCACCAGAGGTAGTGGTATCGACTTCAGTCGCCGTCAGTGTCTGGTCAACCGCGCCGGGCGCTGACAGCACAAAGGTCGCCGATCCGTTGACCTGATCGGCGTCTAACGCGTCAGCGACAGTCACCGTTTGCGGCACGTTCCAGTTACTGCTGGTAAAAACCAACGACGCCACCGCAGCCGTCAGGTCCGTATCCCCCCCGCTTTGCCGCGCGATGGTCACCGTAACATTGCCCGCCGGTGCCGCGCCAAGTTTTGCCGTGAACGACGACGACGACCCTTCGGTTACGCTCAAGGTATTCTGGCTGAGGACGATCGACTGCGGGACGGTCGATGTCCGCGTCACCACCATCTGCGGTTTGCCGGTTGATGCTTCGTCGGAGTTGAACGTCACCATGGCCGACCCGCTGGTCAGCGCCCGTAGCACAAAGCTCACGGCCGTCCGGCCCAAGGCCTGCTGCTGTTTTAAGTATCCCGTCACGTCAAATGTGTAGTAGCTTGCGGTGGTGGAGTTGATGGTCACCTGCCCCAGCGCCACGTTGTCCGATGCGGGATGATTGGAGAAGCGCAAAGCATTTTCGGTCCAGGTGGTATCGGCCACGGGATACAGCGCTATCACCAGCCCGCCGGTCGTGGGATTGCCGAGTTTGCCGAATAACCGAACCGTTGCGCTGGTGATCGACCCAACGCCGGCCAGACTAAACTTGGCAAAAGCCTCGCGGTTGTAGCCCGTGCCGTCGCGTTTCACTTCCAGCGTGGACTGCTGGCCATAGTTGGTACTCGAATTGCTGCCGTCGCGGATAAAAGCATCGTCGGAATCGCCGAGTGTGAGCGTCTGCGCCGCCGGCGGGTTGGCCACAACATCGGTGGTATAGTCGGTAAATGCGCCGTCCTTGTCGGTGATCCGGCCATGTACTTTGAACGTGCCGGCCGCTGCAAACGTAAAGGCCGCGCTGGCAGTGGCACCATTCAAGATTTCGCCGGCGTCGGCAAAATCGCCGTCGTTATTGAAGTCAAAACTGTACTTATAACCTGCAGCCACGTCCGCAGTGGACGGATCGGCGGCATTGGCGAAAGTCGCGGTGGCAGGGCTTCCGGCGGTCACCGGGCCGTTATTTCCTAAAACGGCCGTCGGCGCGACGTTGGTGATCCTCACCGTCGTCGTCGCTGTGGCGAATTGCCCGTTAGCGTTAAAGATGCGCACGGCCACCGTACGCGTGGCGGGACCGTCGAGCGCGGAGAACGTGGGTGAGGCACCGGTCGCGTTGACATTAAACGCCGTGCCGTTGTGATCGAAATCCCACTGATACCCCGCGATCGGCCAATTCGAATCCTGCGCTTTGCTCAGCAGCCCGCTCAGCACCAGTGACGAGCCTTCGGCAACGGTGTACGGCCCGCCGGGGCTGGCGACGAGCGGGACACTGCTCGTGCCTTCGTTCAGGGATTTCGCTTCGGCCGTCCCGAGCGTCACCAGCGTCAGTTCCGGGGTTGTGGCAAACCAGCCGGGCTGAACCTGCTGCCGAACGACGTAGGTCTGATTGCTGGCAAGACCGTCGATGGAAAAATTGCCGCCCGCATCGGTGATGCTGCTGCGCTCGCCCAGATCGAATGCGCCATTGGCATTGGCGTCGATGTAAACCGTGCGCCCGCCCAAGCCGGGTTCGCCATCCAACGTGCCGTTGGCATTTTTATCATCGAAAAGTTTTCCGTAAATGCGTCCGCGCGAGGTTAGCCCGAATGATCCTGGCGAATAAGTATGCACGCCCGTTACGGTGACGCTTTCAATCGCACTGCCGACGGCCCGCAGGCCCGATGCCGGCAGCACGCACACGACGTACGCGCCGTTGGACGACACCTTAAATCCCCAGGCACCGTTGGCTGGAGTCAGCAGCGAGGGTTCTCCGGTATCAAACAGACCATTGACGTTGGAATCGATAAACACCCGCTGGCCGCGGGCGCCGACTTCCCCATCGTCACGGACGCCGTTCAAGTTTGAATCCAGATAGACAGTTCCCTGAATGACCGCCTGACTGGAAAGTCCGAACATCAAGTCGGTGCGCGTCGCGCCATCGGTCAGGGCAACGGCATACGACCCTGGGGTGCTGGCAGTCGTGCCATTGGGCACGACCAGACAGACCGTGTACGTGTCGTTGGCTGGGAAATTCGGAATGACGAACCGGCCATTGGCATCGGTGGTGTACAGGGCCTCGGAACCGTCGCGCACCCCGTTGCTATTGAGGTCAACAAACACCTGCTCGCTTGCGCGGCCGGAATCCCCCGTGCTATAGCCGTCGCCGTTGGCATCGTTGAACACCAGCCCGCTCACATACGCATTGCCATTGGGATTGGCGGCAACTGCAAAGTTCATTGCAGTCGTGGTCGCGCCTGCGGCAACGGTGACAGTCCGCTGGCCTGATTGGGGCGCCGTCGAATGCCAGGTAAACGGCGTCTGAACCGCGACGGTATAGGCGCCCGGCAGCAGGCCACTGAAGTTGTAATTTCCGCCCGAATCCGTGTAGGTGCTGGGTTCGTTGGCATCAAGATTATTGTTTTGATTGGTATCCAGAAAGATGGCCGTGTCAGCCAAGCCCGGCTCGCCAGGGTCTATCTGGCCGTTATCGTTGGTATCCTTGGAAAGTTTGCCCGAAATCGCCCCGAGGTTCAGCGTGCCGGGGTAATATCCGAACCGATAATCGTAAGGCAGATCGAACGCGCCGCTTGTGACGGAAAAAAGCCACCCGTCGGCAGGCGGTTCGGTCCGTGAGTAGCCGTTGGGCACCGACATGCGGATCGTATAAATGCCTGCGGGCAGCCCGCCTAATGTGAACGAAGCGCTGCCCGGCACGCTCGGCTCGCCGGCATCAATCACGCCATTATTATCGATATCCGCCCAGACCGTTCCGAGCGATGTAAACGCATCCCCCGTGCTGAAATTCCCGCTGGCGTCATTATCGAGATAGACCGAGCCGTGCAGGACGGATAGATCGCTGATGCCCAGGGCCGCATTGACCGTGGTCTGGCCGGCGGACAGTGTAAATCCGAATGAACTATTCGTGGCGATATCGCCGTCGGGCAATACCGGGCGAAGCGTGTGCGTTTGGTAGCCCAGGCCCGAAATGCTCACCTTGCCCGATGCGTCGGTAGTGAAAATCCGCTCGTTGGCATCCCTGCGGGCGTTCTGGTTGTAGTCCAGATAAACCTGGCTGCCGGCCAACGCCGCTTCACCGCCATCACGCTTGCCATTGCCATTGGAATCGTTGAAAACCGAGGCAAAGATCGTCCCCGCGCCCGCCGCAACAGCACCAAAATTCAGCCCGGCCCGCGACTGCCCGGACGAAAGCGACAGCGTGTAAACGCCCGCTCCGCTGGTGGTATACCCGCTTTGCGCGATAACCCGTGCGACATACGACCCGGACGGAAGATTGGAGAAACAATAGTTGCCCCATCCGTCGGTCTGCGTGATCGATTCACCGATATCAAACGCGCCGTTGTGATTGGCGTCGAGATAGACGCTCCAGCCGCTCATCAGCGCCGCGCCGGCATCGACATCGCCGGAAGCATTGTTGTCCAGGAAAACCGTGCCGGCCAGTTGTCCGGCCGCGCTGCCCTGATTGACCAGCGCCGGCAGAAGCAAGTCGGCCAGCGGGCTGCCGCGACCCGTCACCAGGTCATAGCCCGGTCCAGCCGGGAACCCGTTGTTTCCACTTGTAATGTCATAGAAATTGCTGGCCGGCAGCGCATAAAGGCCGGGCAGGGTCTGGCTGGCACCATTGAGTGGATTCAATCCCAGCAAGGACCGGCCCTGATTGGCGACCGCGATCAGCCCCGACCAGGCCGGCGCGCCAAAGCTGGTCCCGCCGACCGCAATCCAAGGCGTGCCCGATCCGCCGTTGTAAGAGTCATACACGGCCACGCCGGTGTTCGGATCGGCCAGGAACGAAACGTCAGGAATCGTCCGCAGGGTGGTGCTTTGGCTGATGCCGGATTGATACCCCGGCTTGGGCTGATAGCTGGAAATCCCCCCGCCGCTGCCCGACCAACCGGTCTCACTGCTTCGCAAGCCCGAGGGCGTAAGCGTGAGCGACGTACCCCCCACCGACAGCACGCCGCTCGCGGTCGATGGAAAAATCCCCGGCTGGCCGGAATCCCCACTGGCGGCGACAAACGTGATCCCCGCATGGCCGGTGGGCACGCTAAAACTACTATCCCAACCGCGCTCGGATTCGAAATCCCCACTCCCAAAACTCAGGGAGATCACCGAAACACTCGGCAAGTGCCGGGCGGTCTCCAGGGCCTGGCCCAGCATGTCTTCATAGGAACTCGAATCGGCTTCGATCAGTACCAGATTGGCCTTGGGCGCAATCGCGTGTGCCCATTCCACGTCCAGTGCAATTTCCAAGGCCCAGTTCGATTCCATCTGCGTGGGCGTGCTGCTGCCACCCCGCTGGTCGATCTTGCGAAAGCTGGGCGGATCGGGCAGACCCATCGCCACGCTGAAATGATGCAGATCGCTGTTGAGATAATTCGGATCGTCGCTGCTGACAAAGCCGGAATGGTCGTAGGCATTGACCAGCGCAATGGTCTGTCCGGCGCCGTCTCCCGTTACCCCGCCGAAAGATACCGAGTTGATGCCATAAGCTTTGCGCACCTGGGCTGCGGAAAAACCGACGATCCCCGCCGACCCAAGCGGCCCAACCGTCGATCGGGCCGGCAATTCCCCTGCCGGCAGCGCACGGCCGTCCGAAATCACGACAAATGACGGCTCGAATCCCGTCAGGGAGAGCATCACCCGCTGTTCAAGAATTTCAATTAATCGAAACGACCGTTGCCGACGCACAGCTTATGTCTCCGCTCAATTATCGATCGCTCAAATCGCCCGCAAAGGCTTTGAGATGCGCCGAAAGGCCGAATGCACCCACGAGCCTAGTAGGGTAGACCAAAAAATCGTGCTGTCCAATGGCCTCAGACCCGCGGAGACGTGAGTCAGCACAATCGATAGTTTTCCCGGCTTTTTCCTATTTAACTCATATTATCGAAAAAATCGAGATATATTTAAAAAATCCAAAGTTCTTTGCCAAACAAAGTACTTTATGGGTCATTGGCCTTTGGTCACTATCGATTTTGCGATTGGCCGTTGCAGTCTGGTCATTGGCCATTGCGGTTTGGCCATTACCTATGCCCTCCCTTCACGGCTCAGGCCGTCGTAAAGTCATAGACCCGCACCCGCTCCCAATGTTCTTTGTTATTGGCAATAAACTGCAGATGTTGCGGGTGGGGTTGGTAGACCTCGTGCCCGGCGGCATCGTCGAAATGAACGCAAAGACCGACGCTGTAGGAATTGTCCACCACGTCTCGCGGGGTCATTGCCGGCGGGCCGGCCTCCAGCTTTCGCACGGTCGGAATATTCCCTAGAAGCTCCCTGCAATCCCGGATCAGTCGATCCCGAACCGCAGGCCCGGCACCTTCTTTCTGCCAGAACAATACCACGTGGACGAACATGAAAACTCCAGTTGGGGTTAGTGAAACCCTGTTAAGAAGCGGTTATTCTATCGGCTTGCGCGCCGGCCGGTGCCGGCGCGAACAATGACGAAACCTTTTGACCAGTCACATATATGACCGCCGCAACACAAAACAAGACGATTTTGAACAAGTATTCTGCCCGAATCACCCAGCCAGCCAGCCAGGGGGCGTCGCAGGCGATGCTAATCGCTACCGGCCTGTCCTGGAAGGATCTGGACAAGCCTCAGATCGGCATCGGCGCGGTCTGGTATGACGGCAACCCCTGCAACATGCACTTAGCCGACCTCGGCAATCACGTGAAACGTGGCGTAGAACATGCCGACTGCGTGGCGATGCGATTCAACACCATCGGCGTCAGTGATGGCATAGCCATGGGGACCGACGGCATGAGCTATTCGCTCCAGTCGCGTGACCTGATCGCCGATTCGATCGAGACGATCATGGCCGCCCAGTGGTATGACGCGCTGGTCGCCCTGCCCGGCTGCGACAAGAACATGCCGGGTACCGTGATGGCCATGGGAAGGCTCAACCGGCCATCAATCATGGTCTATGGGGGGACCATCCGCGCCGGCTGCGCAAAAATCGGCGGAGTCAACGAAAAACTCGATGTCGTCAGCGCCTTCCAAGCCTACGGCCAGAAACTGGCCGGCCGCATTACCGAAGACGAGCGGAAATTGCTTTTAAGCAAGGCCTGCCCCGGCCAGGGCGCCTGTGGCGGAATGTATACGGCAAACACCATGGCCTCCTTCATCGAGTGCATGGGCCTTTCGCTTCCCTATTCTTCCTGCGCACCAGCCGACTCAAAGGAAAAGGGCGACGAATGTGTGCAAGCAGGCGAAGTCATCCGATCGCTGCTGGAATTGGACCTCAAACCCCGTGACATCGTGACGCGGCAAAGTTTCATCAATGCCATGCGCCTCACCATCATCATGGGGGGATCGACCAACGCCGTGCTGCACTCGATCGCCATGGCCCGCGCGTTTGACATCGATCTGAGCATCGACGACTGGACCAAAGTCAGCGACCAGACTCCGCTTTTAAGCGATTTCAAGCCGAGCGGAAAATATGTGATGGAAGACCTGCACGCCATCGGCGGGGTGCCTGCGGTGATGAAACTGATGCTGGAAAAGGGCTTTCTGGATGGCAGCCAGAAGACCGTGACCGGCCGGACCATCGCCGAGAATTTGAAGGACCTTCCCGGGCTGAAGGCCGGGCAGGTGATCGTTCACGATTTTGCCCATCCGATCAAGAAAGACGGACACATCCGCATCCTGCGCGGCAATCTCGCGCCGCAAGGTTCCGTTGCCAAAATCACCGGCAAGGAAGGCACGCAATTTGAAGGACCCGCCAAGGTGTTTGATTCCGAAGAAGACATGCTGCACGGTCTGGAGCAGGGAAAAATTGCAAAAGGCGATGTCATCATCATCCGCTACGAAGGCCCCAAAGGCGGGCCGGGTATGCCCGAGATGCTCACCCCCACCAGTGCGCTAGCGGGCTATGGATTGCTCAACGACGTGGCCCTCATCACCGACGGGCGGTTCAGCGGGGGGAGTCACGGCTTTATCATCGGCCATGTCGTGCCCGAAGCCATCGAAGGCGGGCCGATCGCCCTGGCGAAAACCGGTGACAGGGTGCGCATCGATGCCGAAAAAAACACCATCGACCTACTGGTGAGCGAAGCCGAGTTGCGATCCCGGGGATCGGCATGGAAACGGCCGGCCTACAAGGCGTCTCGCGGAACGCTTTTTAAGTACATCAAGAACGTGAAAAGCGCCAGCGAAGGTTGCGTGACCGATGAATAAGTTGGCCGAAGCGTCCCCGATTGGCAAAGTCACCGTCTATTGCTCGTCGAGCGAACACGTGGCACCGGTCTATCTCCAAACCGCGAACAAACTGGGTCAGGCCATCGCCGGACAGGGCTGGACACTTGTCTATGGCGGAAACGACCTTGGATCGATGAAAGCCGTGGCCGACGGCACCCGATCGGCCGGCGGAAATGTCATCGGCATCACCCCGCAACTCTTTATCGACAAGGGATGCCACGACCGGAACTGCCAGTTGATCGTCGCGCGGTCCATGCGACACCGCAAGGAACTGATGGAACACCATGGCGACGCTTTCATCACCTTGCCCGGCGGACTGGGCACCCTTGAAGAGATCTTCGAGATCATCGTCGGTCGGCAACTCGGCTATCATCACAAACCAATCGTGCTGCTCAACGTCGCACGGTTCTTCAATCCCCTGCTGGCAATGATCGAGCAGGGAATTGTCGGCCGTTTCATCCGCCCGCGAGCAAGGGATTTGTACTATGTGGCCGATACTGTGGAGGGCACCATTGCCCACCTGATGATGCCCCAGCCCGTCGGATGAGCTTGCGGGCATACAATCAAACCAGCGATGGAGTGGGCCTCGGATGAAGTGAGCCAGGGATGAAATGGCAGGACATGTCTTTGACGATTGCCCTGTGCGCCGCGGTCGGCGCGACATCGATCCTTGCGCGCCTGGCCGCTGACGAATACACTCTTCAGCTCAGCGATCAACTCTCCGGTGAACCGGCCCGGCAGCTTGCCCGCACGGGCGCCCGCGCGATCAATCAGGACCGAGACCGGATCGGATCGGCCACCGGCACTGGCGATGCCATCATGGCCTCGGTCGGCCCACTCGCGCAGCTCGCGGCGCAGGCGGGGCAGGCCCAGCCATTTTTGAGCCGGGATCCCGCAGGATTCGGCAAAGTCGGATCGGACCCGTCCGAATCGGTCCTGCCTGAAGGTCTCGCCTATCCCGCGGCTGGGCCGCCGCCCGGTGCGCCATCCGATTCCGTCACCGACGACTCTTCACCGACGCCTTTCGGCCTCCCGCCGGACACTGCATCCGGCCCTGCGGTGCCGGCGCTTCCCATGATCAGCCGGGTCGTCGCCAAGCCTCCGAAATCGCAGTCCCCGGCCGCGGCGTCGCCGGCCAAGCCCTCGCCGGAACAGTCGGCCCAAGCCACGCCCGCGGCTCCGGCCCCAGCGTTAGCCCCCGCGTCCCCCCCGGCATCGCAAGCGCCTTCGGCTGATCCTGCCCCCATGGCCGATTCCGAAACCGATCCGTTTTCCAAAGTCGCCAGCGCATCATTCCGTCCGGGCAAAACTGACGTGCAATTCGGCCGCCAAGTGAAACTCACTCGCCCGCACGTGACCATCTCCGGCATGTTTGACGTGATGAGCCTCCGCCACGCCCGCGTGGTATTGGGCATCCGCACAGATCCGACCGGCAAAGTCGCCGACGTGGAAATTCTGCATTCCAGTGGCAGCAACGACCTGGACCTTCCCTGCCAGCGAGCGGCCTACGACTGGTGGTTTGAACCCCCGAAAGACGCCCGCGGAAAGGCCCTGTCCGACGCCTTTCCGTTTACAGTTGCCTTCAACTAAAAAACATGAAAATCGCCGAGTTGTTTTATTCCATTCAAGGCGAAGGCAAACTTTCCGGCGTGCCGTCAGTCTTCATACGCGCTAGCGGGTGCAACCTGCGCTGCACCTGGTGCGATACCCCTTACGCCAGTTGGCATCCTGAAGGCACCGACCAGACCATCCCTGCGATCATGGAGCAGGTTCGGCAGCACCCGGCGCGCCACGTCGTCCTTACGGGTGGCGAGCCATTGATTATGCCCGATGTGGTCGAGCTTTGTGCTGCCATCAAGCTCGCGGGCTATCACCTGACGATCGAAACCGCGGCGACGGTTTATCAGGCCGCGAAGGTCGATTTGGCCTCGCTATCGCCCAAGCTCTCCAACTCCACGCCGACGGTCCAGACGGCAGGGGCGATGGCAAGTCTGCATGAGAAGAACCGGCTGAGCGTGAAAGTCATTCAGAGATTGATCGACGAATCGCCGGATTTTCAGCTCAAGTTCGTCGTCACTGATCAAGCAGATCTTGGCGAAATTCACGCCTTGCTGGACGATCTGAAAGACTGGACGCCCGCCGATGTGCTGCTGATGCCCGAAGGGATCGACCCAGCGACGCTGACCAGCCGCGCCGGATGGGTCAGCCAGTTGTGTAAGCAGCATGGCTTCCGTTATTGCCCGCGATTGCACGTCGAACTGTATGGCAACCGCCGGGGAACGTGAAGCCGAATCCCGCGATGAACACGCCCTGCTTGCGCGGGTTAAGGCAACTGAAGAAATATCACACCCACGTCACCAGGCGCGCAAACGCCATCGGATCGAGCAGCAATGATTCGATCCTGCCAACAAAGCCCTGCCGCAGGACCGCCAGTCGGCCGAAGCTGTGTTCGATCACATTGGCGGAGTAATCCACGTCAATGGCCTCGATGGTTTCTCCTCCGCGACAGCTTGCGTGATACTGCGCCGCGGCGTGAACCAGCGGATAGAGCAGCGCCAGCGACCGCAGTCCACTCAGAAAATCCCGCCCGGCATTGCCCTGCCCCATGAACTGGAAGGACTCGATCCGGCTCCGTACCAGGCGCCAAAAAAGCGCAAACGTCTGCCCATCTGCTGCCTGCGGGCCATCGCCAAATAGCCGTGCTGCCCGCAAGCGCCCCTGCGGATGGATCAGGCCCAGCCGGTGCAGGTTTCCACCCCCCAGCACCACCGCCAGCATCGTCATCGCTCGGCCAAGGCGCCCGGCCCGGCGGTCCACCACGTCTTCATCTCTGCGCAAGTACAACCCCAGCAGCGTGCGGAACGACGCGCGCATCAGCAGCCCCGGCCGACGCCGCCTGCCCTCGGCACTGGCGGCCTCCACCAATTGCTTTAGCGGGGAAAAGGCTTCGGCCAGCACCTGGCGCGTCAACTCGTCGTTGTTCAGCCCCGCCAACCAGTCGCAAGTGTAGCTGATAAACATCGCCCGTTCGGCGTCGCCAGCAAAAGCGTTCGTCAGCGACAGTAGAAAGTCGCTCACCGCCTGCAGCTGCTGGCGATCGAGATGACAGCACAACGCGTCGTCGAATGACGGGCCTAATTCAATCTTGCTGGCCAGTTGGCGTAGTTCCGGAAGTGCATCGGCGTGCGGCTGGCCCTGGTTTTTCCGAACCGTCGGACAGTCATACCGGGCGATGACCGTCATTTCCCCCGGAAACGTCGGCGCGATCTGGAATGGATAAAGCCGGCACCCCAGCGGCTTGGTTGGTTCACCAAATTGCTCGTGGATACGACATCGCCCGTTGGCTTCGTTGAGGAACACGCAGGCACCGTCGGGCCGGTGGGCCAGATAGGTTTTCCCGCCATGCCGGGCGAGCGGTTCGATCCCAATCAACGGATCACCTGCGGGCCAAGCCAAATTCTCCGCGCGCTCCGGCTCGCCGGGAAGCAATTCCACCTGCCATATCCGGCAGCAGTTGGTGCAGGAATGGCAAGAGAATTTTTCGGATGCGAGAACCCTCAGGTTCATCATTGGTCCCGTTGTTTTTTGGGTACAGTCGATTCCGTAACACCGAAGCGAATGACTCTAGCGCTGGATCGACGAACCTTCCATCGCGCGGGCCAACGCCCTGTCGGCCTCGCCCACGTCGGCGGTGCGCTAGCGCCGGATCCGGCGGGCGATGTCCAGTTCCTTCGTCCGCGCGACTAAATCGGCTCGGGCCTGATCCACTTCGCGCGTTCGACCCTGCAATTCAGCCCGGACTACGTCCAACTCACCCGTGCGGCTGACCAGTTCGGCCCTTGCCTGGTCCAGTTCATTCGTGCGTTTAAGCAGTTCGTCTCGCTCGATCGCCAGTTCACGGGTGCGATCCATCAGGCCGCTAACTGCCGATTCGCAGTCGCGGGTGCGCCGGCGAAGTTCGGCCCGCGCCTCGTCTACCTCGATGTTCAAAACACGCACCGCGGCCTGCGAGGCTTGCAGATCGGCTTGAAGCGCCTGGGCCAGATGCTGAAACGATCCGTCGAGTAAGCGCCAATCCACCGGTATGCCGGCTTTGGCCCGCTGGAGCAGATGCAGGCCGTTGGCGCAGCGGGTGACGAAATCCAGCGCCAGGACAAACTCACGCGCGCCGTCGCCGTGGTCGAACAAGTTGGGGAATTCGGGATTGACCAGCACGTCGGTCCAGTGAGTCGATGTCAGCCTTTCGCCGAAGTCCACACCGGCCCGCCAGAACTTTGCCGCATTTTCGGGCGCGTGCAAGGCGATGCTCAATCGCCCGGCCAGGTAGGCGGCCTCGCAGGTTTTTGTCCCCAGATGGGGAGAAAATCGCAGGCTATCGGTCTTCATACAGCATTCGAAATGTAGCAAGGCCGCCAGAAAATCCCCGCGGGCCATGGCCATTCGCCCTTGAACAAACGCCAGCGAAATCTGCCACCGCAAAACGTGCGGATTGTCGCTCGCAACGAGTTGATAGGCATCGATTTGTTTGAGCAGTGAGTCCGGCCAGGGCTGATCGGATTGAGCCAGCGCCAGGTAAGCCAGCACGCAAAGCGCCGCCCCGCGATCGGCCGATTCCGCCCGTGAACCATCTAAAACCCGGCGGGCGACATTTTTCAGCTCCGCCCGATCGCGCAGCCGATACCCGACATGCACCAGCGCATGTGCAAGCCAGGGATTGTCGTAATGCTGGCCAAAGTGCGCCACCGGCGAATTCGCTTTGGCGACATTCGCAAAGACCGTCTCCCGATAGGCTGAAGCGGCATCGATCGGTGATTTCATGCCAACGATCACCCACCACTCGGTAGGTGGAAGTTGCCCGCTTGCGGCATCAAACCGCCGGAACCGTCGGACGCCCGGCTCCCAGGCATCGCCCATCGTCACCCTCTGTTGACTGGCGACCTGCGCCCAGGTTTCGTCGATCAGGAACCACTGGCTGATGTCGGCCTTGAATCGCGACCAGTTGTATACCTGCCGGTGATGAGGGTTGGGGTCGTGGCCAGTTTCGTCCACCCACAGGTTGGGCACACTCAGTACGACGCGCCCGCCGGGGGTGAGGATGCGATGAAATTCACGGAGCAGCGACGCTGGATCGTCCAGGTGTTCGAGCGTTTCAAAGGAGGCGATGAAGTCAATGCCGGCATCGGGCACTGTCGCCAGGGCCGACGGCAGATCGCCGGCTTCATAGGCGATTGATTCGGATTGATCAGTGAAGTTTTCGCGCGCGTATGCAATCGCGGTGGCGCTCAGATCGACGCCCCGGATGCTCTGCGCCATGGAATTGTGGCGCAACACGTGCCCGCCATAGCCCAGCCCGCAGGCGGCATCCAATACACGATCACCCGGACGAACCAGTCGGGCCGCCATTTGATATCGTACGACGTGCGCATCGGACCGCCGGCCCGTTTCGCGCAGCATGTCCATGTGTAGGTCGCGCTCGGCGGCGAGGCCTTGTATCGGATAGCGATGAAGCGCGCTTGCCGGGATTTTTTCCAGAACGATGGTGACGCGAGTCGGTTCGTATTCAAGTTCTTCATACGGCGCGACCGCGAGATACCGGGCGTGCTTCCGCAGGCCGACCTGAAAGGCCACGCCCTCCCAGAAGGCCCGAGGGCGCGCCGGTGCAGTATTCACACGCAATAGAACCGTTCGGCGGCTGACGCGAGTCAGTTCCGCCAGCACCTGGCTCGCCTGTTCGATCGACAGAGCCTCCAGGCCATCGCTGCAGACCACCGCATCAAAACGCTCGTCGGCGTAGGGAAGATTGACGGGCAGCCCCTGGACAAATCTGCCCGGCGCTGCGACGTGGCCGGCCAGCACGACTTCGGCCGAATCGGCAGCGCCGAAGGCGTCGATCCCGCCGGTCAACAGCCGCTGGACAAGGTCCGGCGTCGCGCCGCCGGCGTGCAATACACTGCCTGGGCCGACCGCGATGGAAAGGGCGCGCATCAGTGCCGCGGTGTCGTCTATACTGGGCGGGGCGTTATTCACGATGTCTGGCTCCATTGCGCCTTCATTTGAAGATCAAACGCCCCACCAAAAAAATACTCCCGGTCTTTGACCATTACATGAAAAAACGCCGCCTCGTCGATCCAGTGCAGCATTCGCTGCTCGCCATAGTATGGCTTGCCTTCTTCCGTAATACTCCCCTGCACCTCGTAAAGATTAGTGCCCAGTCGGCAGGGACAATCGAAATCGACGACAACCCGCTGGCCGGCCGTGAACGACTTTTCCCAGAACTTCTCCCCAACGGCGTGGCCACTGGCGATGGCGATGTCCTGGTTCAGCGTGCCCCACGAATAGACCTTCAGGCCCTCCTTGCTTCGGATGCGCAGGCCGACATTCAGGTGCGTCAGCGGCTTGTGAATCTGGCATTCGATGCGAATCCGAATCCGGTCCATCGGGTGAAACAGGCTCGCTGGCTCGCCGGCATCATTGAGGGTCGTCACGCCGATCACCTCGGCATCGCGGTCGCCAAAGGCGAAGCGGTCCGACCGGCCGGTGAGATTGGCGGGAACCTCGAGCGACCCCGGCGAGGGCACCTTACGGGCCATCTCGACATTGGCGCGATTGAAATAGGCGCTTTCCTCATCGTGCAGCAGTTTTCGATAGTCCAGCAGCACCTGGGCGGATGTCCCGGTGCTTTTCATCTCCCCGCCACTCAAAAGGATCGCCCGGTGGGTGAGCGTGCGCATCGCCTCCTGATCGTGTGACACGAACAGCACACTCGTGCCATTGGCGGTCAATTTTTCCAGTTGGGCAAAGCAGCGCTTCTGAAACAGCGCATCGCCCACGGCCAGGGCTTCGTCCACAATCAGCACGTCGGGTTCGATCTGCACCTGCACCGCAAACGCCAGGCGCACCAGCATCCCGCTTGAATAGGTTTTGACCGGCTGATCGATAAACGACCCGATGTCGGCGAAGCCCGCGATTCGGTCGAACCGGTCGTCGATCTCGACCCGCTTCAGGCCCAGCAATGCGCCGTTGAGATAAACATTCTCGCGGCCGGTGAACTCGGGGTTGAACCCCGAACCCAGTTCCAGCAGCGCTGCCACGCGGCCGTGGACGCTGACCGACCCAACCGTTGGCTTAAGCGTCCCGGTGATGAGTTGGAGGAGCGTGCTTTTTCCGCTGCCGTTGCGGCCGATGATCCCTAGTGCTTCCCCGCGACGCAGATCGAACGAAACGTCGCGCACGGCCCAGAATTCCCGGTAATAGTTGCCGAAGCGCCCCAGCAGAGTTTGCTTGAGACGGTCCTGGGGGTTGGCGTAGATGTGGTAGCACTTGCCGATATTTTTTACGCTGATTGAGACCGGCGCACCGCTGTCAGGCCCGGCGGCCGGGACGGCCGGATCATGCAAAGCCTGGGATGTGGTGGGATCGATCGGCATATTGGCAACAATCACATCACATCAGCAAAACCGTCGCGGGTGTGCTGAAACCAGACCAGCCCGAGCCACGCGACCACCAGACTTACCAGCCAGTAAATGAGTAGGCCGAACGCACCCGGCGCGATCCCCGCAATCATCACCGCCCGCGCCTGTTCGATGACATACGTCAGCGGATTGGCCATCAACACTTTGCGGAAGCCCGGTGCGACGGATTCGACCGTATAAAACAGCGGGGAGAGAAACATCAGCGCCTGCACCACCACGCTCATCACCTGTCCGATATCCCGCACATACACCCCCGCGGCGCTGATAAGCCATGAACAGCCCAGGCTAATCATGGCCAGCGGAAGCAGCAGAAGCGGGACATACACGATCGTCCAATGGGGCAAGCCATGAATCAGCAGATAAAACACGCCCCAGGCCAGAAGGCTGACTGCGGTATGAAATAGCGCCGAGCCGACAGCGACCCAGGGGAGAATTTCCAGCGGAAACACGATCTTTTTCACATAATTGGGGTTGGCCAACACGAGTTGTGGCGCGCGGCTCAGACATTCGCTGAAGAAGTTAAACAGGATGAGGCCGGAAAAAAGAATCAGCGAGAACTCGAGATCGTTGCCGGATCCGGCCCACCGGGTTTTGAGAAAATGTCCCAGCACGATCGTATATACCGCCAGCATGAGCAGCGGATGCACGAAGGACCAGAAGACCCCCATGAACGACCCCCGATATCGCCCGATCACGTCGCGGCGAACGAGCTGGCCGATGAGTTCCCTGTTCCGCCAGAAACTGCCCAGCACTTCAGCCGGTGAAGCCGGGTGAGATCGGGAGTGAACAGACGTGTCAGGGGTGATGGTCATGCCGGCTCGTCTTCGCCGGGTCAGTCTACGAAGCATCACGCGGCCGGGCAAGACGACCCATACAGACCCTCAGGTCTGGCAAGGTCGTCACCGTGACGCCCCCCCAAGGCGCGATCAGGCCCGGAACTGCGACTGCTCACGATTGAAATAGAGGGCGCCTTCATACCATCCGGGCGCGGCCTCGCGGCAACGGAGCAGCGTACAATGCACGCGCACCGTCTGGCCATCGGGATCGACCAGTTCGATAATCCCGCCGGAGCCTAGGGGCAATCGGCCGGGTGAAACAAAGCCCATGCCGCGTGGGCCGATGTCACGCGTGTAGATTTCCCGCGGGGCGCTGCCCGGAGGATCGCTGAAAAGCTGCAAGGAGGCCACCACGCGATAGCGCAGTCGCACGCATGAGCGCAGGTCCCCGTGACCGCGGGGCGCGCCGGCCTCCAGCGCCGACATCACCAGTTCGACCTCGGCAGGAAGAACGTGCTCTTCGATTATTATTCCGTTGGCCATGTTCGATTCTCCATCGCAAGTGCCTTTACCCCACCAGGCAGACTTACGATATGAATCGGCGAAAAAGCAAATCGAGTGGAGGTGAATTCGGCAATTCCATCAGGCAGATGGCGCATGGGCACCTGCGGCGCGATCGGCCGGAAGTTTCAGGACCAGTTATCAGACGAAAGAATCAACGGCCGGCCTATTTGGAGGCCGCGGCGACTCGGCCTTCGGTCACCATCGCCTTGCGGGCCTCGGGCACCCTGAACATGGTTTGGCAGTGCTGGCATTTAACCAGCTTCCCCCGAACCTCGTCCGGGACCGACAAAACCTTGCGGCATTTCAAACTGGGACAGATAAGTTGAACAGGCATTGGCGAACTCCCTTACACCATTCGTATCGGCTTTCGCCGCGCAGGGCTTGAACCCGAAACCCACAATCAGCGTATTTTATGAACGAATTATTGCCCCAGATGTCCAGATAGCATCGAGCGGTCATTTGATCGCCGGGCGAAGCTTTTCGGGTAAATCTTCCGCTTTTAACCCGGGCGCGTGCAGATAGGGTACATAAAGTGGGTCCCCGATCATGCTCATCATCCAACTGGTCGACGGCTCGGTTTTCCAGAAAACCTCGGCAAGCGTCAATTTTCCGGTCAGCAAGAGAGGGAAAAACTCGTCCGGCGGAGGAAAAGCACTGAGATACGGCTCGGAAACCGGTCCGACCGTGCCGCAAATTCCATCCTTCAGCAGCCCCGCAACCCAGCCTTTTTCACCCGGGTTATGCAGCGAGGCCAATTCATAGCTGGCGACGTGATAACCCACCGCCCCGCGGGCCAGCGTAAAGCCCGGGCGATAGTCCCGAAGCTGATACCACCCGCAATACAGTGCAACGCCGCTGGCTGTTCCGGGCGGAACGATCGCCGGTGCATCGTCGTAGATCAGCTCGAGATTATTGTGTTTTTTCAGCAAGTCTCGCAAATCGCCAAGAAGATGCTCGAATTGCCAGTAGCCGGGCTTCTTCATCGACGGGTCCAGTTTTTTGGCCCCGCCGGCATCGATCAAGATCGGCCCGGTCAGCCCTGCTTTCTCCGTCGCCAAGCTCGACTCGATCAACTGCTGAACGATTTTGTCCGTAGGGGCATCCAGCCGCATGACCATTAGCGTCGGAAACGGCAGCCGCCCACTGACGCGCCAGTGCAGCGGGTTTCCCAGCCACCGGCCGCGCGGATAGGCCTGCCACCAGAGCAGGGGCAGTTCGTTATCAACCGCCGCCATCGTCTCGGTTGCAGAAAGATAGTCCGCCTGCTGCGTCAGCACCCGCACCTGCCCCAGCAGACCCGTCCACTCGGCGTTGAATTCGCGGAGCTTTTTGCGGGCCGCGGGATCGAATCGGCTGGACTGCAACTCTTGTGCGTCGTGCTGAAGTTGGCGGATTTGATCCTGGGCCTCGGCTTGCTGGGTGCTGGCCGGCGACCGGGCAAGGTTTTCCAGCGCCGAGCCTTTACCGGCTAGTTTCGCAAGAACTGTCTTGACGCGCTCGCCGGCTTCCTGCGCCTTGGCTGGATCCTTGGCCGCATTGAGCGATCGGACCATCGCTCGGATCGCCATGTCAGCCCGCTGGCCGAGAGCGTCGGGATCGTCGGCCACCACCTTGGGGGCAAAACCGGCGTCCAGGGTCGCGGCCTGGGCTTCGAGATCTTGCACCGCCGCAACCACCTGCGGTTTCACGACTGCTAGTTCCTTGTTGATCGCCTGCACCTCGTCGCGCTCGGCGGTGGTGGCCACGCGCCCACTGATGCGTAGTGGGACACCAAAGAAGGTGACGAGGCAGCGAACTTTTTGATCCAATCCCCCGGCCGACAGGGCCTGGCGCAGCGCCGGCACGACAGACCGTTCGTACGCGTCGAACGAAATCTCATCCCCCTGGGGCAAATCCAGCGAGACGATTCGCCCCGCCGGCACGCCTCGCGCCTGCGCATAAAACTCCGCCAGCGCCTTGCCCGCGGGCACATTCTTGTTGGTTATCAGCAGCAGTTCGTCGGCTTGCAACCCGGCCCGGGCTATCGAGCAGAGCAGCAGTACCACGCCCAGTCCAAATCTAGGAATCATCATCGGACTTTCATGCTACGCGAGGCTGCAGTCAGATGGAACGTGTGCCTGTAGCTAGAAAGAGCGCCGGGCCTTTAACATTCGGTTCGGCGTCGAGCGGACGACACTCCACGTCTGAAAAACCCGCCGTACCGAGCATCCGGTTAAGCTCGTCCAGGGCAAACCCCCGACAGGATTGCTCCATCTGCCTGCGGAACTCGTCGCGGTCGTGGGGCAGAAGATCAACGATGACCGCCTTGCCGCCGGGCTTAAGCAAGCGCGTCATCCCCGCCAGCGCTCGGGCCGGATCGGGCACATAGCTCAACGCCAGGAGCATCAGGCAGGCGTCACACGAATGCGCCTCGACCGGGGCATCGGCCAGATCAGCACGAATCAGTTTTACGTTGGCTTGCCCCTGCGTGCGATGCCCCGCGGCTTTGAGCATGGCGGCCGAGTTGTCGATTCCGATCACGCTTTTCACGTGCCGCGCCAACATGTTAACAATCTGCCCCGTGCCGCAGCCAAGGTCGGCGACGACATAATCCGAAGGCAGGAGCGACAGAAGGGCCTCGATCGCAAACGACCGGCCATAAGCTTCTTCGCGCAGCTTGTCCCACTGGCCGGCAGCGCCGGCAAAAAAGGCCTGGCTGTCAGTGGTCCGATCGCGCAGCACGCGCGTCAGTCGCAGCCGGTCCTGCGCGATCGCCTGCCAGCCCTCGGTTTGCTCGCGGGCCACAAGCCAGAGTTGGCGGGCACCCTCGTCGATCTCATCAAGCAACATCCGGTAGAGATTGGTTGTCGCCGCCCTGCGCGAGCGCACCCATCCCTGGTCGGCCAGCACTTTCAGGTGTCTGCTGGCGGTGGACTGAGGCAGTTGCAGTACGTCACATAATTCGGCGACGCCGAGTTCGTGGCGCTCAAGAATGCGCAGCGACCGCAGGCGGATCGGGTCGGCCAGACTCGACATCCGGGCAAGAAGCTCATGCTGAACCGAAGTTTGACCCATCGCGAATTAATTCGAAGAAGACACTGAATCGACCAGCTCCGCGACCGACTGCCTGTCCAGTCCTTTTAGCTTTATCGGGGTACGGGAAAACGTCCCTTGCACCGCTGCCGCGGCCAGCAAACCCACGGGAGTCGCGCCCTCGGGCGCGATGTTCGTTATCAAGTACATGTTGTCGTTGTAGTCGTAATTAATGCCGTTGTAATCCATCCCCATGATGTAGGTGTTGGCCATGACGTTGCCCGAGCGATCTTTGGCCGGATAGAACCGCAAGTGATGGCCATAGCCCCCGCCGGGCTGTTCCTGCACATTCAGCGTGTCATCGCTCGATTCGCCATCGACATAAAACCCAATCGTATTGTTTGTGCTGAAGCGGGCAAAGGCCAGGGGATTTCCGCTGGCCGTGCTACGCGGAAGCAGAGATTGTGCGTCCGAGCCGCTGTGGGTGAAGATGGCCGTTTTTGAGCTTGGCGATCCCTTGGTGTAATAGCGAATAACCGCGGAGCTGCCCTGCGTGTGATACGCCGCTAGTTGGCGCACCGTGATGGGCAGCGAGGCGGTCGCCCGTTTCCAATAGGTGCTGAGGACTTCGTCACCGACCGCGGCCACGCGACCCCCGCCACTTAGCGTCTGTCCGGTATTGGTGATCTTCGTGGTGTATCCAAAGATCGAGATGATCTGGGGCAGAGTCGGCTCGACCGACGTTCCGCCCGGGGTTGCCTCTGAATACTGCTGCCAGAACCCGCTCAATGCGACGGTTTTCGTCGGCTCGTCGGCGTCGTTGGAATGAATTGAAACAGAGCCTGTCCGCAGCCCGCCACTGGTGGCGACGAACGTGACATTGACGTCGAGGCTGGCACCGGCGGCGATGGTGGCGGGATACGTTCCGCTGATCGTCCACGGGCCGGTCACGCCGATGCTGCTGATCGTCAAATTGCCTGAACCGGTGTTGCTGATGCGCAGGTGCGACACGTCATGGACGACATTGGGCGTGGTGGTATTAAGGTTTTGCACGCGACTAAAGACCAGTCGGTCGGCGAAGGGCGTGCCGTCGAGGTTACTTAACCCCAGTTCCGGGCCGGCTGGTGCCGGTGTCACGTTACGAATGATGAAGACCACGTCGTTGGAATCGTACCCGCTGGTGAATTCCTCCACGCCCACTACATAGGCATTAGCCACGACGCTGCCGTCGGCATTCTTTAGCGGATAGAACCGGACTTTTCGTTGAACATTGGGGTCCCAGGTGTTGAGCGAATCTTCAGAATACACCTCACGGGTTGAACCGTCGGTGTTGGTGAATGTCGGCCAGATGCTCAGCAATGAAAACGCGCCCGTGGGGTTGAAGGTGGTGGTTCCGGTGATCGACGGATGAACCGACTGGGCATCGGCCTTGGGGATGGACCAGAGAATGGTGCGCGTCTGCGGGGAACCGGGTTCGTAATAACCCAGAAAGGTCGCCGGCTCGGTATTGACGGCCATGGCCGCGATCGGTTCGATGGAAACGGGAAGGCCGGCGTTAGCGCGAACCAGCCGCGGGGCAAGAATCTCGTCATTGGGCGTGACCGGCGGGGTATCGATAAACGTGTCGTCAGGATTGGAATCGCCGACGATCACGGGAATCTGATACAGATCGAGAATGCGCTGCAATGACGGCTCATTGGTCCCGCCCGTCCCGCTTGTGGCCAGGGCGCGCACGCTAAGCGACACCGGCGTGGTGCTCATATCCTGCGTCGTCACCGTAAGCGTCGCGGACTTCAGGCCCAGTGCCGTGCCCGACGGCGCGGTGTATTTTACGTTCAGCGCCAGCGTATCGCCGGGGTTAAGCGTGACGGGAAAGGCGCTGGACGACGTATAAGAAAACTGCCCGGCATCGGCACCACTGATGGCAATCCCACCTGCCGACAAGGTCTGCACCGAAGTGCCGGCGTTGGTAATCACGAGCGACTGGGTCGGGCTTGAAGTGTTCCGCACGGCATTAAATAACAACCGCGAGTCGCTCAGCGTGATGGTGCTGACGGTTTGCGCGGCATCAGTGGTGAAAGTGGAACTGAACGGCACGAAGCCGATGCCGTCGGTGGCTTCCAGCGCATTGGTAATGCTGAGAGTGTACTGCGTGGAATGCTGCAAAGTGCCGGCGGGGTTGATAATGATCTGATTGTCCGCGATCGACAGATCGGCAGTGACCGGCTGATTATCACTGCTGCGGACCAGTTTCACGCTGCTGCTGGAAAGCGAAGTCGGATCGATTTCGGTACCGGCGGTGGGCAGAACGAAAGTCGCGGCGATGGTGGAGTCGATGGCGACATTGGTGGAACCATTGGCGGGACTGACGGCCGAGACCGACGGGGAAAATGAGTAGGCGGTGCCGCTCTGGATCGAAAAATCATCGAAGGTGTAGGTGACGGCCGGACCGGTGTTGTTTTGGATCGCCAGGATCGAGCCTGCCGCATTGGAACTGAAGAATGCAGCTTTCTTAGCACCGGTGAGCGTCAGGCGGCCGGATAAATTCTGAAAGGCATTGCCGTTAAATGCGAACTGCGGCTGAATGATGCCGGACGTAGGATCGCAGACCAGGCGCAGCTCAAGCGTGCCGATCAATCCGAACGGTCCGATTACGGTGCTGGTGGGGTCGGCAAGCGTATGCGAGATCGTCCCTTCGGACGATTGCTCGTCGGAAAATTCCAGGCGCCCACGGCCATTTTCATAAACCGCGACGAGCTTGACATAGTTGTCCTGGTCCGGGCCGAACATGATCCCCGCCTGTTCCTGCACGGCCGATAGGTAGGTGAGCGGTCCAACCAAAGTGGTGGTGACGGCAAACGCGGTGGAGCTGGCATCGAACGCCACGCCGAGACCGTTGACCAGAGAGTTGGCGGCATCAAGGTTGGTGCCTTGACGGGCGCTTCCGCTGGTGGTCAGGCGCAACACGCCCGAGGATGTATCAAGCGAAATCAGGCTGGGTTGATAGGCATTGCCGGTGGAATTGGCCTGCACTCGCGTGAAGCCGGTGCCGGCGTTAGCCGTGTCCTCATAGCCGGTCTGGGGCGAGGAAAAATCCAACACATAAGGCAGCGCCTGCACCAGATTGGGGTCGGGCGCAAACAGCAGCACGCGGGTTTCGAGCGATTCGGCCCAAGCCGGCCGCGAGACAACAACACAACGTCTTGAACTTCTCACTCCGTTATACTTTCTACCCGATTCGGGCGGTTTTCCTTCTGATTCCCGGGCGGCAAATTCGTAACCAAGAGTGCCTTCTACCGCATGAGAGCAAGGTTCGTCAAAGCTAACCCCAAAGCGTTAAATTTAGCCGCCGGGCCATTTAGTCGCAGGCACTTACACCTACAATGCCCTCGTGGTTCGAATCTTATTGCTTATTCCGTACATTCTCTGGATGGCCTGGTCGCCGGCCTCGGCCGGCCCGAGGCCAACATCAGTGCTAGCCGGCACGGTCACGTTCCTGGCCTTTTACGTCCTGCTCGTCCTGGTGACCGGATTATACAGCCGCCTCCTTGCCCGACGGGTGGCGGCAAATAACCTGTACGCCAGCTTGCGGCGGTTTAATCGCCTGGTGCAGATGGCCCGCTACATGATCTGCGCCTGGTTTGCCTGGGGACTGTGGGAACTGGATTGGGGCTGGGCCGTGCGCGACCTGCTTGGCCCGCTTGGACAGGAACGCTGGCAGTTCCCCTTGGTCTTCGTCGGTACACTGCCTGCGATCCTGGCTTGGATGGGCCTGTGGTGGGCGCAATACCCTGCCGACGTTGCGCTGCGCGAGCAAAACCTCCTTTTTGCGCTGGACGCCGACCTGCCCGTACACGCTCCACCCAGTTTTTTCAGCTATTTTGGCTCCAACGTCCGCTTGCAGATTCTCTTTATCGCCGTGCCGGTCATGCTGATTCTGCTCTTGCGTGATCTGGGCGCACTGACGCTGCACCTCGTCGGGTTCGATCATCCACTAAATCCCTGGATCGAAGGTGTGCTGGCCCTGGGACCGACCGCCGTCGTCTTCACCCTGGCACCAGAGCTTCTGCGGCGAGTGCTGCACACCCAGCCCCTGCCCGACGGGCCGCTCCGACACCGGCTCGAGTCCCTTTATCACAAGACCGGCCTGGCGTACCGCGACATCCTGCTCTGGAACACCCATCACAATGTCGGAAACGCCGCCGTCATGGGCATCCTGCCGCAGGTGCGGTTCATCCTGATGACCGACCTGCTGGTGGAAACCATGACCGACGAGCAGATTGAAGCGGTTTTCGCCCACGAAGCCGGGCATATCGTGCATCGGCACATCGCATGGTATGTCGTGTTTTTCGTGATTATGCTGGCCGTGGGTACGCTTCTGCCCGATGCCTGGATCGATCGAACGCTTGCCCCGCTGCACTTGTCCCGAACGCTGCTTGAAGGCGTGGTGGCGCTGGCGGGCTTCGGCATTTTCTGGGGTGCGTTCGGCGTGCTGAGCCGGCGGTTTGAACGTCAGGCCGATGTTTACGCCGCCCGCACGCTTGAAGCCAATCGTCCCGATGCGCCGCTCCTGCGACCGGCCGATGCGCCGCTAACCCCCGCGGATTCGTACGTCGGACCTTACGGGACAACCGTCTTTAATTCGGCGCTTCAGCGCGTGGCCGCCGTCAACAACATCCCCATCGCCGCCCGTAATTGGACGCACGGCAGCATCGATTCACGCATGCGCTACCTGCGACAGATCGCGCCCGACCCTACGCTCACCCTCCGGTTTGATAGGTTCATGCGCCGCCTGTATCTGGCCCTGTTCGCATTGCTGCTGCTAAGCGTGGCGGGGCTGACCTGGGCGCTTTTGCCGTGACGCACCCCACCACAGAACAACCGGCCAAACAGCAATTGGCGGCGTGACAGAACTACCTTGTCACCCCACGCGTCGAATGCCCAGCAGTTCGATCTCGAACACCAGTGTCGAGTCGGCGGGGATGCGTCCTGACGCCACCGACCCGTAGCCCAGGGTCGGCGGGATGATGAGCTTCCGCTTTTCACCCACCTTCATCCCGATCAAGCCTTCGTCCCAGCCCAGAATGACATCTTTTCGCCCGACATTGAATTCAAAGGGTTCGGCCCGGTCCCGGGAAGAATCGAACTTGGTGCCGTTGGTGAGCGTACCGGTGTAATGCACCCACACGTGGTCGCCGGTTTTAACGCCCGATTCTCCCTCCCCGCCCAGTTCGATAATCGTCAGGCCCGACGCCGTGACACGCTTCTGCTCCACCGGCCGCGTGGCCGGCGCTTGCGCCCATAGAAACCCAACGCAGCCCAGCACGCCCGCGCACGACAAAACCATCCACTTGTTCATTATCTTTCTCCTCAATTGTTTGATCGGAACTATGATAGCCCTGCAAAACCGGCGATGCCAGATGCCGCCCGGATGGCTTGCCGGTAGGGGAAAAATAACCGCGTAGATTAAGGCTTCAGGAGACCGTCATGGTCACCGGCGTCGGCTCTGACGGCAGTGTCGATGCCCGGACTTGCAGTGCCTTGCGGACCTCGCCCATGAGTTGCTCGACCCGGAATGGCTTGAAGAGCACCGCCTGCAGCCCTTCCTGACTGGCCCGCACGATGCTGTGATTCGGATCGTAGCCAAAGCCCGTCATCAGAATCACCGGCACCCGCTGCTGCGCCTTGCGCGCCGATGCGAATACGTCATACCCGCTCTTGTCGGGCATCTTGATATCACTGAGGACCAAGTCAAACCGCGCGCCGCGATCGAGAATCGTGATGGCTTCCTGTCCGCAGGCACAGACGGTGACGGCGACGCCGAATTTTCGCAGCACGTCGGCAATCGTCAGCCGGATGTTCGCCTCGTCGTCGGCCACCAGCACCGCAGCGCCATGTAACACCGGATCGTGCCGCGCTTCCACTTCCGACACCCCTAAAACCTTCTGCGGGCCTTGCGCCGCCTGACGCAGGCTGGCCCGCACCGCCACAACGTTGTCCAGAACCCCCTGAAGCTTCCGCTTTAGATCGGCATTACCGGAATGCTCTTCGATCAACGCCGCGCAGTCGGACTGCATGTCATTGAGCGGCCCGGCCACTTCCGCGTTCACCTCGTCAGCGATCTTGTGCGCCGTCCCCACCCGCTCCACCACCATCAGATTGAGGATATTGAGCGCGATGGCGACGTATCGACCAAAAATCTCGGCAAACTGCCTGTCATCTTCGTTAAAAGCGGCCTTCTGCCGACTTTCGATATTAAAAATGCCGATCACCTTGTCGTGCAGCCGCAGCGGAACGGTGAGCGTGCTCTTGGCCGAATCCAACCCCGAAACGTATCGCGGATCGCGCTCGACATCGGGGCAGATGTATGACCGGCCCGAGGAGGCGACATATCCGCTGATGCCGTTGCCTTCGGCCTCGGCAAACAGATCGATGTTCAACGCGTCCGTCGGCAGGCCGGCGCTGATCACTATCTCCAGCTTGTTGTTCTTCCGATCCAGCACCCGAATCGCAAAGTGATCGAAGTGCATCAGCTCCTTGGTGAAGCTGACGATCTTATCTTCCAGCAGTTTCAGCCGCTCGCCCACGTTAAGCTTACAGATCGCTTCGCTTTCCAGCCGAACCAACTCCCGCCCGGCCTTATCGATCGCGTCGATCTTCTGCTGCAAGCGCCGGGTGCCGGTCGCATCCCACACCACCGCCACCACCTGCACCACCTGCCCCGCGGGGTTAATCACCGGCGAGGCGATCAGTTCCATGAACTGCTGCTCTTCGATATTCAACGCGTAGCGCTTGGAACGATTGAAAGGAACGTCGGTGGAGGCATGGGCCGGGGAAATCTGGTGGGAAAAAAGCTCGAAGGATTCCAGGCACGTCCGGCGAATTTTTTCATGCACCCGCGCCGGCCAGGCCGCCATCTTCCGGTTCATCCAGTTACATCGGCCGTCGCCATCGACGATGCACACGCCCTCGCCGATCGTGTTGAGAATCATGTTGGCCTGCTGCGAGACCAGGGCACGCTCCAGCGGAAGGAAATCGGCTGAATCGGAAAACACGGCGCTGAAGTGGGATTGACGAAGGATCTCGACCGCGGCATCGATGCTCTCGACCTCGACAACCTCAGCCTGCGCCCTCAGGGCGTGGATGATGCCGGCATGAACAGGAGAGGTGCCGGCCAGGACGAGGACTTTGTCTCGCGGGGTATCCAAGGCGTTGTGGGTGAGCCATAGGAAGACCACACCCGAATGCAATTATAGTTCCTAAAATGCGACATGGTCAATAGAAATCGCAACGATCGATAATCAATCGCTTAAATGAGGATTAAATTGGGGAATTTGCGACAGGCAGGACGGCCCGCCCTGCACCGCCCACCCATGCACGTCCGAATCTGCCGGCCGAACCGGCACTGTTCGGCACCGCCAGCTCTGCGCTTTTCGATCCCGCAGGACGTCACCCCGGGAACACGCCCGCAGAGGCAACTCCATATGACCCCGCAAAGACTCCACGAGAAGCGGGATTGAATTCGAAGGGAGCATCCGCTCGCCATCGGACATCCCTGCCCCACACCATTTTGGCTTAGTTCTCCCCGAGATGGGCCGCGGCGTTGCTATATCAAAGAAGGACTTGGCGCGCCTCCTCAAACGAGGTTAAAATAGTGCAAAGTTTGGCTGCCGTAATGGCCTTCCCGGCATGAATAGATTTTTTTTTGATGACGTGGCATTCCGACGCGAGGCTTTTTAGCGAGGTGAATATCATGCAATTGGCTGATTTCTTACAGGACAATATGGAGCAGATTATCGCGGAATGGGAGCGTTTCGCCCACAACACCATTCCAGGTACAAAGATGGACAGGCTGGCGCTACGCGACCACGCCGTGGATATCCTCCAGGCCACGGTGCGGGACATGAGATCCCTCCAAACCGACGTGCAGCAATCGGACAAGTCGCACGGTTGCGGAGACTCCGGACCGGAAAGCAAGCGCCTCGATGGGGCATCAGCGGTGCATGGGGTCGGTCGGGTTACTTCGGGATTCAACTTGATGGAGGTCGTCGCCGAGTACCGCGCGCTCCGTGCCAGCGTCCTGCGGCTTTGGCGCGAGAGCGAGCCGAATTACCACTTGCAAGACATCGACGGCATAACCCGTTTTAACGAGTGCATCGACCAGTCGCTGACCAGGGCAGTTTTAAGCTATACCAAACGGGTCGATCAGTCCCGCCAGATGTTCCTTGCCATCCTGGCTCACGACCTGCGCAATCCCCTGAACTGCATCATGATGTCCGCCCAGGTGGTCTCCCTGTCGGAACC
>JBBQSU010000033.1:0-28489 GCA_038234815.1 Tepidisphaerales bacterium | reverse complement strand
TGCGCATGCCCCCCGGCTGGGACGGCGTGCAAACGATCAAGCGGCTTTGGGAGGCCGACCCGCAGTTGTAGATCGTGATCTGCACCGCTTACTCGGACTACACCTGGGAACAGATTCTGGCCCAGCTCGGCATGACCGACCGGCTGTTGGTTTTGAAAAAGCCCTTCGACAACATTGAAGTGTCGCAGGTGGCAACGGCCTTGTCGGAAAAATGGCGCCTGACCAACATCGTCCTTCGACAGAATCTGGAACTGCAAAACGCGGTTCTGCATGACCGCTTGACCGCATTGCCCAACCGTCTGCTGTTCAGCGACCGGCTGACCCAGGCGATCAAGCGCAGCAAGCGCAATTCGAACCACAAGCTGGCCGTGCTGTTTCTTGATTTCGACCGGTTCAAGATCGTTAACGACAGTCTCGGGCACGACATCGGCGATCTCCTGCTGATCGAAATGTCCCGGCGGATATCGGCGGCGATCCGCACGACTGATACCGTCTCCATCGGCGTTGATAACCCCACTGCCGCTCGGCTGGGCGGCGACGAATTCAGTATCCTTCTCGACGACCTGCGCGACTTCGCCGACGTGCCGGTCGTGGCTGATCGACTGATCGCTGCGCTGTCGGCGCCTTACAACATCAGTACGCACGAAATCCGCTGCACGGTCAGCATTGGCATCAGCACCAGCCAGGGAAAATACGACACCGCCGATGCCATGCTCCGCGACGCCGACACGGCCATGTATCGCGCGAAAGTTACCGGCAAAGCCCATTACGTCATTTTCGATCAGACCATGCACGATGAGGTGATCGACCGCCTGAAGCTGGAAAACGATCTGCACAAGGCAGTCGAACTCAAACAGCTGGTTCTGTATTACCAGCCAATCGTGGATCTGGAATCCCGGCGGCTTTTCGGCTTCGAGGCCCTGCTCCGCTGGCGACACCCCACACTCGGGCTGGTTCCCCCGAATCAGTTTATTCCGCTGGCCGAGGAAACCGGGTTGATCGTGCCGGTTGGTTTCTGGGTGTTTGACGCCGCCTGTGAACAGCTGGCCGCATGGCAAAAGCAGTTCCCCGATCGGGGCGACCTGACCATGAGCATCAACCTTTCGCGCAGGCAGTTGGCCGCACCGGACCTCGTGCATCGCACCCGGGAGATGATCGAAACGCACAAGCTGAACGCCCACAACATCAAGCTGGAGATCACCGAGAGCATGTTGATGACCGACAGCGACAACGCGATCCGCACGCTCGGCCAGCTTCAGCAGGCGGGGATACAGCTGCATATGGACGACTTCGGCACGGGGTTCTCCTCGCTGAGTTGCCTCAATCGCTTTCCGCTCGACGGCTTGAAGATCGATCGTGGATTTATCAAGAGTGCCACCAGCGATCGGAAATACGCCGCCGTCGTCAATTCGATCGTGGCCCTGGCGAGAAATCTTAATATCGATCTCATCGCCGAGGGCGTGGAAACGCTCGACCAGGTAGCGATGCTCCAGGCCATGGACGTGCGACAGGCCCAGGGCTTCCTGTTCGCACAGCCACTGACAGCCGAAGACGCCACCCAGGCCATCATGGACGAAGGAAGTCTGACCGCCGCAGCGTGAAGGCCCGCTGTAGCACAGTCGTCCGCAAAACCCTACTCGGCGACGGCGCGTTGCGATATCATCGCTGGCACTTGTGATTTTCGACCACCCCTGGCTTTTGCTCGTCGCGGCGCTGCTGGCGGGTGTTTGCATTATCGCGGCCCGCTGGCGTACTGCGCGGCTGCCTGGTCTTTCAATCGCAACATTTCTCATCGCCCTGCTCCTGCTGACACTCGCTGCCGGCGATCCGCTCTGGCACCGGCCCGATCGCGGGCCGATCGTCGTGCTGGCCGACGTTTCGCCCAGCACCCGCACTGCCAACTACCTCGATCCGGTCCATCGGCAACTTCGCTTAAGACAACTCCTCGGCACGCAGCCGTATAAACTCGTCACGTTTTCCTCTGATGCGCAACCCGCCGGCTCCACCGACGCCCTCCGCGAACGGCCGGCCGCCGAAACCCGGCTTGCTTTTCCGTCCGATGCCGGCGCGATCGTCCTGTTCAGTGACGGTCGTTTTCAGACTTCTGGCTCGACCACGCCGGTTTACTGCGCTCTCGATCCCGGCCTCGAATCGCCTGTCGACGCCGCAGTTACGAGCGAGGAAATCCGTGACGACATCATCGCGGCCTCGGTGCGCGCCAGCGGACCACGGCCCCGGCGGATCATCGCGACAGCTCCCGGCTCATCTGCCACTGCCGATGTTCCTCAAGGTGCAACGGTGCAACTCCTTCGCATCGACCGCTCCGCGCCGTCGGTGCGCCTGACGATCCCCGCGATCGACGCCTGGCCCGAGAACAACACCCTCGCTATCAATCGGCCGCCCCAAGTCACGGCGCAGCGCTGGTGGATTTCAGATCGACCCGCTCCACCCACTTTTGTTGCCATGCGTCCGGCCGATTTGCCCACCGACCCCGCGGCATATCTTTCGGCCGGCCTGATTCTGCTGGACAACATCCCGGCCGATTCGCTGGCCGGCACATCGTCGGATCGCCTGGCACAATACGTCCGCGAGCTTGGTGGAACATTGCTCATCGCTGGCGGCCAACACGCCTTTGCTGCCGGGCAATATGACGGCACAACGCTCGACGCGATTTCTCCCCTGGCCAGTTCGCCACCCGCCCCCACGCTGCACTGGCTGCTGCTGACCGATGGCAGCGGATCCATGAGCAATCCCGCCGGCGAACACTCGCGATGGGATATGGCGCTGCGGTCACTCGCCGCGGCGCTGCGGACCTTGCCCACCAGCGATCTGGTCAGCATCGGCCGGTTCGCGGATCGCATTGACTGGTGGACGACGGGCACTGCCGTCATCGACGCCATCAAGCTCCCAATCCCCCCAGGCACCGCCCAGCCGCGCGGGCCGACCAATCTCCAAGCCGCGCTGCTTAGAATCACCGCAGAAACCGGCGAATCGTTACCACGAAATCTCCTGCTTTTGACCGACGGCGAGGCCGAGCTTAACCAGCCTGACGCCATCGCCACGGGCCTGCGCAACGCCAACGTGCGTCTGTACGTGCTGGCGATTGGGGATGGAAAGGCGCTGGCTGCCCTTACCCAAATCGCGCAATCCACCGGCGGACGGACGATTAAGCAATTCGATCCGGCGCAGTGGGCGCGGGACGCCCGACGACTTCTGCAGCAGGCGCTGCCGGATCGCTGGATCGACACATCCCTGCGACTGGTCATCCCATCAGTCGGCATCGACCGCGCTGCCAGCGGGCATAACCGCGTGTGGATCAAGCCTGACGCGCTTGCGCTTTCCGACGGCGCGGTCCCTTTGGCGGCGCGCTGGCGCGCGGGCCTCGGCCAGGTCGTCGCCGTCGCCGCCGTGATCGCCTCCGACGATGCGCTTCGATTGGCCGAGCCTTTCTCTATGCCCGCCACCGATCCACGCTTGCGCATTGCCTGGTCATTCTCACCTACAACGCTTGTGACGATCGACGCCATCGAACAAGACGCGTATCTCAACAATCTGCCGCTGCAACTGCACCTTGGCAACGAAACCTTCACGGTCCCACAAAGCGCGCCGGGCCGATATTCGCTAGCGCTTCCGGCTGCGCCAGAGCCACGCATCGCCACCGTCTTTTGGCAAGACCGGATTATCAATCGGCAGGCCATTCCGGGCAGATATCCACAAGAATTCGTCGCCATCGGCACCGATCGCGCGGCACTGCGCGCCCTGGCCGACAACACCGGCGGCGCGATCATCGAACCGGACGACCCTCGGCCGATCGATTTCCACTGGCCAGTTCGAAACGTGCCCCTCGCTCCCTGGCTGGCACTGGCCGGATTTGCGTTCCTGGCTGCGGGATATCTGTTGACTCGATAGCGCAGCTGTATGCTATTCGCCATTTGCCACCGCCCTTTTCGCTATCAACGCATCGTCCCGGAAAAATCTCCTCACGCTCGCCGCAGGGTCAGATGCACGATCTCGGCCGGGGCGTTGATGCGCAGCGGGAACCAGTTGCCCACACCGTTGGACACATACAACTGCTTGCCAGCGCGCTCATAAAGCCCGCTGAAATAACGAAACATGATCGACCCGGCGCCAAAGTGCTTGTTGAGCATGAGCTGCCCCCCGTGCGTGTGGCCGGCCAGCGTCAGGTCGATCCCCGCTTTGATCGCAGGATCCCAGTTGTGCGGATGGTGCGCCAGCAGGATCGAAAACAATTCGGGCCGCACGAGGCGCGTCACCTCGCTCATTTCTTCTTCAATCGAACTCTCCGGCAAGGCCCAGTTTACTCCCAGCAATTGCAGCGTCTCCCCACGGATCGGCAGCAGACGAGATGCGTTGCGCAGCAATTGCAACCCTTCACGACGCACCCCATTGTCAAATGCCTGTGGCGATTCGATCAGGTCATGATTTCCCTCGCACATGAAAGTGCCGTGCCGGGAATCCAGCCGCCGCACCATCGCCGCCGCTTCGGGCAGGTCTGACAAATAGAAGTCGATCAAATCCCCCGGCATCAGCACCAGGTCCGCGTGAAGCTGGTTGGTGGCTTCGACGATTTTTTCGAGCACCGGCCCGCGCGTGAACCTGCCGACATGCACGTCAGACAGATGCGCGATGGTCAGTCCGTCCAGGTTTTGCGGGAGCCGCGGGAGTCGCAGCACGCGGCGAGTCAGTCGAAAATCTTCCAGTTGCGGGATGGCCCGGGCAGTGCCGATGAACGTCACCACCGGCGGAACAGCCACCACCATCGCGCCCAACAACTGCCGGCGACTGAGCGAGCCTGCCGAATCTGGCCCGCCGGTTGATCCATATGGCTCACTCGATTCTTGCAACTGGCTGGGTATATGCGCCTTCGTCGCCAGTGCCCGCCGGATCGGCCAGGCCAGTCCAATGCTCAGCCAGGTGATGGGCAATACCAGCACATGCCACAGGTAGATCGCTACAATGATCCCCGACGGCAGATAGTAATGAAATGCCCGGGTAGCGCGGCCCATCGTTGTCAGACCGGCGATATAGGCCAGCATCGACCCCATAAACAGCGCTAGAAGCACTCGCCAGATTCTGGGGTGATGAACCGCGCGCAGCCGCCGGTCGGCCCACTTCCACCACAGCGCATCGAGCGTGAGCAGCGCTGCCAAGATGCTATATATAATGATTGATCGGAGCATAGCGTTTTTCACTTTACGTCATGCGCCGCTGCCGGCCAATGTTGCACGCACACCCCGCGTGGCCCGAGGGTGCAACGCGTCGTTGTGACGTCGCACTCTCGTCCGGGATGCGCCAGGGGAAAGCAGCGATGGGAACCATCAACAAAGCCCCGCGCCTTGGCCGTTCCCCCATCCGAAAGTGGCGGAGCGAAGAACGCCTCGCCACAATTTGGTATTGCCCGTCGTCGCCACGACCCTGTCTGCCGAGCAACATTGCTTTTTGTACACACTTCGGTGCCGCGAAGCGGATTTCGTTGAAAATCAGGCAAATTTGCGTATTTCGCTCCTGTTCGGATGGCAAAATGGGGTCCAAAGGGGGTCCCAAAGAGGTCCCTTTGGGGTCCCATGGGTGTCACGAAGAGGTCGTTTCCGAGTCCAGCGGGGTTCTTGGGAGGTCCGGTTTGTTGCGCCCCTCGGAGGGCCCGAGAAAAGGAAATTCCCGCGACGTAAACACACACGGCTTGGCGCGCATTTGCAGGTCCGGCTTCCCCGGACAGTTGCCGCGGTCCGAACCCAACACTGAGCAATAAGCCGACGGGGTAAACGCTTGCGGCTTGGCGAGCAATCAGGTCAATCAACTCGCAATTAGTCATAAGTATAGCCCTCTACCCTAGGGGCAGAAAAACGGCCGAAGGTGCGCAAATGGGCGATAATTAGCGAAACTCGGAGTGCCGCAACACGCACCTAAATATCCGCCGATACACAGCTTGTAAATTTTTTTATTTTTTTTAGAAGCAGTCAAATCTTGGTGCGGTTTTTTGCGCCAAAAAGCGCCCCACTTTTGCGCCCCCTTTCCCAAACCCCCACACGGAAGAGTTGCATTCCTTGCCAAGCATCGGGGCTAATCTATACTCGCCGGCCGACGCATGAGAACGACCTTGCTGTTGCTGACGATCGCTTTGGCCTGCGGATGCGTCCGCCGGACCTTGAGCGTGCAGTCCGATCCGCCGGGCGCGCTGGTCTATCTTAATCAGCAGGAAGTCGGGCGAACGCCGATGCAAAAGGATTTTACCTGGTACGGCAATTACGATGTGGTCCTGCGTAAGGACGGCTACGAAACGCTTAAAGCCAGCGGGCAGGTCGCCCCGCCGTTTTGGGCTTGGCCGGGTATTGATCTGCTCACGACGATTCTGCCCATTCCCCTTAAGGACGAACACTCGCTGCGCTATACGCTTAAGCCCGCGTCGCCGGTCAGCGCGCAGGAAATGTTCGATCGAGCCAGCAACCTTCGCGCACAGTTGCAAGGTCCCGAGGGTAAGCCCACAACACGCAAAACCCGCTGACCGCTGGCCGGCTTCCCTGCCGCCATCGGCCCAACCTTTCCCGCAGCGTCAAAGTTTCGTAGAGTCTGATGCCTTGAGGAGCCTGAAGCATGAAAGCAACTTTGATGGCGACCGCGGCGCTGGCGATGATCTTGGCCGGCTGTGCCGATAGCAATGAACGAAGCGACGACAAACGCGAAATGGATCGCGTGTCATATCGGAATTCATCATTGCAGCGGCAACTCGACGATCAGGCCCAGCAACTGGCCAAGCTTCACGCCGACCTGTCCGCAGCCAATCAGCGCATAAAGGAACTGGACGCATCCCAGAACAAGTCCGCCCAGCCTGCCAGCACACAAAGCACTCCATGACATGGCGCGCCAAATTGATCTAATTGGCGAGTCAGCTCGCGCGGGGCTTTACAGTCCCGGGCGGGAGTATCTCCCCTCTCGTTCCGCAGGAAGCGCGCGTGACTTGAACGGTTCGGGCGATAGACTCCTGCCATGTTCGGATCGCACCTTTCCATCGCCGGCGGGCTGTGCAATGCCCTCACCAAGGCCCAGCAGCTTTCATTCGATACCGTGCAGATTTTCACCAAGAACCAGCAGCAATGGCAGTACCCCCCGCTCACGGCCGAGCAGGCCGACCCGTGGAAAGCCCAATGCACCAAGCTGAAATTCAAACACACCGTCAGCCACGACAGTTACCTGATAAACCTCGCTTCGCCGGACGACATGCTATGGCGCAAGAGCATTGACCTGTTCGCCGAAGAATTGCGGCGGTGCAGTTTGCTCGCCATTCCGTATCTCGTTACGCATCCCGGGGCGCACCTTGGCAGCGGCGACGAAGTGGGCCTGGCGCGGGTGGCCAAAGCCCTCGATACGGTTCATCAGATGATCCCCAAAGCCACCACCATCACCTGCCTTGAAAGCACCGCCGGCCAGGGCACCAGCCTGGGCCATCGCCTGGAACACCTGGCCAGCATCATCGAACGATCAAGCCACCCCGAACGCCTGGCAGTGTGCCTGGATACCGCCCACCTCTTTGCCGCGGGTTACGATTTTCGCGGGCGAAAGTTCGCGGGGTTCATGCGTGAGATCGAAAGAACGATCGGCATTTCGCGCGTGAAAGTATGGCATCTGAATGATTCCAAGAAGGCTTTAGGCAGCCGGGTGGATCGTCACGAACATATCGGGCGTGGCACGATCGGTTTCGATGGCTTCCGGCCGATTGTCCGCGAGAAGCGGTTCAAAAACGTTCCCAAGATTCTGGAAACTGCCAAGGAAAAGGACGCGCAGGGCAGGGACTGGGACACTGTCAACCTGGAAACACTTCGCGGATTGATGTAGCGACCGCCGGCGTGACCGTTGGCCAATCCGATCCGAAACCAGCAACTCTCCGCGGCCGCGTTTTTATTTTTCGCTGCCGATGCGGTAGATTCTGCGGGATGAAACGCATTCCAGTGGGCATCGTTGGCGTGACGGGCTATGGCGGGGGTGAGGCCCTGCGCCTCTGCAGCACGCATCCAATCTTCGAAGTCGTTTATGTGGCTGGAGAAAGCAGCGCGGGCACGCGCCTTGGCGACCGCTATCCGGGCATCGGCACCGCTGCCGACCTGATCGTGCAAAAGTGGGACCCGGATGTTTTGCCCGAACTCGGGGTTCTGTTTGCCTCGCTGCCCACCGGAGAATCCAAGGTGGGCTTGGCGAAGGTACGGCCCGAAACCAAGATCGTCGATATTGGCGGGGATCATCGTTACGTGCCGGGCTGGACGTATGGCCTGGCCGACGTGTGGCCGGAGCAAATCAAAGGTCAGACGCGCATTGCCAATCCCGGCTGTTATCCCTCGGCGACACTTAGCGCGCTCGCCCCACTGCTGGCCAATCAGATGATCGATCCCAATGGCATCATCGTCGATGCCAAGAGCGGCGTAAGTGGCGCCGGCCGCGGGGGTGGCGATTCCAAATTCGGCTACGCGGAAGTGAATGAAGACGTCAGTGCTTACGGCCTGCTGAAACACGCGCACATGCCCGAGATATCAGCGACGATCAAGCACTTTGCCGGTCAGGCATCGGGCCTGGTTTTTACCCCGCATCTGATTCCCATGACCCGCGGGATATTGGCGACGATATATGCGCGTGGGAAAGTGACGACCGCCGAATGCCTGGAAGCCGCGAGGGATTTTTACAAGGGCCGCGCGTTTGTGCGCGTGACCGACAAGCCTGTGCATACGAAGTGGGCCACTGGCTCCAACCTGGTCTATCTTTCTTATGCGGCCGACCCCGACCGCAAGCTGGTGATTGCCCTGGCCGCGATCGACAACCTGGGCAAGGGGGCCGCTGGACAGGCGATGCAGAATGCCAATTTGATCTGCGATTTGCCCGAAACTGCAGGATTGGAAGGCGCGCCCTTGTGGCCATAACGCGGCCCCGGGTTGGGCGACGCGTTTATCCAGCGCATTGACGACAAGATTCACTTTAGCAAGATACGGCTATGACAAAAGAACAACTGGCCAAACGCATCGCCGAAGTCTCGCTTTTGCGCGGGGAATTCACGCTTCGGAGCGGGCGCAAGAGCAATTACTACCTCGACAAATACCGCTTTGAAACGCAGGGCGACGTGTTGTGCGCACTGGGCAAGCTGTTTGCTGAGCGCGTCGGGCCGACGGTCAACCGCATCGCCGGCGCCGAACTGGGCGCGGTGCCCCTGGCCGCCGCAGCCAGCATGATGAGCGGCAAGCCCTGCGTTTATATCCGCAACCAGAAGAAAGACTACGGCACGGCCAAGCAGCTTGAAGGGATATTGGAGTCCGGCGACACGGTGATGGTGGTTGAAGACGTGCTGACCACCGGCGGGCAGGTACTCGAAGCCTGCAAGACCCTGCAAGACCTGGGTGCCAAGATCGACAAAATCGTCGCGGTGATTGATCGCCTTGAAGGCGCGCGTCAGAACATCGAGGCGGCAGGGTATAAGTTCGAATCCCTGTTCACCACCGAAGACCTGGGCATAACGAAGTAACCCGGATTTTTTGCCTGGCACGGCCCGTAGGCAGATTGGCCCTTGCCGGCAGAGTCGCATATCATCCAAATCATGCCAATGGACGTGGTTGAACGAGTCGGGCAGGAAACGTTCCAGGCGATTTCCGCGTTCGGGGAATTTTGCGCTTTTGTGGCCAGCACTTTCAAATGGCTTTTCACGGGCTGGTTCAAATGGCGGAACATTAAACTGTTGCTGCCGCAGATGTTTGAAGTGGGGGTGAAATCTGTGCCCGTGGTCGGCGTGGTCGGGGCGTTCATCGGCATGGTGATGGCGGTGGAAACCTACAGCCAGTTCAAAGCCATCGGGCAGGAAAACCGACTGGGCAGCGTGATTAACCTGTCGGTAGTTAAGCAGATCGGCCCGGTGTTGGCAGCGGTGATGCTGGCCGGGCGCGTCGGAGGTGCGCTCACTGCCGAACTGGGCACCATGAACGTCACCGAACAACTTGACGCCCTGCGGGTGATGGGCGCTGACCCGATCGGATATCTCGTCGTCCCGCGGTTCCTGGCCTGCGTGCTCCTCACGCCAATCCTCACGATCTATAGTGACTTCCTCGGCGTGATTGGCGGGTGGCTGATTTCCGTTAAAACCTTCGGCATTTCTGATTCCCTTTATTGGGAATACTCGGCCCGCGGGGTGGATACCTGGCAGGTGATGGAGGGTATCGTCAAGAGCGTGTTTTTTGGCGGGGCGATCGGCTTAATTTCCTGCTATAAAGGCTTCACCTGCGGGGCCGGCGCGATGGGCGTGGGGAAGGCCTGCACGGAAAGCTTTGTGAAATCCTTCATCGCCATCATCGTACTGAACTTTTTCTTCGCGCAGCTGGCCAAGGACTGGTATATCGGTCTTTACGGCATGCGCAGCCTGTTCGGATAACGCGCTATTTTTCCTGGAACATCCGCCCGGCCTTCTGGCTCGACTTTGATGGCCCTGATCGAACTAAAAAACCTCCACAAACGATTCGGCCGGCTGGTCGTTCTCAATGGCGTCACTCTGGACATCGAGGAAGGCCAGTCAGTGGTGATTATCGGCGCATCGGGCACCGGCAAAAGCGTGCTGATTAAGCACATCGTCGGGCTGTTGCGTCCCGACGAAGGCGAGATTTACTACGACGGCAAGCGCATCGACCTGATGCCCAAACGCGAACTAATGCAGGTCCGCAAGGAGTTCGGATTTCTGTTCCAGATGGGCGCACTCTTTGATTCGGCAACTGTGGAAGAAAACGTCGGATTCCCGCTCACGGAACACACCAACAAATCGCCCGAGGCGATCAAAGTAATCGTCAAACGCGTGTTGTCACTGGTGGGCCTGCCCGACGTGGCCAGCAAAATGCCCGCGGAACTGTCCGGCGGACAGAAGAAGCGCGTGGCCCTGGCCCGGGCAATTGCCCTAGGCCCGCGAGTGATATTGTATGACGAACCGACCACCGGCCTGGATCCGATCCGCTCGGACGTCATCAATGAACTGATTATCAAGCTCAAGCGAGAACTAAAAGTGACGAGTATCATCGTCACGCACGACATGGCCAGTGCGTTCAAGGTCGGCGATCGCATTGTGATGCTGCACGAGGGAAAGATCATTTTTGACGGCGCGCCATCGGTGGTAAAAACAACCGACAACGATATCGTCAAGCGCTTCGTTCAAGGCGAGGCCAGCGCCGAAGAGCTTAGCACCCTTCGCGGAACAACATAACCCGCTCGTCCTTCGGGGCGCGCAACGCAGGATTACACCATGAAACGCCCGGCCGTTTTCTTCGATCGAGACAACACCCTGATCGCCAACAGCGGCTATCTCGGCGAGCCGTCGGGCGTGGTGTTGATCGATGGCGCCGCCGACGCCGTGGCCCGGGCGCGTCGGCTCGGCTTTGCCATCGTCATCGTCAGCAACCAATCCGGCGTAGCCAGGGGCCTGTTTAATGAGGAAGCCGTGCAGGCGGTCAATGCCAGACTGGATCAGGTTTTGGGTGAAGCCAATCCGGCTGCGGTGATCGACCGACACGAGTTCTGTCCGTTCCATCCCGAGGCCGTTGTCGATCGCTATCGCCAGGACAGTGACCACCGCAAGCCCAAACCTGGCATGATCCTGCGCGCCGCGCGGCAACTGGCACTTGACCTGCACCGAAGCTGGCTGATCGGCGACACTGCACGGGACATCGACGCCGGCGCCGCGGCCGGGTGCCGAACCATCCTCTTCCAATGCGAGAAGGTGAGTGCGTCGCCGGAAGCGGAAAAGAAGCCGGCGGTCGATCCGGATTTCATCTGTTCGACGCTGGCCGAGGCATTGGATTATATCCAAAGTCACCTCGAACCTGAACCGATCGAAGAATTGACCGACCCCCCGCCCGCCGTCGACGCCGCGGGATCAGGTTCGCCGGCCAGACCCACGTTAGAAAACCTCGCCGAGCAAATCCTCCATGAAATGAAGCACCGAAACGACCACGCGCTGGCGGAGTTCTCGACCAGCAAAGTTGTCGCGGGGATCGTGCAGATACTAGCGCTGGCGGTCCTGGCCTACGCCTATTTCGATCCCGCCGAGCGTCAGACGCTTCTGCTGCTCAGCATTGCGCTTCAAACATTCACCACCTCGCTGCTCATCATGGGGAAGCAGAAGTAGTGCTGGCTCGAGATCGCCCGGCGTTTTCGATATAATCTGTTCCTGCGCTTTTGGAGGAATTGTGGCTCAGGCCGATATCATCATCGCCGACGAAAAAATGCTCGAAGAAGCCGTCGAGCTATACAATCTCGTTTTCCGCCCGAAGCGTGAGATCGACTTCTTCAAACGCCGGTTCATGGGTCGTTACAACAGCCTCACCCTTCTGGCTCGTATGGACAACAAGCCCGTGGGATTCTGGATCGGCTTTGAACTTAAGCCCGGCATGTTTTATCACTGGCTGGGCGCAGTGGTGTCTGACGTGCGCCGGCACGGCGTGGGCAGGCAGTTGCAGGAAGCCCAGCAGGCGTGGGCCAAGGATCATGGCTACGAATACGTCCGCTGCGAGTGCATGAACCACCAGCGGGAGTTCATCCACTTTGCGGTCAGTTTGGGATATGACGTGGTGGGCATCCGGTGGGATTCCACCCACGCCGACAACCTGGTCGTCTTCGAGAAGAACCTGCTCGATTAGTTGGAATGAATCGCCAAGTTCATCGGCTCGGACGAAGGTTCGTCCTGGCTAGCCGCCATGGCGGCATTGTGCAGCGCCGCGTCGCCCGGGAAATACTGGGGATTTTGACCCGGCTGATTGTTCCAGGCCAGCGCCCAGACGCTCGAAACCATTAAGATCACAAACCCGCCATAAAGGACTTCGCGAAGAAATACTTCCATATAAACCTCACTGCATACTTACTTCTATCGGCAATCCCATGCCCGCAGTAATTTAATATAAACTTGAATTTGTGTTGATTAAGTCTTTTTATTCCTGGGTTTCGAGTTCACCCCGCCAGCGGCTGGCGATGGGCGTTCTTAACGTCACACCCGACAGCTTCAGTGACGGCGGGCAGTTCGACTCGATCGACGCCGCGGTCGCACACGCCCGGGCGATGGTGGCCGATGGCGCAGCCTGCATCGACGTCGGAGGTGAATCCACCCGGCCGGGGAGTTGGCCGGTGTCCGATGCTGAACAAATTGCCCGGATCGTCCCGGTGATCGAACGTCTTGCCGATCTCCCCGCCGTCATTTCAGTTGATACCACGCGCGCTGCGGTCGCCCAGGCGGCCTGGCGCGCGGGAGCGCGATTGTTCAATGACATCTCCGCAGGGACGGACGATCCCGATTACTTTGCTTTGGCCGCCGAATTGAAGGTCCCGATAATCCTCATGCACAAGCAAGGCTCGCCGGCCACCATGCAGCTTCAGCCCACTTATGCGGACGTGACCAGCGAAGTATTGAGCTATCTTTCAGAGCGCATGGCCGCCGCCGAGAAGGCCGGTATCCCCCGGAACCACCTGCTGGTCGATCCTGGTATCGGCTTTGGCAAAACGCAGGCACACAATCTCACGCTTCTGGGCAATCTCGGCAGGTTTCGTTCTTTGGGCGTGCCAGTTTTGATTGGCCTCAGTCGCAAGGGTTTCATCGGCGAAATCACCGGCACCGCCCGGCCAGCCGATCGTCTGGCCGGCTCATTGGCCGGCGCGGTTTGGGCGATAACTAACGGGGCCGACCTCGTGCGTGTCCATGATATTTTACCGACCGTGCAGGCACTGCGGCTCATCGAAGCCATCGAACAATCATCCGGTGGGCCAAAACTCATTGACCCGCGCTGATTTGTCGATGTTTTATGGCCCGCAGGCAATCTTTTGGGTATAGTCCGACGCGAGCGTCACGTCGAGTGAGTTGGCCGGTTACACTGAAATGGGAAACGACCTTCCGAACATCTCCAACTTCTTCCGGGCCGTGCAAAGTTACGGGCCTTGGCGCGTCGCCATCGAGCTTTTTCTCATCGGCGTCTGTGTTTATTGGGTCATGCGCTTTCTCCAGGGCACGCGCGGGGCGCGCGTCATGCGCGGCATCGCGTTCGTCCTGATCGTCCTCTATCTCATCGTCCGCTTCGTCGCCGTTCAGTTCGATCTCGGCCGGATCGACTTCCTCTACTCCCAGTTCGTGCCGTTCGCCGCCACCGCCGTCGTGGTGGTATTCCAGCCCGAACTTCGCCGTGCCCTGATGCGCCTGGCCGAGACCCGCCTATTTCGGGGCTTTTCCACCCATTTGAATGAGGAAATTGACGTTTTGGTCGAGTCGGCGATGTTCTGTTCCAAGCGTAAGATCGGCGCGCTGGTGGCCATTGAGCGAGAAGTAGGCCTGGGTGGGATCGCTGAATCCGGGATTCGGCTCAATGCCGATCTCAGCCCCGATTTGCTCAACACCATCTTCTGGCCCAATTCCCCGCTCCACGATCTGGGCGTGATTATCAGCCAGGGCCGCGTGACCTACGCCGCCGTGCAGTTTCCGCTGGCCGAATCAGGTGATCTGGAAAAGGAACTGGGCAGCCGCCATCGCGCCGCCGTCGGGATGAGCCAGGAAACCGATGCCATCGTCATGGTGGTCAGCGAAGAAACCGGTGACATCAGCATCGCCGAGCGCGGGGCCCTGCTCCGCAAGCTCACACCCGATGCCCTTCGCGGGCTACTGATGGAACTGATGGGCCACAGCGACGCCACGATTTCCCGGAAACCCGAAGCCGAGGTGCCGGTCTGAAAGCCTGGCACCCTTTTTCTGCGAACGCTTGCATCCAATGACCCCGCTTAAGCAAGACAGCCCGAAACGCCCTTCAATCGCCCCGGCGGTCCTGCCCGAAGTCCGCAAGCACGACAATCGTGTGCTGCTGATTCTTAAGGGCATGGTGGCCAATAGTCGGCGATGGTTGTTTCAGGCCCTGCACCGCCGCAGGCTCTTCGATTCTTTCAAAACACTGGCCGTGGTCTCGGCCCTCACCCTTATGATCTGGGTCTGGGCCGAAACCCAGCAACTCTTGAGCAATGTGCCCGTGGCCGGTGTTGAGCTGCGCATTGTCAGCAAAGACCGCGACCGGATCGTCAGCCTCCGCGAGCCGAGTTCGCCACCGGGCATCACCCTGCGCATCTCCGGGCCGAAAGTTGGCGTCGGCGAGATTATTGACCGGCTGACCCGCTCGGTCCCCAACGGCATCGAGCTTGATCTGGGCAACAATCTCGGCGTGGGCACGCGACAGATTACCATCATTGACCGAATCAAGAATTTGCAGCCGTTCAAAGACGCCGGCGTTTCCGTCATCGATGTCGTCCCGGCTCTGATGATCGTGGACGTGGACCGCGTGGCGGAATACGAAGTGGACATCAAACCTCCTCCGGAAGTCGCCGACAAGCTCGTAAGCGCGACGTTCGACCCGGCGCGGGTGAAAGTCCGCGGGCCGGCCAGCGTCCTAACCACCAAGCCGGAGGTGTATGCCGACCTTCGCGACGCCGAGATTCTTAAACAACCCGGGGATCATCCGCTAATGTCTGTCGTCATCAGCGCGCGCATCCGCGACGAGCGCATCACTCTTGACCACAGCATCGTGCAGGTGAAATTGCAGGTCAAAGGCGACGCCGAATGGGTCAAACCGCAGATGCCGATCTACGTTTCCGGCCCGCCCGGTTTTCTCGATCAGTATAAGGTCGAATTTGACGGCGATCCGTTTCTGCTGAACGTCAAGCTCCTTGGTCCACCCGACACCATCGCCCAGATGCAGAAGGAAAATTTCCGCCCGCAGCCTTATGCCCAACTGGTAGTGGAACGTGGGGACGAAACCGTCAGAAAAATCCGCCCGCTCCAGTTCATCAACCTGCCCCAGGGCGTGACCGTGAGCATGGAAGACAGCAAGCGAGAAAAGGCCTTTAAGCTCGTACCCCGAGAATAGTCCCAATTACGGCAATTCGAGCGCACACACCCGCGCGCAAGGGACACTCCCGGGACTCTCTTAAAAGCTTGCCCAAGACCCGAAGAAGCCTGTTCGGACCCGCCGAGAACACTAGCGTAGACGAATTTGCACCCCGTTGTTTCTTGTGAGGTTATCAAGCTCCATTGCCAGATGTCCGCTCGGCATAGAACTACCCCGCGGAATCTTTATACTGCTGGCTCCCCAGAGACGGCTCCGGGGAATGTTCGGATCGAACCAAACAATGTTCGGAAACATGGCGCGGTCTAGTGCCGCGTCAATTGCCCTGACCAGAAAGACAACCTTATGACCCCCGAAGCTCCCAAAAAAATCGTGCTGGCCTATAGCGGCGGACTCGACACCAGCGTCATTTTGCCCTGGCTTAAAGAGCGGTACCCCGGCGTGAAGCTGGTGGCTTTTGCCGCAGAGCTTGGCCAAGGAGATGAACTCAAGGGAATCGAAGAAAAGGCGCGCAAGAGTGGGGCTGATGAGGTCTTCGTCGCCGACCTTCGCCAGGAATTCGCCGAGCAATATTGCTTCCCGATGCTGCGGGCGCACGCGATCTATGAGCAGGACTATTTGCTGGGAACGAGCATCGCAAGGCCATTAATCGCGGCCAAACAGGTGGAAGTGGCGCACCAGTGCGGCGCGGATGCCGTGGGGCATGGGGCCACGGGCAAGGGCAACGACCAGGTGCGCTTTGAACTGACCTACATGGCGCTGGATCCGAAACTCAAGATCATCAGTCCGTGGAAGGACACCAGTTTTCAACTGCGCGACCGCGAAAGCGCGATCGAGTATGCCGACAAGCACGGCATTCCGATTCCCGTCAGTAAGAAAAAAATATATAGCCAGGATCGAAACCTGTGGCACATCAGCCACGAAGGCGCGGAGATCGAGCATCCCGATCAGGAGCCGAACTGGGATGCGTGCCTGACCATGAGCCAGCCCATGCACAAGACGCCGGCGGAAAGCGAAGTGGTTGAAGTGGGCTTTGAAAAGGGCAATCCGATCAGCGTGAATGGGGAGAAGCTGCCGGCGCATGAAGTCATCATTGCGCTGAACAAGATCGGCGGGAAGCATGGCGTGGGGGTGACAGTGCTGACGGAAAACAGGCTGGTGGGAATGAAATCCCGCGGGGTGTATGAAACGCCGGGCGGGACGATTCTTTACGAAGCGCACAAGGCGATGGAGCAAATCTGCATCGAGCGAGACACGCTGCATTTCAAGCAGCAGGTGGCACTGCGCTATGCGGAGCTGGTGTATTACGGCCAGTGGTTCCACCCGCTCCGCGAGTCGTTGCAGGCGTTTGTGGATTTCACGAACCGGACGGTGACGGGCATGGCCCGCGTGCGATTGTTCAAAGGCCGGGCGATGGCCATCGGCGCGGCCAGCCCCAACAGCCTCTATGACACGAAGCTGGCGTCGTTCTCGATGGAGGGCTTCGATGTGACGGCGGCACGAGGATTCATCGACCTGTTCGGCCTACCGATGAAGGTGGCACAGCAGGCCAAGCGCAGCTAAAACAGAGCTATCGCTGGTAGATCGGCAGCAGGCGGTACGGCACGCTCAGGGTGAGCGTGGCCATGCTGGTGGCGTAGATACGGCCGGGCTCTTCCGGCGTGCGGCTGACGGGCCAGCCGCCATCGGGCATTTGCTGGCCGAGGAGTTGTTCCTGGGTGACTTTCCAAACGCTTTGCCAGGTGGTGTCGCCCACCTGAAACGCGGCTTGGGTGGTGTAATAAGCGTAATAATAGAAGAAGCGAGTATCGACCTTGACTGGATGATCGACGATGTATTTTGCGGCTAACGGGGTTTGGGGATGATCGGCCGGATCGAGCAAAATGAGATTGAGGATGCCTACGCCGGTGAGGCCGGGGGTCGGTTCGTTATTGGGCTGATAGGAAAAGCCGTTCTGGTCGGCGCGGAAACACTTGAGGACATAGTCGACCGCTAGGGCGACGCGCTCTTTGGGGACTTTCATGCCGGCATTCTGGGCCGCGCGCAAGGCAAGAGCGTTCCAGCCGGATAGCGACAGGTCGCTGTCGCCGGAGCCGGGTTCATACCGCCATCCGCCGGCGTTGTTGGCGTCCTTCGGAACCTGCTGGGCTTTTAGAATAACCTGCACCGCGGCATCAAGGACGGTGCGCGTGCGCTTGCGTCGTGCGGGGTCGTGATCGGCGCCATATGCTTCGACCAAAGCCAGCGTGATGATGCCCTGGCCATACATCCGGCTGCCATCCACGCGGCCAAAATAGCCATCCTGCGGGGCCTGGCGAAGGAGAAACTCAGTGGCGCTGCGCACGACCAGGCCATACTTGCCCATATCGGGCGCATGACCGTTGGCGAGGAAAGCCATGAGCGTGAGGCCGGTCATGGCGCATCGCGGGCCTCCACCATCAAAAGACCCGTCGGCATTCTGCTGTTTGGCCAGATAGGCCAGCGCGCTGTTGACCTGCTGTTCAGGAAGCGCATCGGCCGCGAGCAACTGCAGACTCCCCAAAGCCAGCAACAACACGCCGGCAAGCATCAGATGGGCTGTACGATGAACTGCCCGAATCTTGTGAGTCGGCGATTGCCCGCCCCTTTCACTAAATGTGCATCGAAGTAACGAGGTCATTTAATTCTCCCCAGTGCCTCGAAATAGGCCTTGAGCGCGTCCTGGTACTCCGGCGGATCGGATTCCCGAACCGGCGTGGACAGTTCGGCATCGCCACGGGCGCGGAATCTGGCCCACCGCGATGCGGCATTCACCGGACCGGTCATGGCCAAACCGGCGCTTCCCGGACCGACAGCCGGAGCCGCTTCGCCGGTGAACGGATAGAGGCTGAAGACCGACACCATCGACGGGATACCCGCCAGCCGCTGGCGACCGGCCTCGTGTACGGATCGATCCCATGCCTTGTTCAACGCTCGGGCGGCCTGCTGCTGGTTCTGCCGGGCGCGGGCCATGTCGGGTGGGTTCTGCTTCAGAGCGTCGCGCGACTGCTCAGCAAACCACTTGGCGGCGAGCAGTGGGTCGCGATCGACCAACTGCTCTTGCGCCCGAACCAGTGCCTTCTGGGCCGATTCGATGGCAGCGCGAGCATCTGCAGTGGCGCGATTTGTTCCAGCGGTGTCACCGGCGCGGCTCGCCTGTTGAAGCGAGCGTAACGCCGGTGTGAGTGACTGATCAATCACCGCCGTGGCCTCTGCGGTTTGTGGGGCAAATTTACCCAGGTGCGCCGAAAGATTTTCCCCCAGCGCCGGATCGACCGGACGCGCGGCTTGATCGAGCTTTTCACGGGCCAGTTGCTGATTTTGTGTTTCAATGTCTGCGGCCCGGCCAGCGAGTTGTTTCAGGTCCGAAGGGCTGTTCGATCCCGCCAATGCCTGTGCCGCCTGCTTGCGGGCCGCGGCATTGTGTTCGGTCGCGGTGGCATTTTGAGTTTGACGAAGGCCTTCGGGCATCGCGGCCAACTGCTGCTGGGCCGAAGCGATCGTGGCCTGCGCGCCCTCGCGCCAATCGGCGGGTTCATCGGGTGAACTGGCCTCGCCGGGCTTGGCGGCCTCGGCCGGTGCGTCGGGCACCTTCCCGCTGGCCGCCGAATCGGCTTTCTGTCCCTGCGCGTCATCGGATTTCGCCTGCTCGGTGGCCTGCTTAATCGCCTCGGCCAACTGTTCCTGCCGCCGGGCAAGGTCGTTGTTAGAGGATTGATTAGCCGAAGTCTTCGTCTCGAGGTTCAGTTTGGCCTGCTCGGCGGCCAGACGATCAATCGCTTCGGCGCGGTTCACCGCCTGATCAACGCGCTGCGCGGCTGAATTATCTTTGTCAGCAGCAGCGGATGCCGAGATGTTGCGTTTTTCGTCCGCCCGGCGAGCCTCATCGTATTGGCGGTCCGCAGTCTGTTGATTGGCCTCCATCGCCTGGGCGAGTGAATTTTCCTGGGGCTTGGACGGATCTTCACCGGCCCAAAGGCGCATCTTCCGTCGGGCTTCGTCGGCGGCCTGGACCACGCGCGCGTCCAGCGACTTTCGCTGGGTTTCGGGCGGACGCAAGAGCGTGTTTTCGTGATCGAGCGCGGCAAACGCTGCGGGGTATTGTTTGATCGCATCGACCGAGTCAGCGGGCGCTTGTTCCAGACGCCCCGCTGCCCGCGAGCAAAGCTCCAGGTCCCTTGCCCAGCTCATCTGTGCATCGGGCCGAGTGGCCTCGGCCTGACTTGCCACCAGCAATCGCGGACCAAGGCCGGGCTTGGTCTGCCTGGCCCACAGCGCCGCGACCTCAGGAAAGTTCACGGGCCCCTGCGCGCGCGTCCATTGATCAGCCCGTTCGACGCGGGTCTTAAGCTGCGCTTCGAAATCACCGGCATTGGGATTGAGCGAAAGGACTGCGGCATCGGCGGCCAAATCCTCCTTGGCTCGGCTGATACTTTTGTTGAATCGCTGCTTCGCTGGCTCATCGCCAGTCGGGCCGGCGCGCAACGAAGCGTGAAGCGCCTCGCGATCGCCGAGCAGCGCCCGGGCGCGCTCGCCGGTCACCAGAACATCAAGTGCTTCCCGAACTCTCCGGGCGCCGGCAAGCGCCCCATCGAGCGGCGCTTTCACCGTCGCATCGCGGAGGCCCACAGCCGATTCGGTGGCAGTCTGCGCCACGCGATTGGCATCGAGCAGTCCCGCCAGCGCGATGGAGAATGCCGCGCTGTCACTGCGGACGATCACGCGCAACAGCGACTGGTTGACCAGCGCCTCGGATTCTGTAGCGGCGGTAGCGTCACGAGTGAGTTTGGCGATGGCGTCGAGAAACGGCTGGGAAAACTTATCGTCGATGTGCCCGGCCGCCTCCGCAGACTCGCGCGATGCCTGCAAGTTCTTCTCGATATCGGCCGCTTGCGCTTGTGCCGCAAGCAATGCGTCCAAGCGCAATTGGCGCGTCATGTCCATCGAGCGCGGGCTGATTAGCAATTGCCGCGGAGGGCTTGTGGTTTTTTGGCCGGCCCGGTCAGTCGCAAGCAGCGACACCTGCACAATATCACCCACGTTCAGTTGGAGGTCCGCAAGGTCGAGGGATTGCACCCCGGCTTGTCGCCGGACGTCGCCGCGAACAGGGATTGCGCGCAGGTGCTCCGCCGATCCATTAATCCTTGTAACGACGTTGATCGATTTGATGCCGTAGTCATCGAGAGCCTCGAACTGCAACGGCAGAATGTCGCGCCGGTTTGCGCGGAGATTTTCCGGCAGACCCAGACGCGCGATGGGCGGGCGATCGGGCAAGGCCCGGATGACCGTGCCCTCGGGACCGTGGCCCGGCACCCCGGCGTCGCTCAACAGGTCCAACGTGTATTTTCGATCCCTGGTCACGTTGAACTTGGTCTGTCGCGCCTTGAGATCAAGCGTTCTGTCCAGTTCGATGATCTCGCTGTCGATCGCCAACGATGCTCGGTTAAGCGCCACGCTGGATACAACCGTCAGGTTCGTCTCTGTCCCTATTGGGGCTTCGATCAAGCCGTCGGTGTTCGTCACGGTCAGCGGAGGCAGTCCTGTATAGGCAGGATATGTGTAACGAATGCGAAATTCCGTCACCAGCGGCCGCGGCAAAGCCGTGATGGTGTAAGCGGAACTGGTGGCGTCCCCTGCGGTGATGAAGTACCGGGTGCTTTGATCGACGGCCGGAAGGTCCAGTTCAAAGCGATTCTGGCCGATCGGTGTCATGGTGAATACCGACAGGTTTTTGGTGTCCGTGCCCAGATGCGCGATAACCGAATCCCCGTTGAGCCGCACGGTGGTGGCGACAATCTTAAGGGGCTCGCCTTGGATGACCCGGGCGTTGGCGGTTTCAACCGTGAGCGAAGTGGTGGTGACCTGCGCGATCGGCGCCCAGGGCATGACCAGCCGGGCCAGGAGTTGTTGAAGATTAAGCCAGGGCCATAGGCTCAAACTCACCCCCACCACCACCAGTCCCGCCACCGCGGCCCACGCCAACACTGCGGGCCTCGCCGAGACGATTTTTCCTCCGGCCCGCGGCGCCGCTGCCGAAGACACTTGCCCCACAAGTTGCTCGAGAATCAATGAAGAAGCCCGTTGGTTTGACGGCGCCAGCACCTGCGAGACGACCGTCTCAAGCTTCTGTCCGAAGGACCGATCGAGTTGTTCCACCTGCTCGGCCGCTGACTGCCAGTCCACCGCGCCGGTCAACAGGCGACGAACCGGCCGGACGAGTGGAACGAGTGCGCCCAATGCGCCAGTGATCAGCGCAATCCACCGGACGGGCGGATTCAGGGGATAGAGCCGGTCCACCGCACTCCAGCACAACAACCACACGCCCAGGAACAGGACCGACACGCCCATCGCCTTCAGCAGCGCCATCCATCGCCGACGGCGAACAAATCCGCGCAAGAAGGATAGAACTTCGGCGGGCAGCGAAATTGTGTCTTGTGCATCGCCCATCACGCTAAACCAATCCCAATCGCTTCCGCAAGGCCCACTCTGCCGACAGGCAGGCCAGGACAAAACCAAAAAGCCACGGGCTATCCCAAAGCGGGCGTTCAAGAAACCGGGACTGCTCCCGCTGCACGTCCTGAATCCGCTGTGGCAGCGACGCGATCTGATCCAACCGGATCATTTCGCCTCCACTGCCTTCGGCCAGCCGCTGAAGGTACTTTTCGTCACCAGAAAGGTCGGCCATTTCCGCTTCAGTCGATTCGATCACATGCACCGGCACAATTAGACCTGGAACCGGCCCGTCGCTGGTGCGCAATTGCAATTCCAGATCTCCGGCAGGCAAACCGGACAACGTGCCTTCAAACCGGTCCGGTGAAAAAGGCTGGGCCACCAATCGTTCTACCCGCCGGGGCGAGCCTTGTTGCAATAGGACGACTTCCAAAGTCGCCGGTTGCGTCGTCGCTCCCGGTTCTTCTCGAACCCGCGCGCGAACGTGAATTGATTCGTCCGGCCTCACCGACGCCCGATCCACGTCTAGGGAATACTTCCCTTCCGAAGCCTGATACGGCGACTCCGACGCGTAGCGTATCAACTGCAGCCAGAATCGATCCTGATCGCGCTCGCCGACCTCATAGCGCCATCGCCAGGTTTCATCAAAGCCGACGAAAAAAACCCGGCCCCTGCCCAGGCGCGTTTCGGTCAGCACCGGCGACTTGGAATCGGCCTCGGCCAGCAGACCGACCGCAGAGGGCTTCCATTCACTGGCCTGCAAGATTCGATACACCGGCGAAAGCTCAGCCCACCGGCGGCGGCTCTGCTCGGGATCGTCGGCCATCTTCAGCGCGTCGTATTTTGAACCTGCCGGTGTGGGCAGGATGTGATAGCCCGGCGCTTCACCCGGCCAGGTTCGCCAGACAGGTGCCGCACCATCGGCAAACGGAAGGAGCCACTGCGCCTGCGCATCGTGCAGATACTCTCCGGGTAGATGCGACTCTCCGGCAAGCAGCAGCACACTACCCCCACGGTCGAGCACCAATTTGCTGACGGCATTCCACTGGGCGGCCGAAAGCGCACCGATTGGCACGTCATGCAGAATCAGCACGCCTAAATTCATGATCTCGTCCGGTGACAGTGGCAGTTGCGCCGACGGGCTATCAAGCACCCCATGGTCCAGTTTCGCCCAGGCTGTTCGAGACAGGGCATTCCTCAGGTATTGGAAATCCCAGGTGGCGGTCCCACTGAAGGCCGCGATATGAATTTTGTCGCTAATGACCTTAATCCATCGCTCGATCCGATTGTTCTCGAGACTCGCTTCTCCGGGAAGCGGAGCAACCTCAAGCCGTATCGGCAGCACGCCGTTCTGTTTCAGCTTGAACGAAAATTCGACGGGAATGTCACGTTCGTCATTAACAGAAATCGACCGCTTCTGTTCCTCATCACCCACTGTGCAGCGAAGGTCGATGGCAACTTTTTTCATTCCGGACAACCGCACATGGGCACACACTGCGATTGTTTCGTCGACAAAAGCTGAGACGGGAATCGTCGGCTGGGTGAGAGATAGATCGACCGGCGCGCCCCTTGCCACGACGCTAACGGCCAATATGGGCACGTTCACCTCCGGCACCGACTCGGCGCTCGTCCCGACCTGCCGCCCGTCCGAAAACAGCACAATCCCCCGCAACGACTTGCCCAGGCTCGCTCGCGCTGCAGCCAGCGCACCGGCCAGATCGCTCTGAATGGCGTCGGGCCGGGCGGGCAGGCGGACAATGGGCTTATCTCCTCGACGCAGAGGGAACAGGACCGCGGGGCCGCGTAATGCCATGCCCGCCAATGGCATCTCCGCAGGGAGATGATCAATCAGGCCTTTGCCCGGTTCGAGAAGTGCCTTTTCAACAAGATCATACCTGCTTTGCGAAGCCAGCGCGTCGGCCGCGGCCCGGGCTGCCGGGTCGGACCGATAAAACTTATCGTCCAGCTCGCCCTGTAGTTGCGCAACTGCCGAACGCAATCGTCCGGCGCGACTTCGCCATTCACGAGCAAACCCATCGAGCCGCTTGGATCGATCCACTTCCGCGAGCTGCGCCATACGCTCGATCACGGCATTTTTCGCCGGGCCGGCCTCGGCCAACCCCGCGAACTCTTTCTGCAAAGCATCGAACTGTGCCTGCTTATCCTCCAGGCGCGATTGTGCCTCTTTCACCCCGCGTCCCGACAGTCGGGCATAATCCACTTCGCTGGCCAGGCGCTCCATCTCCGCCAGCAGCAGGCTCGCCTGATCCAGCTTCTGCGTGATGTCGGCAGCCTGTTGAGATTTCGGGCGATTCGGGAGATCGCCCAAGGCGTCGGCTAGGGCCAATCGAGCCGCTGCCGTGCGGCTCGAATCGGTGACAGACATGCTCATGGAATCGTCAACAATCACCAGCAGCGTTCCCTGCTCGCTGGTCGTTTTCGCTCGAATCAGGATCGGCCGAAGAATGGAAAGTAATAGCGCCCCCAGCGCCAATATCCGCAAACTCGGCAGCACCCATCGCCAAGGCTTGCCCAGCAGACCTGACTGCCTGCGATACATCCAAAGAACAGCCAGCACGGTCAACGCCAGCAGGCCCAGCGCCAGCGGAATTCGATTCAGCGATTGCCACAGTATGCTCCCCAGCATCATGCGGCCTCCTTTGACCATCGTCGGGCCAGGCTCATCTCCACGATCGCCAAAAGGAAAACTCCCGAAAGCAGCATCGCCCACAACTCGCGGAACGATCGATCCCCGGAAAGCGCCTCCGCCAGCGTGCTGCGGGCAGGATCAACCCAAGCGCAATGCAGGTCTGACGACAACGATTTTAGTTCGTCTTCAGAAAGATTCGTGAGGTCGGACTCGGCCCGCGGGGCCTGCACGATGAAAAGCTGGGACACCTCTCGCCCGCGCGATCGATAGCGCAGTTGATAGCGTCCGGGCGTCTGCGTGTCGGCAAACCGCACGTCGGTTCGGCCTTCGATGCGTGTTACATCCGGTAATGCCGCCAGGCCCGACGGCGTAATAACCGACAGACTCGCCTGATCAATCAACCCGTCTATGCCTAATTCGATCGGTTGCCCGGACTCGAGATTTCTGTTTGGCAAACTTCCGCCAGCCAAGGAGCGCACCGAGCCTTGCACGAATGGCAGGAAAAAACTGGTGAGTGGGAGATTAGACCAGTCGGCATCCAGCGAGGTGGTGACCAGCATGACCTGTCCGCGACCGGCAGACCCGGTCACGCAGAACGGCTGGCCATTACTCAAGCTGGCCACAACACGCGCATTGCTCGCCGGCGTCGCCGGGAAGAACCGGTCGATCGTCACGTTGGGCAGCGGGCTGGCCTGATTGCGCAGAAAACTGAACATCGGTGAATTCAGGTCGATACCCAGTAGCGACGCGCCTTTGGCTTCAATCGCCGGCGCTACGGCCGCAGGCAGCAGGCCGGCGCCGTCTCGATATAATTGGGCATTGTAGGCATCGGCACGGGCCAGCTTGCCAGGGGCCACCAGCAGCCCGCCACCGGCGTAGACGAACTGCTCCAGTTCTCGCAGCTGCGCCGCTCCGAGCGAATCCACATCGGCCAGCACAACCACCTGAAATTCCTTCAACGCGCGCTTTGCCCAATCTTCAATCGGCTCGATTGTGACCTCCGCGGAATCCCCGGTTGGCTTGCCCAGTGCCGAATGCGGGGCCAAGGCAAGACGCAGGAACGCGGACTTGCCACGCAGCGCGCCGGATCTTTCATCCCCACTCACAATGAGCACCTTCGTAGGCGGAACCACCTCTACTGCCAGTTCCATCAAGTCGTCCAGCGTCTGTCCGGTGGACCTCAGCACCAGGGATATCACCGGCACGCCGGTCTCGTTCGTGCCGCGCACGGGCAGGCGAAGCGTGGAACGCGCATCAGCGCCCAGATTCAGCAGAGTGGTGAAATACTCATTGCCCCCCAGCGATGCCGTCAACGGCAGTTGTGTCCGCGGAGCCGAACCCGAGTTACGCACCGTCACTTCGATTTCAGCGGTCTGCCCGCGCACCGCCGGCGGCGAAACCAGGTGCGCGCGTTCGATAAACACATTGTCCGCCGACTGCCCGCCCACGGTGCAGATTACTCCGCGCGGCCCGGCGCGACCGTTAGACAACCGCCCGGCCCAGGTCGATCGAAAGACCGCATCGGCATGACGCCAGCTCACCGCCTGGCGGTCGGTAATTACATAAAGCCGCCGGTTTTGCGGCTCGCTTTTTTCAAGCAGATCAAGCCCGGATTGCATAGCCTGCGCCAGGTCGGCCAGCCCCCGGCCGGGCTTCAGTCCTGCCACTTTCGTCACCAGCGACTGCAAATCGGCCGTGGGGTCGGAAGTCGGTTCGCCGTCCCCGGCGAGCAGCAATGCGGCTCGATCCCCTCTTTTAAGCCCGGACAAAATCTGCATGACCGCATCGCGCGCCAGATCAAACCGGCTGCGGCCCGCTTCCTCCGTAGCCATGCTCATCGAGCAGTCCAGTACGATGACGGCAGTGACCCGCCCTTCTCCGGCTAGCCCCGCCCAGCTCGATTTGACGACCGGCCGGGCCAGCGCCATGGCCAGCAAAGCCACCAGTGCCATCCGCAGCAAGAGCAGTATCCACTGCTTCAACCGGGTGCTCTGGTGCTGTCGGGCATCGGCCCCGGACAGAAACATCATCGCGCCCCAATCCACACTGCGATACCGTGCCTTGGCCAGCAGGTGCAGCACCAGCGGCACCACCGCGCCCCCAATCCCGGCCAGCAAGAGTGGATTGATAAACATGGTTGCCCCGACCAGTCTATGACCAACGACTCGATTAAGGAATCCACCTCCACATTACTAAACTCCCGGCACGCTAATGGGTACGAAAAGCTTGACATCCCGCCTCACTCCAGTACAACCGAGGCGCATCAAACGGGCCGTTGGCGCAGTTGGCTAGCGCACCAGCATGACACGCTGGGGGTCACAGGTTCGAGCCCTGTACGGCCCATTTTCATATTTGGCTCTGCCGTTCGGTGTCAAGCGGCAGAGACCCACGCGAGCGGGTTGGACTGTTTCCCTCCGAGCCGAGCCATGCAATCCGAATCTCAGCCGCTTGATTCATCGGTCAGCACAGACGACGAACCGTCCGAATCGCAGGACGGTTTGATCGAACCCGACCCGACCGCACCGGCCGATCCGGCGTTGGATGTCGGCCTGCTCGAAGCCCTGCTCCTCAGCATCCATCACCCGCTCACGCCCGGCAAGCTGGCGGAATTCCTTGGCCTCCATTCCACCCGATCCGTCCGTAAAGCCGTCGCCGAACTCAACGCCGCTTATCAACAGGCCGGCCGCGCGTTTCGCATCGAACAGGTGGCCGGCGGATTCCAAATCCTCACGCTCCCCCAATATGGCGAAAAGCTTAAGGCCTTCCATCAAAAGGACATCGACGCCAAGCTGGGCAAAGCCGCTTTGGAAACCCTGGCGATCATCGCCTACAAGCAACCGATGCTGCGGGCCGACATCGAGGCCATCCGTGGCGTGGCCTGTGGCGAGACCATCCGCGGGCTGATGGAGAAACACCTCGTTAAAATCGACGGTCGCGCCGAAATCCCCGGTCGGCCGATCCTCTACGGCACCACCAAGCGATTCCTCGAAGTCTTCGGACTCAACAACCTCAAGGACTTGCCGGAATCCGACAAACCTCAGGAGCCTGCCCCACTGCCTCGGTCCACCACCTGACCCACCCCGCCATCGGTTTCACAGGCAAAATTGCCTCCTCCTGCTCAGGCGTTAATTTGCCAGAGTCTCACGCCAGCGTTAGCATTGACTCTTTCGGAATATTGGAGACGTATGCGACTGAGCGAAATTCTCAAACCCTCAAATATCAAACTCCCGCTTGAAGGCACGACCAAGGCCGCGTGCATCAGCGAGTTGGTCAGCCTGCTGGCCGCCAACGGAGAAATTCAAAACGCCAAGGCCGTTCTCGATTCGGTCCTCGATCGTGAAGCCACCCGCACCACCGGCATCGGAAACGGGCTGGCCATACCCCACGGAAAATGCGCCGGAACCGATCACTTGGTCATGGCCATCGGCAAGCCCGCCGCGCCGGTCGATTTTGCTTCCATTGATGGCAGGCCGGTTTC
>JBBQSU010000032.1:0-29413 GCA_038234815.1 Tepidisphaerales bacterium | reverse complement strand
GGCAGTGACTTCTCAACGCTAACGCACCAGCGAGTTGCACGCATCGAGCAAGCACTGAATAATCGTCCGCGTAAGTGTCTTGGCTACCGTACCCCGGCCGAAGTTCTCGGCACGGTGTTGCGCTTGAAATGTTAATTCGCCTAAGCTGCAATGCCCCCTTCTAGGTTGGCGAGGCATGGTGTGATCCTACCGGCACCGGTCGTCGGCTCCAATTCGACGTGCGTCAACTTTTCTTCTTCATGCAAGCCTCGCGGGTAAGTAGCGGGTGGGTGGGATACTCACGCGGCCGCGTGATCCTGATTGATCTTTACTCCATCTGCGTTCATCTGTGGACAACTCTCTTCTGCGACTTCCTCGACCGATTGGTGCGCTTTGGGGCGCCAAAAAGCGCACCAAGATTTGACCATTTCCAAAAAAATAAAAATTTTCATAAATCGTTTATTAGAACAGGCTTAACCGCATTTCGGAGCACTCCAAGTTGCGCGAATTTGCGCCAATTTGCGCACCTTCGGGCGTTTTCTTGCCCCTAGGGTAGAGGGCTACATTTATGAACAACAGTCATTCAAGTATCTTGGTTGCCAACTTCGCCGTGTGCGTTTACGCGGCGGGGTTCTTGCTCGGTGGGGGATTCGGACTGGGGGCATCGCCCGGGCAAGCGGCACCTGCAAGAGGCTGGTTCGCCGTGCCGGCTTGGGCGGCGCGTTTATCGCGCGACTTTGAGCTCGGATCGGAGAAATCGTTCGGCGAAGCGGGACTTACAAATGGGCCGTTCCTGGCTCGCGCGTACGTCGCGAGGTTTTCCTTCCTTGACGGCATCCGAGGGGCACAACAAACCGGACCCTTTCAAGACCCCGCCGGACCCGGATACGACCTTCCCAATACAGGCTTGGGACCCCAAAGGGACCTCTTTGGGACCCCCTTTGGACCCCCTTTCTGCAGAAAAATCCTTCCGAATCATGCGAAATTGGCCGAATTTCGCCGAATTCTGCCTCGGGTCGTCCCTCGTGTCATCGGAAGCGAGTCCTGCGAAAGGAAAGCTCCTCTCCGTCAGCGCGACGGCCGGCGAATACGAACGTGTCCAGTGAACATGCCCGCTGAAACAAATACTCCGTCCGTGCTATCCCGGAAAACAATCGGCAATGGTCGATTTCTGCATTTGGAGGAGCGTGTTTGCCGCGATGCCGGTGGCAGGCAATGGTCAACCGCCGGATCGGGGGTTTGGCGCGGCTTCTCGTGCTTCGGCTTGCATGATGGGGTCGGAGTGGGGGGCTTGCGGGCGGTAGATCATCCAGAGGTTGCGGATGTAGATGAACCAGCCGAAGGCTTGCCCGAGGAGGCCAATGGGGTCTCTTCGCCAGAGGAAGTAGATCATCAGCATGGTGGACCCGCCAAGGCTCATCCACCAGAAGAGGGGGGGGACGACACTCTTGCGGCTTCTTTCGCTGACGAGCCATTGGACGATCATGCGGCCGGTGAAGAGGATTTGTCCGAGGAGGCCCAAGGCCACCCAGACATAGCCGAAGGGGTCGGAGACATTGAGGATCTTCTGGCCCCAGGAGCGTTGGGCGCGATCGTGGAGCATGCGGGCGGCCATTTCGTCGGCGGTGAGTTCGAGCTGTTGGCCGTCGTGCTGTTGTTGGATGACATAGCGAAACTGGCCGTCTGGAGTTTTATACAGAACGGCCTTATCGCGGGCGTCGGGAAGCTGGAGGGTGACCTCGACTCCGCCGGCGCGTTTGATGGGCGATGTTTCGTTTAGCGAAGCATAGACCCAGATGCCCAGCCCGATGAGCAGGCCGAGTTCGAGGGCGAGCAGAAGGATGCGTTGCATGGGGTTTTGTGCAAGGGCGGATCAGGCCGTCAACTTGCGCATTTGCTTGACGCATTCGGTGAGCGGGCCGACGGGGTTTTCGGGTTGTGCTTCGTACTCGATGACGGCCATGCCGTCGAAGTTGGTCTTGGTGAGGGCATCGACGAAGCCTTTGAGATCGAGGCTGCCGGTGCCGACGACGACGTCGTGGAACTGGGCGTTTTTATCGAAAGTGAAGTCCTTGTAGTGGACGCCGTATACGCGGCCTTTGAAGCGTTCGACCCATTTGACGGGGTTGCCCTGGTGAGGGCCGATCTGCATGCACCATGCGGTGTCGATATTGACGCCGATGCGCGGCCCGCCGAGTTTCAGGAGGTAGTCGATGACGTCGGGCGACCCGCCGAACATGTACCCGCCATGGCAGTGGATACCGATGCGCATGTTGAATTCCTCGGCGAGCTTGGCGGTCTTGGGGACGGCAGTGGCGAAGGTATCGACGGTGAAGTGGGCGCTGATGTGGTTGTATCCGCCGATCTTGGCGCACTCGAACCAGTTGCGTTCGTTGTCCTGGCCTTTGAAGGTTTGGACGCCCATCGAAACGAGCTTCACACCTTCGTTCTTATAGATGTCGACGACCTTCCTAAATTCGGCGGGTTTTTCAAAGTCGGCATGAACGCCGCAGATTTCCATGCGGTCGACGCCAATTTCGCGCACTTTCTTGGCGCAAGTGGCATTGTCTTTGAATTCGCGGAAGCACCAGCTTTGAACGCCGAACTGTAGAGCGGGGTTTGTCATGGTTGTGTGATCCTTGTTGGGTAATGCTTGGTCGAAAAGGCCAAGACTAATAAGATTGGGTCTGCTAAACAAGGGAGTATTGATGAAGCATACCTTGCTGAACCGGTTATCGCCGATGCTGCGGATCGTGCTGGGGCTGATCTTTCTGTTGGCGGCGGGATTGAAGATTTGGCGAGGGCAATCGGCGGGTGGAGGGACGATTCTGGATGGGCTGGCGCCGGTGGGATCGATCTGGTGGTATGCGTTTGTGGCTGGTGAAGGCATGTTGGGAGTGTGGTTATTGACGGGCCGATGGGCAAAACTGGCGGTGGGGGTGGTGATGGCGGGGATGGTAGTGTCAGCAGGGGTGATGGGTGCCGAGATGCTGCGAGCCAATCCGCGAGCCTGTGGTTGCGCGGTGGCGGTTTTGCCGGATGGGCCGGGTTCGGTTCGGAAGGAGCTAGGTTTGGCGATCGTGCGTAATGCGTTGATCGCGGGGCTGGGATGGATGGTGATCCGGGGAAGCCGGGTGAACGGCTTGGAGGGATTGAGGGCAGGAAATCAGCCCGATAACCAGAATTGATGACCCGCGGGGGCAATTATGAAGGGATCTGGGCAAGGGTACGCCGATAAGAGCGACGGCGGTGCAAGGGACGGTTGCGTTTTGCGCTCTGTCAATGCAAGATGCCAAGCCTTGGCATTGCTGAGCAGGTTCGTTTGTGGATTGTCCTGGAAAGGAGCAGGTTTTGCGTCTTCCTCGCTTTATTTCGTGCCGCTTTGTCGGCGCTTCCGTGCTGGTGCTGTCGTTTGGGCTGCTATCGGGGTGTGAAACTCCGAGCTTAATCGATCCGGGCGAACTGCAACCGGGCCAGAACTATCGGCAGAAGCCGCTTCTCAAGCCTATTTTGGACAACCTTGATTCCGGGATTGAGGAACCGAGCGATGAATTTGTCAGCGCCGGTGACCCCAAGCCCGAAGACCTGGTCGCCGATGGGGCGGACTATGTGATTGGGAAGAGCGATTTGGTGAGCGTTTCGATCACGGATTTGGTGGCTCCGGGCGTTGAGACGGTGAAGACGACGCGCGTGAGCGAGAGTGGCAATCTGACGTTGCCGCTCATCGGGCAAGTTCGGGCCGAAGGTCTGACCGAAGCGCAGCTTGAGGAAGCGGTGGTCGAAGCCTATCGCAAGGCGAACATCATTCAGAAAGCACAGGTATCGGTAACGGTTTCTGAAGCCCGGGCGCGAACGTTCAGCATTCTCGGGTCGGTGGGCAATCAGGGCCAGTTTGCGATCGTTCAGTCGGATTTCAGGATGCTTGATGCGCTGGTGCTGGCCCGCGACGTGCTGGCCGGCGCCGAATTCGTATATGTGTTGCGTCAGGAAGATGCCGCCAATGCCCCGGCGACCCAGACGGCGCCGGATAAGACGAAGATCGACGATGTAGCCCCGCGGTCGATGGGCAAGGGGTTCCGATCGGTGGCGTTTGCGGCGCAAGACGTTACGCCTGAAGAGGATATGAAGCCGGTCGCGCCGGTTCTGCCGACGCCGGCAGCGAAGGACAATGCTTCGCCAAAGGCTAATGTCGATGCCGAGCCGGTCCAAGGGGAAAAGACGGACCCATCGGCCAAACCGCAACCGGCTGCCAAGGCAGGGAAATTCGAGTTTAAGGCCCCGGCGGCGATGCCGAATACGCGCGTCATTAAGATTCCGGTGACGCAACTCAAGAACGGCGACCTGAAGTACAATGTCGTGATCCGGCCGCGCGATTTGATTATGGTGCCGTCGCCGGCGATCGGGGAGTATTACATGGGCGGGCACGTAGCACGAGTGGGCGTTTATAGCCTGTCGGGCCGGCACATCACGTTGAAACAAGCGATCGTCTCGGCGGGGATGCTCGATGGGATTGCGATTCCTCAGCGGACGGAAATCGTCCGCCGGATAGGGACGAATCAGGAAGTATTTGTTCGCGTCGATCTGGCGAAAGTTTATGCCGGCGATCTGCCGGACATCTTCCTGAAGCCCAACGACGTGGTACAGGTGGGGACGAACTTCTTTGCCCCGTTCATCGCGGCGATTCGTGGCGGGTTCAGGTTCACTTATGGATTTGGGTTCCTATATGACCGGAACTTCGCAACGAGAGTCAACACAAATTAGTAACTTTTCGGCCTTAGCCGGGTTATTAATTGAGAAAGATATAGCCCCTGCTTGGTCGGGGGCTATATAATTTACGGGCGAGGGTTTCACTACTTGAGCACGGCCAGTCCATCTTCGTCGATAGAGTACGCGTCGGCCGGGCGGTCGGACGCTGCCGAGGAATTTCTAGGCATCTCGTTCTCGGCCTGGCTTCGGATTGCCTTGATGGCGGCGCTGATGATCGCGCTTTTCCGGTTTAATCTTTGGCGGTTGTGGCTGAAGACCAACCCCGTGACTGGCGAGGCCAACTGGGGCCACTCAATGGTGGTGCCTTTCATAGGCCTGTATTACCTCTACATCCACCGCGAGGAATTGCTTAAGGCGCGGGTCTATACGGCTTGGACCGGTCTGCCGGTGATGCTGCTGGGGGTAATGCTGTTTGCTTACGGGATTTGGCCCGGGCAGAACGATTTTCTCAAGGACTTCGGCATGGTGGTCACGCTATTCGGCGTGGTGCTGTTGCTGGCGGGGTGGCAGGTGATTCGGATCGCCTGGTTTCCGATCGCGTTTCTGGTGGTGGGGATTCCGTGGCCGGGGCTGGTTTACTCATGGGTCGCCGGGCCGCTGCAATCCCTGGCCGCCGAAGTGGCGGTGAAGGTGCTGCAACTGACGGGTGTGGATGCCGCGGCCTACGGTACCAAAATCTCCATCGCACGAGGCGGGGGTCTGCCGGCACGCACGTTGAACGTCGCCGAGGCCTGCGCGGGCTTGCGATCGCTGATGACGTTTATCGCAGTCGGCGGGGCGGTGGCATTCCTGTCGGCCCGGCCGCTGTGGCAGAAGTTCCTGGTGATGGCCTCGGCCGTGCCCATTGCTATTTTTTGTAACGTGATGCGTGTTTCCGGGCAGGGGCTGCTTGATTTCTATGTCAGCCAGGAATTATCCGAAGGATTCGCCCACGCCTTCGTCGGGATGATAATGTTGATCCCGGCGTTCTTCCTGATTTTGTTGATTGGATGGTGTCTGGACAAAATCTTCATCGACGAAGTCGAGAATAAGGCGGCGCTTGCCCGGGCATCGACCAAACTGGTGGTGACTCCGTTTAAGCCGACGCAGGCGATGCCTGCGACCGTTTCGCCGATATCCAGCGCGATCCGCAATGCGGCGCGTAAGGTCAATCGTCGTCCGGTGACACAAGCTGGTGCGGTATTGCCGCCACTTTCCCCGCGCGCCCAGGCGGCCGCGCGGCGCGTTCGTCCGGCAGGGGATTCTTCGGGCGCGGAGCTTGGGAGTGACACGCAATGAGTACCACTGCCGACAACCTTCCGGCTGCTCCCCCGCGGGGCTTGTGGCCGACTTTCAAAGGGCTTTTCCGGTCCCCGGCGTTTGTGGTGGCCACGCTGGTGCTTTTCGCGGCGGCGGTGGGATTAAACTGGGCGACGCAATCGATGCAGCTCTATTTTAAGAAGCTGCCGGTTCCATTGGCTCGTCCGATCGACCAGGTGCCCGAGAAACTCGGTCGCTGGGTGCAGGTTTCCCACGACGAGCCGTTGGACAAGGAAATCCAGGACGTCCTGGGCACGCAGTTGTTTATCTTCCGGGATTACGTTTTGGAAGATGCCCAGACCAAGGCCGACATCCGGCTATTCGCCGATAAGCCAACGAAGGAGCGCCGGGAACGGCTGGCGGCGCTGCAAACCCGGCTTCCTGATCACGTCATCAACCTTGCGGTGACATATTACACGGGGCTGGTGGACACGGTGGCGCATATCCCGGATCGGTGTTACATCGCCGACGGATATCAACCGGCGCAATATGAGGAGCCGGTTTGGAAGGTGAAGAACAAGGACGGTCAGGATTTTGACCTGAAGGCCCGCTACATCAACTTTGAAGACCAGACTGGCACCAGCCGGGTGACCAAACGCGTGGCCTACTTTTTCAATGTCAACGGCCGCTACGAGAGTGATCCCCTGGCCGTTCGACGCAGTTTGCAGAATCTTTTCCGCAAGCACGGCTATTACGCCAAGGTGGAATTGATGACGATCATCCGGGACGGGAACCGAAGCGCCGCGGTGATGACGGATTTCCTTCGCTCGGCGTTGCCGGAGATCGAAAAATGCCTTCCTGACTGGAATGCCGTCGAGGGTGGGAAATAAGACAACATGGCAAGCCGAATCAATACCAAATTTCTCGGGATTGCCGGGGCGGCCGTGATCGGTCTGGGCGCCTCGGCCTTTCTGGCGCAGAAGTATCTCATTAAGGAAAGTCCGGATCGTTATGTGAAGACCGGGGAAATGCTGCTGGCCGAAAAAAATTATAAGGAAGCGGCCCGGGCATTCGGCAAGGCCGTCTCGCTGGATCGCAACAATCCCGAGCGGCAATTGCAACTGGGTGACGCGCTTTACAGCGCCGCCGGTGCCGACGCCGAACTCCTGCTGCCGGCGCGCAAGGCTTGGGAGCGCGCGCTGGAAATCGACCCGAATTATCTTCCGGCGATCAAGCATCTAATGGCCTGGTATCAGGACCGCTTGCGATTCCAGCCGTCAGTGGAGAATTTCCGATCGGTAAAAGACCTTGCGACCCGGATTGTGCGGATCGATCCGACCGACCCCATGGCCGAGGGAGTGTTTCACACTGCGACCATTCAGTCCTGGATGACGGGGGTGGAAACCGATCCCGCCCGTATCGACGACAGCGTCAAGGCGCTACAGGATTTGGCGATCAAGCAGCCGAAAAACCCTCAGTTCCCCACGTATGTCGCGCTGGCCAAGGTAAATCGCGCGCGTGAATACCAGCGCGTCGGCCGGACCGAAGAGGCCGCGGCTCTGCTCGACGAGGCCGCCAATACGTTTGATGAACAGTTGAAATCTTCGGAGCGGAATCCGGCAATGTATTTTGCCGCCGCGACGACACTCCAGCAGGTGGCTGCGGCCGCCGACCCGGAAAAGGCCAAGGCGTATCAGAAAAAGGGCAACGAATATCTCGATACGGCTAAGAACACTTCACAGCCGGCCGACGAGCAATATAGCGAGATACTCCGGGTTTGGTCGGGAAATGCGGTGCAGCAGGGGAAAGCCGCGGATGCGGAAAAAGTACTTCAGGATTTGCTCAACGACCGCCCCAATGACCTGACGATCCGCCTGTCGCTTGCGCGCGTGCTGACCAACGATCCGACGCGCTGGGACGAAGCCATCACGCTGCTTGCCACACCGGCCCAGTCCAACGCCGGTGAAGGACAGGTGGCGACCTCGACCCGGCAATTTCAGGAAACGCTCGTCGCCATCGATCTGCTGAACCTGCGTATCAACCAATACAGCGCCGGCGGAAAATCCGAAGCTGATCGGGCCGCGATGAAGAAGCAGATTGAGGCCGACTTTTTGAGCCTGACGAATCGGGTGGGCACGGACCAGCGATACGCCTCGGAATTGCAGAAGATCAAGGGCCGGACACAGATGATGAATGGCGATTTCGTGTCGGCCATCTCGACATTTCAGAAAGCGCTGACCGAATCGACCAACCGGACGGGGCAGCGCGATCTTCAACTGATTAACTTCCTCTCGATTGCCTATATGAGCGCCGGTCAGACCGGTGAGGCCAAGCGATTGCTGCAGGAAATGATCGACCGCAGCCCAAGCTATTTTGATGCCCGGAAACGCCTCACCCGGCTGCTGCTGGCCGAAAACAATCCAGTCGACGCCGCGACGCATATCGATTATTTGAAGAAAAATGCGCCCGACGACCCCGACACCACGCTGTTTGAATTGTCGGTGCTGGATAAGAACAAGGACCAGGATCGGATCAAGACGATCTATGACAATTTGTCGGAAAGCAATCGATTGGAGCGGCTTCGCAAGGCTGTCGTCGCGCAGGCGATCAATCGCCCGGACGAAGCCACGCGACTGCTCAAGGAAGTTTTGCACGAAACCCCTGCCGACACGCCGGCACTGCTGTCACTGATTCGTTTGCAGCTTCTTCAGAATAAGAAGGACGAAGCGATTACGGCGATTGAGGCCGCCATCAAGGCCAAGCCCAATGACCTGGATTTGCTGCGCATCAAGCAGCGGGTGACCAGCGGGTCCGATCCCGAAGACGACGCCAAAGAGCGTCTGGGAGTGATCGGATCCATGACCGACGAATACGAACGTGAACTGGCCCTGGCCGGTGAAGCACAGGCCCAAGGGAAAACCGACGAACTGATTGCCCACCTTCAGGTCGCCGACCGGGCCGCGCAGAAGGACCCGGTTAAAAAGACGGACAAGCGAGCTAAAGAATATCTGTTCCAGGTTTATTTGAGTCTAAAAAATTGGGATCAGGCGGCGGCGCAGATTCCGGCGTTGACTGAAACCAATGCCGACCAGTCTCACGGGCGAATGTACGAATTCCGGCTGGCCCTGGCCCGCGGGGAGAAATCTCAGGCCCTCACCATCGCGCAGTCTTTGGCCCGGGAGATGCCAGAATTTTCAAGCGTTTGGACGGCCTACGGGCAGGCACTCCAGGCCAATGGCCAATATGACGAAGCGACCCAGCGATATGCCATCGCCATCGACAAGCAGGCGAATAACCTGGATGCGTATCGTCAACTTATCGTCTGTAGCTACATACTCAGGCGGCCCGACGAGGCGTTCCGATACATCCAGACGGCCCGCAAGCTGTTCCCCGACGACGTGGCGCTGCGCGACCAGGAAGTAGTTCATTATCAGCGCTTCGGAGATCCTTCCAAGGCGCTTCCCATGCGCCAGGCGCAATTGCAAGCGCGGCCTGAACTGGTCAATAACTGGCTGCAAATGGGCAGCGCGTATTTTCTGGCTGCCCGCGCCAAGTCAATTGCTGGGGACGAGAAGGCCGCGAGTGAATTGCTCGATCAGGCGATCAAAGCGCTGACTATGGCCAGGGAAAAGTGGCCGGCCGACCTGACCGTCAGCGGGGCCTTGATCGAATTGCTAGGTATGGCCGGGAAGAACGACGCGGCCCAGCAGGCAGCGCAACAGTTGGTGGACCAGCCATCACTCAAAGGGAAGACTGCGCCTCTCATGCTGCTGGCGGATTACTTCATACGGTCAGGCAAGCCAGCCGATGCCGAGACGACGCTGCGCCAGGCCATGGGCCTTGATCGTGAGAACGTCACCGTGCAGATCAAACTGGCCGATGTGCTCGTGGCACAAAAGCGTGCCGAGGAAGCCCTGCGGATTCTTCCGGCCGATGCGCCTGACATCGCCCAATTGCTCAAGCGCTATGAGATTCTGATTGCTGTCGGCAAGCCCAACGATGCCATCGCCGAAATCACCGCAGCCTTGAAAAGTCACCCGGGGGAAGTGGCCCTCCTGAACATGATGGCCGAAGCCCATCGCGGACAAGGCCAACTGGACGAAGCCCAGAAGTGCTTGACCGACGTTTTTGCCATCGACCCGGGCAATATGATGGCGTTGTACAAGACCGGCATGATTAACATGCAGCGGAAGCCGGCCAACTACGACGCGGCCATGAAGGCCCTCGTGCAAATCCGTGACGCCGATCCCGACCGGATTCCACCGGCTCTCGGCGCAGACACGCGCGTATTACTCGGGCAATGCTACAAGGGCACCGGCGATTGGGACGCGGCGATTCGTGAGCTAGAGGCCGCGATGTCTCTGGTGCCCGACCACCGATACGTTCGGCTAAACTTAATCGATCTATATGTGAATGCCCGGCCCCCGCACTGGTCCGAGGCCGAGCGCCTGATCCGACAGACACGCTCGATGCCCCAGTTTGCTAAAGACATTGATTTCATTCAGCAGGAAGCAAGCATGTGGGCGGCTCGTGGAAACCCGTCCAAGGCGCTCGAAGCCATCCGGCAAGCGGTGGAAATCGCTCCCTCGGACCAAAACGTCCTGCGAAACTATCTCTCCCTTTTGCTCGAAACCCGCAATTATGATCCGCTGATGGCGACCACCGATCAGCTATTAAAGAACAACCCCAATGTTTGGTGGGTTCATCAACTTCGCGGTCAGGCCAGGGCGCGCAGCGGGGATAAGCCCGGTGCCGTGGCCGAACTGATTAAGGCCATCGACTCCGCAGTCGAAGCCCGCAACGACGATCTCTCCCGCGAACTGGTGCGGGTCGTCGCCATCGAAGTCGGCGTGCCCGAGGCACTGAAAGTGGTGCTGCCCAAGGCCGAAGTCGATCCGCGCTGGAAGTTGACCGCCGCCTTGCTCTATCAAGCACAGAACGATTCATCGAGCGCGATCAAAATGGCCGACGAAGCGACCGATGCACTCGATAAGCTTTCCCCTGCGGATCAGATGTCCGTGCTGCGAACGACCGGGTCGATTTACATTTCTTCCAAGCCCGATCCCAAGGTGGACAAGGCCATTAGGGCCTATCAACGGTTATTAAAGTTAGAACCGGACGATTTAGGTGCGTTAAACAATCTTGCCTACATGTATTCGGATATGGTGAATCCCCGGCAGCCGAATGCAGCACTTGAATTTAGCGGTCGGGCGTACGATTCACTTTTGAAGGTGGGCCGGTTCGACCCCCTGATTTATGACACCCACGGATGGGCACTGGTTCAGTCCGGAAAGCTCAATGAAGGCATCGACATTCTGCAGCAAGTCATTAACAGGCAATCATTTCCAGAAGCTCTCTATCATCTGGCCGAGGCCTATCTTTTGAAGGGATATCCCGAAGAAGCCCAGAAACAATTACTGGCCCTGAGTGATGTGATTAAGGCCGCCGAGGAGAAGAAACAGGCTGTGGATCCTATCTTAAAGGCAAAAATTGACGATGCATTAGGGCGGGCGGCCAAAAAGATCGAGGAGACCAAGCCACAGGCTGGAATGTAAAGAATGGGATACAAGAAGCATTTGGAAAGAATTTGCTTCCCTTCCTCGTACCCGTCCGTGTATAGTTGTTAGGTATCCGCTGGGGCTTCAGCCCCGCGGAGGTATCGATCGGCTGAAATTTCGGAGGCGAGAAGACTCCAGACCACTTCGAAGAGTCCTCTTTGCAGATTTCGAGTGATGGTTTTGGATTGCTTTCGCGTCCGGTCCGCGAAACGCACCTTGCAGTAAGAAGAGGAGTAAGACTATGACGACTTTGCCACAAACTACCCCCTTGCGTCTTCCCCGTCCGGCCGGCGGCGGAACCCTCATGATCCCCGGCACGGTTCCGGGCATGGCCGTGGGACAGGTAAATCCCGCCAACGCGGCGATGACTCCCGCCGACGTCTTTCGCGTCATTCGCTCGAACGTCTGGCTGATCGCGCTCTTCCTCCTCGTAGGCAGCGTCGGTGGGTTCTTCCTCAACCGGTTCCTCGCCCGCAATTACTCTCGCTTCACCGCGACCGGCTACGTTCAGGTCAACATCAAGACCGGCTTCGATCCGATCAAAGGCGTGTTGACGGACAACAACAGCCCCAGCCTGAACATCGAACAGCGCACGCAAGCGCAGCTGTTGAAGCACGAGACGCTCCTGTCGGATGTGCTCCAGAACAGCGCCGAATTACGTGAAACGCCTTGGTTTAAAACCTTCGCAACGCCCCAGGATCGAAAAGAGGCCTTGCTCTCGAATTTCACGGTCACTCCGATTCCCGATTCAAAGCTGATTTCCGTCAGCATGTCCTGCTCGATCGACAAGGACTGCAAGACCATCATCGAGCAGATCGTCAACACCCACCTGGCCCGCCAGCGGCAGTTGGCCACGGACAAGGAATACCAGCGCAGCACCAACCTCAACAATTTGAAAATTCGCTATCAACTCAGCCTGCGTAATCTATCGCAGAAGATCAACGAAAAGGCCGTTGCCTTGAGCGTTGACGGCAGCTCACCCGGGCGCATCAGCGCCAAAGACATGGAACTGAGCGAAAAGGTTCACAAGCAGCTTGATCTCCAACAGCAATTTAGTGAGGCCGACGCCTCCTATAAATCCATCGCCGCCTCGCTCCAGCGCGGTGAAGACCCGGCGATCATCGATCAGGCCGTCACTGCCGATCCTTCCGTGATGCAATCGCGCCGCGACATCGACATGCTCGATGTGCAATTGGCCGAAGCCGGAACCAAGTGGGGCAAGGATCACCCCAGTTTCATGCAGATTCAGACGCGCCGGGATATGTACCAGCAGAAGCTGACGCAACTCCTGGAAGACCTCCGGGCCAAGCAGCGCGTTGCGCTGGTGGACGCCACCCGTGCGAAAATGGACATGACCAAGGGCCAGCTTGATTCCATCAACGAGCAGGTGAAATCGCTTAAATCAGAAATGGGCGAACTGAGCAATATGATGGCCGAATACCTCACGGCCCGCGACGAACAAAAGGCGATGAGCGATCTTCTGAAGGAAGTGAACAATCAACTTGATCTGATCCAGCAGAAGAACCAGCAGGACCTTTCAGGCAACGTCGAATGGGCGACCTATCCGGCCACCCCGGACAGCCCCAGCTTCCCCAAGCTGCCCCTTACCATGTCCGTTGCCATCGGCCTGGCCTTGGCCCTCAGTCTGGGCATCGCCTTCCTGCGTGAAGTCACCGATACGTCGGTCCGCAGCCCGCGTGACATCAGCCGCGTAGGTCAGATGGCCATGCTGGGCATGATCCCCCACGAAAGCGACGATCCCCAATCGGCCGGCGCCCGTCTGCCACTGGTGATCTTCGAAGCCCCGCATTCCATGATCGCCGAGCAGTTCCGGCAGGTCCGCACACGCTTGCAGCACGCTGCATCTTTGGATACGACGCGCAGCCTGTTGGTGACCAGTCCCAGCCCCGGCGACGGCAAGAGCACGGTCGCGGCCAATATCGCCGCCGGCCTGGCCCTCAATGGCCGCAGAATCCTCCTCGTCGATGCCAACTTCCGCCGGCCCGACATGCACCGCATCTTCGGCATCGGCAACGAAATCGGCTTCAGCGACGTTCTCAACAATCTCGAAAACTTTGAGAACGCCGTCCGTGAAACCCAGGTCCCGAACTTGGCGATCCTGCCCAGCGGCCCGCGTCCGACCAATCCGACGGAACTGCTGGAAAGCCAGCTTCTCATCGACTTCATCGAACGCAGTCTGGAAGAATACGATCATGTTGTGTTTGATTCCGGCCCGCTGCTCTTCGTCAGCGAATCGATGGCTCTGGCTCCGCGGGTCGATGGCGTGGTGTCGGTGGTTCGCGCCCGGGCCAACAGCCGCGGCGTCCTCCAGCGGATGCGTGACGCCCTGCGTCAGGTTAAGGCCGAACACCTCGGTGTGGTCCTCAACGGCGTGCGCAATCAGGCGGGTGGATACTACGGCCGCAACGTCAAGACGTATTACGAATACCAGAACAACGAGGCTTGATCCTCAGACTTCTGTTGTTTTAAAAAAGCAACCGCCGACCAGGCCATGCCCGGTCGGCGGTTCCGTTTCATCAACTCGGAATACGGGTTCTGCGCACGTCTGTCTACGCGCTGATCGGCAGATACAGATTGAAAGTTGTGCCCTTGCCGGATTCGCTTTGCACTTCGATTCGCCCGTGGTGGTGTTCGATGATTTCCTTGCAAATGGCCAGCCCCAGGCCGGTTCCACGGGCCTCGCCTTTCTTCGTCGTCCCCTTGGTCGTAAAGAACGGTTCGAAAATCCGCGAATGAAGCTTCGCCGGGATGCCCGGGCCGGTGTCAATCACCTGGATTCTCACCGTCTGTCCGTCGTCGGTTTTGCTGGCCTTTATCATCAGTGCGCCACCTTTGCCCAGCATCGCCTGACGGGCGTTGATGGTAAGGTTCAATAGCACCTGTTCCAGTTGAACATGATCCCCCGCGACGGTCAGTTCCGGCTGCACGTTCACGCGCAAAGCAATCCCGTCTTTCTGAGGATCGCGAGCCAGAACCAGCAGCGTATCGTCCACTAGTTTTTGCACACTGACCTGCCCGAAGCTGGACTCGCCCCGAGCCAGACCCAGCATCGAAGCGCAGATCTTGGCGGCCTTTTCCGAACTAACGAAATTCTTATTCAGCGCTTTTTTTATCAGTTCCAGATCAGGCTTGTCCGAGCAGGCATTGGTGTAGGCAAACTGGCTGTAACTGATAATAGGTGTGAGCAGGTTGTTAAATTCGTGGGCAATCACCGCCGCGATCGTACCGATCGTCGCCAGGCGCTGCGATTCGGTTAGTTGGCTCCTGAGGGAATCCAACTGCTCCTGCATCAGGCCGATCTGGTCGGTGACGGCCTGTTCCAAACCCTGCGTAGCTGACGGGAAATCATTCACAGTGAAGGGTTTATCGGCGCGCACCACCCCTCCACTGCAACCGGATCGGACGTCGCTGTCCGGTTATCGGCTTATCGGACGCAATCGGCTATTGCAGCATCCGGTATTTTTCGATGGTGAGATCGCGCGCGGCTTTTGCGGCCGTTTTGACCGCCGGGTCGGTCTCGCTCTTGGCAAGCTGCTTCACGACCCGATTGGCCGCAAGCTGGTCCCCTTTTCTCTCCGAATAGTAACGCTGCCGGCCCAGCTTCATCACTGCTTCGATCCGCCACATTCGTTCCGGCGAATCCATCGCCAGTTTCATCACGTCTCCCGGATGCACAGCCACCGTCGTCGGATCGATACTGCTGATGACCGCGTTAATTGGCTCGATCGAATTCTTGTAGTAGTTTATCTTATCGGCGTTGGCCTGCTTCAAGGCCTGCGCCCGCGTCTTGTTTCCGGCCTTGTCGGCAATTTGAATCAGCATCGTTAGCCCGTCGCCCATCAGCCCGTCCCCTCTAGAAAGCTCGTCAAACCGCAGGCGTTCTTCGTAAAGCTTATAACCCAGCGAGAAAACCGCCTCGAAATAGTCGCTGGCATCCTTCTCTTTGTCGGCGTTCCGCAGAAGTCCGATCATCTTCACCGTACTGGCCACTTTCAGCAGGGCCTCCAGGTCGTCCTTCTCGTTGTCATAGTTAATCAGGTCGTCCAGATTAGCGCCAAAAATCGTCGCCTTGGTGCTTTTGCGTGCGTCAAGGAGCGCCTTCACTCCCGGCAGTTTCAAATCGGACGCGGCATACTTCCTCTTCTTGATGATCGTGTCATATGCCGTCGGGTGTTGCTTATAATCAGCAATGGCCAGGCGGTATTGCTCCTCGCTGTCGGCCGTGTCGGTCATGCTCGGCACCACGTCCACGGCGTTCAGCGGCACCTTGATCGTCGCCATGGTGTTGGCGTTGATAAATTTCGTCGGTTCCGAAGCCTGCCCGGCCGCGATGATGAGGTAAATCACGAACAGGAAAAACAGGACGATCGCGCCACTAATGCCCCAGCCAAGCCGATTACCCCACATGCCGCACCTCCAGCGAAAAGAGCCGTCGATTCATAACCGTCGATTCGAGTTTTACCATCAATCGCCGGGCGTTTCACGCCTCCGCGATTGGGGTAATCTCATCCCCGTTGCGTTTGATCACATCGGAGACTGGCCAGAACTGATGCGCTGCCGTGAAGGATCGCCGCTTCGCACTACCGCTGTTCAGCGCGTCCGCCGCAGCCCCCGCCTACTCGGCGCATCAGAAAATCCTTGTCGATCCCTATGCAGCGTCGGGCGGCGCGCGTCTCGCCCTTTTTATTTGTCTCGATTAGGATCGCCGGCGAAGAAGGCATGAGAATCCCTCCTCGACCCAATCTTCCTGCACGCGGGGCCGTTCGTCAGCGACCGGCGCCTGAATCGTCGGCGCTCAATCGGCCGCAAGACCGGCTGCAGCCGCAAGCGCAGGATGAGGAAATCGTTCCCATGCGCACCGACGTCTGCATCTATGGCGGGAGCGCTGCGGGCATGATGGCGGCGGCGGGGGTGCTGCGGGCGGGCTGTTCGGTGCTGGTGGTCGAGCCGGGGCGGCATCTGGGCGCGGGGCTGACGTCGGGTGTCTGTCATGTCACCGGCGCCAATAAAGCAGGCGTTCAGGGGTTTTGCAAAGACCTGATGCACCGCATCGCCAGAACGTATGACCAGCCGTGGGTCGATCGCTGGGAACCGTGCGTTGCCGAGGCGGCGTTTCTTGATCTGGCCCGCGATTCAAATATCACCGTGCTATTCTGCCACCGGCTGCGCCAGGTGAAGAAGGTGGATGCGCGCATCGAGCGATTGCTGGTCGATCGTGTGCTGACTGGGGCATTTAATGAGCCGCTGCCGGTCGATAGCGAGGAGGAGCAGGCGGAGATTTGCGCGAAGGTTTACATCGATTGCAGCGCCGAAGGTGATTTGATGGCGGCCGCGGGGGTGGCGCATCAAGTGTTGCCCAGCCGGCTGGCGTTTCATGCCTGCCTGACCACCAACCCGGTCAATCGTCGCGCGATCGATCTTGCCGTGCCTGAGCTGGGGATGATGCTGGACGAACTGCCCGATCTTTCAGTCCAATTTACCCTGCTGGCCAATGCCAAGGCACAGTTGGATATTCCGCCGGCGATTGCCGATCGGATATGGGGCCATACCGCCGGATATCTCATGGCCACCCCGGCGGGGCGGGGCGAGTTATGGAAATCGGCGATCGGACGTCTGGCGGCTACGCTGGCCTATCTGGCCAAGCATCCCCATGTGCCAGAAGCGCTGCGTAAGGAGATGGCGCGATGGTCGCCATGCGGGGATGAATTTCACGATACCCAGGGTTGGCCGCATGGGGGAGAAATCGTTGGCGGGCGCAGGCTGGAGATGGCAATGCCCGCCTCGATGCAGCCGATCGCTATCGACCTAGCGGGCCAGCCGATCACCATAGGCGCGATGCTGCCAGCGTCGTCGGCGTGTCAAAATCTGCTCGTGCCGGTTTGCTCGGCGCAGGCTCGTGGCGATGACCTGTCGCGCATGGCCCTGGCCGAATCGGCGGCGAGCGTGGCGGCTCTGGCCTGCGAAGCTGAGAAGGGCGTGCAAAGTGTGCCCTATTCGGACATTCTCGCCGCGCTGCGAGATGCCGGGATTCACTTGTAATTTTGCGATTTGGCCTGGGAAAGCCAGCCGACTGGAATCATGTCTGGAACGATCTGGGATGATCCCTATAATCCCGTGAACGTCTGCCGGAATACCCGGCGCGATAAATTAGGACGCCGACTATGCCTTATACGCTGACGCAAGGGACCGCCGACCTGCCCCCGAACCTGGGTGGAACCGAGGGTGACAACCGCTGGACGCTGAATTTTGGCCCGCAACATCCGGCAACGCACACCACGCTGCGACTGGTGCTGGAACTGGACGGCGAGCGCGTCGTCAAATGCACCCCGCACATCGGCTATCTGCATTCGGGCTTTGAGAAACTCGGCGAGGTGCTGAACTATAACCAGTACGTCACCATCGTCGATCGCATGGATTATTCGGCTCCGATCTACAACGAACTGGCTTGGCACGGCGCTGCCGAAAGACTGATGGGGATCGAGCTTACCCCCCGGTGCAAGGTGCTGCGCACGATCGCCGGGGAACTGGGCCGGATTCAGTCGCACCTGCTGTGCGTGGGGGCGGCGGGGCTGGATTTGGGCGCTTTCACCGCGTTTTTGTATGGCTTCAACGAGCGAGAGCGGATTTACGACATCGTGGAATTCATGTCTGGCCAGCGGTTCCACACCAGTTGGACGCGCGTTGGCGGGTTGAACATGGATCTGCCCGACGAGGGGCTATTCAAGAAGATGGTGAAGTCCTTCATTGACGACACCGCCCCGCGGGCGATGGAGGATGTCGAGAAGCTGCTCAACAAGAACCGCATTTTTGTGGATCGGACCAAAGGTGTGGGGGCTATCAGCCGCGAGGACGCCATTGCCTGGAGCATGACCGGCGTGATGGCCCGATCCGCTGGCGTGCAGCGAGATGTTCGCAAGGACGAGCCGTATCTCTGCTTTGCCGAAAATTGGGATGGTGCCGGTGCACGGGCCGTGGATTTCAAAGTCCCGATCATGACGACCGGCGATGTTTATTCCCGCTATCTCGTCCGGCTGGAGGAGATGAAGCAAAGCCTGCACATCATCCGCCAACTCATTGACAACATCCCCGGCGGGCCGGTGAACGTGTCCCCCGAAGGCAAAGACGTGCTTCCGCCCAAGGATCAGGTCTACAGCAGCATCGAAGGACTGATCCAGCATTTTGAACTGATTATGACCAATCGCGGATTTACCGCGCCCAAGGGCGAAGTGTATTACCCCATCGAATCGGGCAATGGCGAACTCGGCTATTATATCGTCAGCAGCGGCGATAATATCCCCTGGCGCGTGCGCACCCGCCCCCCTTGCTTTGTGAATTACCAGACATTCCCGAAGCTGATCGAAGGGCACATGATTTCGGATGTCGTCGCGGTGCTAGGAAGCATCAACGTGATCGCGGCGGAGTTGGATCGCTAAACATCATGGATCGTCCTGCGACGAGCGATACGGCGATACGCGAGATCGGCTCATGAAACTGATCGACACAAATTGCTGGAAACAGTCGCTGCGACGCAAGGGTATACCTGAAGTCCGCTCGTACGTCGCCGCTGTGCTGGAAAGAGATGAAGCGGCATGGTGTCAACTCGTTCGGCTGGAACTGTGGCGAGGGGCCAGTGATAATTAGGGCGAGGAAATGCTCAGGCATCTTGAAGGGCAACTCAAAATGCCGGCGATTTGGCAGGAAGTCCGGGATCGGGCGCTGTAGTTGGGTCGGGAATTGCGCGATGACGGTGTCCGTGTACCGCTTCCTGATCTTGTGATTGTTAATTTTGCAGCGGTTCATAAGGTCGAGGTGGAACACAACAATCGCCATCGTGAACTGCTGGAAACAAAGTTCTGTAACGGAAAAAATAGTATGGCCTGGCAACTTGAAAATCGTCGAACCGCAGTCGTGGAGAAACAGGAAGGCCCGTATCTCACCGACGAATTGAAAACCTATCTCCGCGAGAGATATTTCCCGCGATATCCGACTAAGAAGGCGGTGCTGCTGCCGGCGCTGCACTTGATTCAGCACACCTACAACTGGATTCCGCAGCAGGCGATGGTGGAGATCGCGGAACTGTTGGAGATCGCGCCGGCGGAAGTCATCGACACCGCCACTTTTTACGAAGAATATTGGCTCAAACCCAAAGGCAAATACCTGGTTCAGGTGTGCCGGTCCCTGGCCTGCGAGATCTGCGGGAGCAGGAAGATCACCGATCATGTGAAGAATAAACTCAACGTCGAGCCGTTCGAGACGACGCCGGACGGGAAGTTTACGCTGGTTGAACTGGAATGCCTCGGCTCCTGCGGCACCGCCCCGGCAATGCTGGTGAACGAAGTGCTTTTTGAAAACATAACAACCGAGCAGGTCGACCAAGTGCTGGGCAGCCTGCCCGAAAACCCGCACGATTTTAAGGACCCGTCGATTGGGTTTGACGAAAAACATTGATGTAACCGGCGGACAAGATTCTCGATGTGGTTCTTCGCGGAAGTTCCGCTGCGAACATACCGTCCCGAGAGTTGCATCATCTGCTCCTGCGACCAGCTTTTTTATGAGCGCGCCAGTAATGGCCATCACCTGTTTCTCCGGTTCGCTGTATGCGAACTGATTAATTTGCAGAAGGACGGCAGTAAGGCTAGGCCTTATCAGGTCCGGCAAGCGATGCGTGTAGCTATTGAAGACCCTGTAGCCGGAAGACCCATAATGGATCGAGACGAAGTCATTATCGATTGGAGCAACCGCGACCACGCATTTGCGGGCAAGGTTCCGGAGCTTTCGGGGCGTGCGGCGCATGCAAAGATTCGGAACTTGGCCCTGCGGGAGATTCGCACGGCCAAGAAGTTGTGGACCACCGCGGCCAACGAATTTGGCGCAGCCGTCCCGAAGCCGGCCGGCCGGCAGTTGATGTTCGCTTGATGATGCAGGGCGATGGAAATGAACAAGATATGGCCGACAATTGTCATCGTTCTTTTTGTCCTGCTGGCGATCGCGGGGTTGTGGTTTTGGCGCTTCCAGACCTATCACCTGCTGAGCGTGAAGGACCGTGTGCTGTATCGCTGCGGGAATCGTGGGATGCGCGAATACGCGAATGGAATTCGGGATGTTCGGCCGACGGTTGTAATCAGCCTTCTCGACGACCAGGAACTGGCCAACCCCGCCGAACCACAGTTTGCCGAGGAAGTGAAATTTTTGAAGGAAAGCGGCATTCGCTTCGAACAGATCAAGGTGAAACTCGGCGGCTGGCCGAGCGCGGAAAACACGCAGCGATTCGTTCAAATCATGAACGACCCGTCCAATTATCCGGTGCTGATCCACTGTGCCCAGGGCGTTCGGCGCACAGGCATGTTCGTCGCGGCCTTTCAACGCAGCGTGCTTAAGATGAATAAGGCCGAGGCGCTGGCCAAGATCGAAACTTTCGGCCACAGCCGGCGCAGCATCGGTGATATCGAAAAGTTCATCGATGTCTATAATCCAGAAACCTGCCAGATGACGCAGGAGCTGGCGCAGTCGAAAGAATGACTGAACCGTTTTAGCAGATGACGCAGATTGAATACGGAATCGTTCCCTGCATTGGTGAAATCGGCGTAAACTGTGGTCCGTGAGGTTGCTATGCCCGATCATTTTCCTGGCAGCGGTTTGTTCGGATGGCTTGGCCGGCAGATCGGCTACGTCACGAAAGCCGTTAAGGCCGATGTGCTTGCGCCCAGGGCGACGGTATATCGAGCAAGTAGGATCGAAGAAGTGGCGATGCCGCACGACAAAACTGTGAGACTTCGCCGGACGACGATCGACGAAGTGATCGTGCAAAATAATCGCTCGTCGATCCCGGGCGGTGATAAGATATGAGGGTCGCCTCCGTGCGTGCGGAGGATGGCCGGACGGATCCGGAAGCCGTTTTATAAACGGTCGCCGTCGATCGGGGACTGGAAGGTGGTTCGGTTCCACCAGCGTCCATTGAACTAAAGAAAAGTATCCTTTGGGATTTCGCGTATGGCCTTTACTGAACCCGTCCTCACCAAACGAATTCCCCTTGATCCGGCTAAGCGGAAGCTCGTTAGCTATGACGACTACGTTGCCACCGGCGGGTATGCCGCGTTGCGCAAGGCCTTGGAGATGAAGCCCGATGACATCATCAAGCTGGTGACGGAATCGGGCCTGCGCGGTCGCGGGGGCGCTGGGTTCAGCGCCGGCCAGAAGTGGTCGTTTATCCCCAAGGAAAAGAAGGGACCGCATTACCTGGCCGTCAATGCCGACGAGTCCGAACCGGGCACGTTCAAGGATCGCTACCTGATGGACTATGACCCGCATTACATGCTCGAAGGCATCGCCATTGCCGCCATCGCCACGCAGGTGGACATCGCGTATATCTTCATCCGCGGGGAATATCACCGGCAGGCCAAGGTGCTGGAACACGCCCTCAAGGAAGCCTACGACCACGGCATCTTCGGGCCGAATGGAATTCTCGGTTCGCAGTATAAGGTTGAATGTTTCCTTCATCGCGGAGCCGGGGCATACATCTGCGGCGAGGAAACCGGGCTTCTCGAAGCGCTGGAAGGCAAGCGCGGCTGGCCGCGTAATAAGCCGCCGTTCCCTGCCATCGCCGGCGCGTTTGCGCGGCCTACGGTCATCAATAATGTCGAGACGCTCGCGCTGGTTCCGCCGATCATTGAAAAGGGCGCGGTCTGGTTCAAGTCGATGGGCACGCCAAGTTCGCCGGGGCCGAAGCTTTTTGGCATGAGCGGGCATCTGAACAAGCCCGGGGTTTATGAAAACGAGCTGGGCATCACGCTGCAGCAGGCGATCGACATGGCCGGCGGGATGAAAGGCGGAAAATACAAGGCCAGCATCTGCGGCGGGATCAGCATGGGCGTGCTGGGCACGAATCAACTCGACATCAAGCTGGACTTCGATGACGTTCGTTTCCGCGGAGGGTGCCTGGGTCTGGGCACCGCCGGGATGATCGTGATGAACGAACACACCGACATGGTTGAAGCCCTTCGAAATTGTGTGCGTTTTTATTCGCATGAGTCCTGCGGGCAATGCACGCCGTGCCGCGAAGGCTCGGCCTGGATGAGGAAAATTCTCGACCGCATCTGCGACGGCTACGGCAAGGCGCGCGATCTGGAGATGCTCATGGAACTTGAAAAGACCATGGGCATTATGCCCGGCACAACGATCTGTGGGCTGGCCGACGGCACCGCCTGGGCTACGCGCACTTTCATTAATAAATTCTACGACGAGTTCGCTGCCCGGTGCCCGGAAGAAAAACCAATCCAGGTCACGATCAAGCGCGGGCTGCTGAATCCCGCCACGCCCATGGGCAGCAATACCCGTTAGGTGATGAACGCCTGCCCGATCAGCCATTGGGCCAGTCGGTCGGTCCAGTCTCGATCTACCGGTTCGTCACGGGCAAAGCCTTGGCCATGCCCATTCTTGTCATATACGTGCAGTTCAAATCGCACGCCCGCGCGGCGCAGGGCCAGCGCATAGAGCAGCGGATTTTCCACCGGAACCGCGCCGTCGCCGGTGCGGTGATAGATAAATGCCGGCGGGGTCTGGGCCGTCACCTGCAGATCGCTGCTCATCTTCTGTCGTATTTCTTCGCTGGCGTCGTTGCCCAGCAGGTTGACCTGCGAACCCACATGCCGATGGGTCGCGATCATGCTGATGACCGGATAGACCAGGATCGACAAGTCGGGTCGGTTGCTGGCGCGTTCCACCGGATCGGCTGCAGCGGGGTTACCGGCGTCAAAATGCACGGACACGCTGGAGGCCAGATGCCCGCCGGCGCTGAACCCCATCACGCCGATGCGACGCGGATCGATGTTCCATTTGTCCGCCCCAGCGCGCACGGTGCGCATCGCCCGTGAAACATCACCGTGCATCACCGGGTGCTTGTATTTAGGAGAAAGACGGTACTTGAGAACAAAGGCATGAATTCCCTTGCCCGCAAGCCACTCGGCAAAGGGGTCTCCTTCGTGCGCGGCCAGGTGGGTGTAGCCTCCGCCGGGACAGACCACCACCGCGGCACCGGTGGGCTTGGATGCCAGAAACGGCTTGAGCATCGGTACGTCGTCTCCGGCCGATCCCAGCGCGCCGGGTGCGTCGCCGGGCCACAGTCGTAGGACTTCAATGGACATGGTTCAATCCCTTTCTACTCGGCGCGGCTTTGACCGCTCGGCCGGAATAATAACGCACCTGCTCAAGTGCTGCCGGCAACGCGCACGCGCAGCATCGCCGTCCACGCTACCACCATGAACGACACGCCGGCGGCGATGTAAAACGGCGTCGTCACGTGATAGGCATAAGACCACCCCGCGACCAGCGGGCCTACGACCCGTGCCAGGCTCATCAGCGCATGGGACAAGCCGAACGTCGCGCCTTGTTCGTTTGCATCGGCGAATTTGCTGGTCAGTGAGGAGATGCTGGGCTGGAAAAAACTGCGCCCGGCGGCGTTGAGCGCGCCGGCAATCAGGAGCAACCACAGCACCGGGTAATACGCCACTGCGACATACACTCCCATGCCCAGGCCCACCAGCAACGGGCCGGAAATCGCCAGCGGCCATTCGCCGGTGCGCCGGGTGATCGGCCCGATGGCTCGGCCCTGCACCACCAGGATGATGACCCCGACGTAAGCAAAGAAATACCCCACCTCTTTTTCGTGATATTTGAACAGGTCCAGCAGAAAGAGCGCGATCACCGTCTCCATCACCACGAAAGCCGCCATCGCAAAAAAGCTAATCAGCAGCAGATTTCGCAGGACGGGCTTGCGCAATATCGGCAGAAAATGCGACGGGTGCAGGAAATGTTCGGCTTCGCTCGGTTTATGCACGCGCGATTCGGGCAGGCGCAAAATCGTCAGGGTCATGGCGACGAGGCTGAAGACGGCCGCGGCGTAGGCCGGCCAGTGGGTGGCATAAGCGCCCAGTGTGCCACCGAGCAAGGGGCCTGCGACAAAGCCCAGCCCGAAGGCCGCGCCCAGCATCCCCATGCCCTTGGCCCGGTTGGCCTCGGTGGTCACGTCGGCGATATAGGCCTGTGCCGTGGAAATGTTTCCTCCGCTGATGCCGTCGATCAACCGCGAGACGTAAATCAGCATCAACGCCAGTTGCAGGTTGTGAAAATGCGCCTGCGTGACCGCCCCCAGCAGGGCATATCCGATCGCGCTGCCAAGCTGCGAGAAAATCAGCACCGGACGCCGGCCGTGGCGGTCGCTGATGGCCCCCAGGATCGGCGAGGCCACGAGCTGGCAGATCGAATAAATCGAGAATAGTAAACCCACTTGAAGAGGCGAGGCGTCGTAATTCTTGGCATACACCGGCAACAGCGGAATAATCACGCCGAAGCCCAGCAAATCCATGAAAACGATGAGGAAAATGATCCCCATCACGCTCTTGTCTTTCGCCGGTGCCGCAGCATCTGCCTGGCCACCATTGGGTTGATCCGAATCTGACATAGGCGAAAGATCATGGCGGATCGGGCCACGCGGGGCAAGCGGTGGATCCCCGGTTCGCGAAGCGTCATTCTGGTTCGACCCGTCGGTCATTTCGATTGCTCCTTCGGTCCCCACAGCATCGACGCGATCACTCCGCCAGCCAGCACCAGCAGCACCACGCCCAGCAGATAAAGATTGAAATGTTCACCCAGAAGCGCTTTGAGATAAGTGTGCGTCAACATCTTCGCGCCCACCAGCGCCAGCACGATCGCCAGTGCATACTTAAGATACTTGAACCGATTCATCATCCCCGCCAGCGCGAAATACAACGACCGCAGACCCAGAATGGCAAACACGTTGCTGGTAAAAACCAGGAACGGGTCTGCGGTGATGGCGAAGATGGCGGGGATCGAATCGACCGCGAAGATCAGGTCGGTCACTTCCACGCTCACCAGCGCCAGCGCCAACGGGGTGAGCATGAGCGTTCCCGGGGCGGCGCGGTCCACTGCGGCGTCGGTCGTCCTCACGCCGGCCTCGGGCAGGTTATACCCTGCCGGGATCGCCGCCTCGTGACTTTGAACCGATCCAGCCCGAACGATGAAATGCTCGCCATGAAAAGCGTCGGTGACAGCGAAGAATCGCTTGATGAGCCGGACGACCGGATTCTGCGACGGATCGGCATGGGCTTTCATTAGCAGCATTTTCACCGCCGTCAGGATCAGGAAGATGCCAAAGATGTAGAGAATCCAAGTGAAGCGCGCGATGAGCTGCGCGCCCACGCCGATCATGGCCCCGCGCATCAGCAACGCGCCCAGAATGCCCCAGAACAGCACGCGGTGCTGATAGATCGCCGGTACGGCAAAGAAGCCGAAGATGATGGCGATGACGAAGATGTTATCGACGCTGAGCGATTTCTCGACGACATAGCCGGTCAGATATTTCACCACTGCCCCGCGGCCGTCGTTGATCCGGCCTTGCGGGAACTCGTCGGATTTGTCCACAGCATCGGGCGTGTTGCCCAGGCCCAGCCAGTGGTTCTCATAACCGAAATAGACAAATACCGAAAACGAGAGTCCCAGCGCGATCCATAGCGCCGACCAGCCCAGGGCCTCCTTCACGCTGACCACATGGGCTTTGCGATTAAACACGCCCAAATCCAGCGCCAGCATCAGCAGCACGAAGACGATAAACCCGATCCAAATCCAGAGCATAGCGATTCCTTTGTTAACAGCCCGGCAGGCAGACATTTTTGCCAAGCCAGGGCCAGTAAGTCGAATGTCCGCGGTTTAGAATCCCAGATAAATTCTCCAGCCGGCCTCACCGGCGCGCCGGACAAAGTGGTAAACACCCTGAAAAAACAGGGCGACGAGCCGTCTTTGGCTGCGTCCGGCGGGGGGTTCAAAATTGAAAAAAGGGGGTCCAAAGGGGGTCCCAAAGGGGTCCCAATGAGGACCCTCCGGGATCGGAACGAGGTCCCGGCGAGGTTCAGGATATCCACGTCTGGGTCCGCTTTTTTGTGTTTATCCAAACCCGGAGTGATAGGGCCGGCTTGGCCGGACGATTGCGCCCGTCCGAACTCAACGTCGTGTGATGAATTCACCGCGCAAGCGCCGGCGACACGGGGAGCGTGTCTACATCTGGTTTGGCCGAACGAGTGCCCCACCCGCAATCCCACACCGAGCAATAATCCCCCAGTGCAAACGCGCGCACCTAGATGGGCAATCGAGGCGGTCAATTGTTTGGTTGTCATAACTATACTCCTTTACCCCAAGGGCAGGAGTTGCGCAAATTGGCGCTATTTCGCGCAACTTGGCGTGCCGTAAAGTGCATCTAATCCTCTGCCGGTACAAGGCTTATAAAAAATATTATTTTTTTTGAAAGTGGTCAAATCTTGGTGCGCTTTTTGGCGCCAATTTGCGCACCATCCCGTAAACCGGACCCCTCACGGTTGCCTTGGCAAGAGGCGCAGGCCCAGGTACCCCGCGGCTTGGCGAGTCGTGGGCGATTGCACTAACGATGAAGCCCGAGCGCTGGAGGGACAACCAGAATGATCGTTCCTGCTCACTTTTCGCTTTCGAGGGCTAATCACGCATTCTGGGAGTCTTTGGCCGGCGTTAGTAGCCGCCGGGGGCGTTGTCGGGTTCGGGGGCGTCGTCATGGTCGATCGCGGGGTCGGCGATTGCGCAGCCGAGCAGGCCGTTGTTCATGTTGGCGATCATGCGCATGGCATGGCGGCTGGCGCGCTGGCGCTGGGCGCGGGTTTGTGTTGCGGCGCATGGCGTGGCGAACCGTGGCTGGGCAAATGGCAGGTGCGAATCTCCGCGGGCCAGGATGTGACTGGAATTGGTCATGCCCGTTTCGGCGTCCCGGGTGGGCGCGCCATTCAACGCAGGCAGATCGTCGGCACCCCATTGCGTGAAACTGCGGGCATTGCAATAGTGGCTGACAAAGCTCCTGCGGAACCGATCGGTGGTGAAATTCTTCTTGCTGCGGTGCAGCACGTGACCGTTGAAGAAAACGACATCTCCGGCTTTGGCCGACACCAGCACCTGGTCGTATCGATCGGCAACGGGAGTGAGCATGTTGTTTTCGTCGGCAGGGTCCGAAACGCCCTTGACGTATTTGATATCTTTCACGAGCTTATCGCCAAAGCCGTATTCGACCTCCGGGCACGGCGGATAGACCGGTTCGACCCCGCTGCCCTTGGCAAACCACATCGCGCCGTTCTGCTCGTCGCAATCGTCGATAGCGATCCACGCGCCACAAAGCGTGTCGGGATGCGTGGGAATGTAATAGGAGTCCTGGTGCCAGCCCTGCCCCGGCTTGCCCGGTGGCTTGATAAACAGCATGGTTTGAAGCGCCAATACATCCGGCCCGATGAGCGTCTCCATGACATCCAATACACGCGGGTGAAGAAGATAGCGTTCGTGTAAGGCCAGCTTTCGATGGAGCATATGGATGCGGAGAAAAAACTGCGCTTTTTCATCGGCCGACAGGTGCGCCGGAGGCGCACCAAAGTCGTTGACCAGCACCGCTCCGCTGCTGCTACCAAGATGCTTCGAATTGGAAGTGTCTTGTTCGGGCAGACGGCCCTGCATGAGATCTTCGGTGTGCTGCACCAATTCGGCGATTTCGCCCGCCGAGACAAGCCCCTTGACGACGACGAACCCGTCGCGCTTGAAATGCGTGTATACGGCGACGCTCACTTGGTAGCGATCGGTCGTATCGGCAATGCCTGTTTTTGATTCGTCGTCCCTGAAGGTCATGGGCGATTTCTCCGGTTAAACGCTATGAACTTGCTACAACTATTGCCGTTAATAGTCGCCCGGGCAATGTCCTGTTTTGCTAAAAATATGCCTGATATTGATGGAGTGCAGGGGAAATAAATTTAAGGAAGGGTACGAAGAAGCCGCGACAACGGAGGTAAGGCTCCGGCGTGGATGGCCTTGCGTGCAGCGCGCGGGGACTGGCCAAACGCCTCCTTAAAGCGGCGCGAAAAATGGAACGGACTGGCAAAGCCGCAAAGCTCGGCGATCTCGTTGATCGAATAATTGCTGCGGGCCAGAAACGTCGCCGCGCGGTCCAGCCGGGCGAGGCGTACGGTTTGGGCCGGCGATTTTCCGGTTGCGCTTTTGAACAACCGGCAGAGGTGTTCGGGAGTTACGAACGCCGCGTCGGCCAACTCTTCCAGGTCGATTGCGCCGGCGGGGTCGGATTCCATCCGGCGCTTCAGGTGCTTCAGCGCCAGATCGACCGGTTCGGGGAGCGACTGGGGAGCAAGTTCGCGCGTGCTGCTTTGTCCCAGAACGAACGCAGTCAGAATGTGCCCCATGGACAACAATCGGAGCGGGGAATCACCCGTCCGCGACCAGTTCACCACATGCTTAAAGAGCACACGGACCGTGTCGCCTTCTTCGGGCAACACCACCACCGGCCAGTCCGCGGGCCTGCGCCATGCGTGCGGAATGCCGGTCAGTCCAAAGTGAAAAAATGCGTGTTTCGTCGGCCGGCCGGGGTCCCAAAGGAAAAAATCCCGCGTGCCGGGCTTGCATAGCACGATCGATCCCTCGGGCGCGAGATGAGTCGTGTCGTCCACTGTGTATCGCGCATTGCCCTCAATCACCCAGACGAATTCATATTCGTTCATCGCACGTGGGCCGAATGACGCGCCGGCGGGGTAAATGGCGACGCCGATGCTTTGATGGGCGATAAGTTGCAGGTCAGGCATTGTCCCTCAATCCATGTTGGCGATAAACAGTATCCGGTTGTCGTCGGGCAAAGGGATGGGTGTAGCGGACCATGCGAAATCGGCCATGCCGCAATGGTATCGACGATGGCGCAGAACCGCGAAGCAGTGAAGGAACGGCAGGGGGACTGAACCAGCGACGTGGAGGCTGTTGGGAAAAAAATAGCG
>JBBQSU010000031.1:0-29625 GCA_038234815.1 Tepidisphaerales bacterium | reverse complement strand
TATGACGCCTCAAGACCCAGCTCAAAAAATGCGATGGTGGCTCCGGCCTTGATGCTGGGCCGCACGCCCCATCCGCTACGCGTTTGCGAAAAATCGACGAGGGCATCAGTGGCGTTGCCATTGTAACTACCAATGATGCCGACGGCGCTCACACCCGGCTCGATGAAGAGCGGGCCGAAATACTGCTTCCACGAGACGCCAATTTCGCCGGTGATGAGCGTTAGTTGCGTGTCGCTGGGATGATTGGACGACCCGTCTCCCTTTTCGTCATAGAAGCGAAAACCAGCCCCGAGATTCAGGCGGAAGGGATCAACCAGATGCGGCAGAAGGCCCATGCCCAGTCGCAAGTCCCCGCCGCTTCCCCCGGCGTCGGCCAGGTTCATGTCCTTCCCGCCGAGTTCCATCTTGGAATAGCCATAGCCCAGGTCCAGCGACCCACCCGCCTGACAAAACGAGCAACAGACCAGCACAAGCGCCACCAAAACAATACTCTTTTGCATAGCGATATCTCCGGAAGCAACGCCACTCCACTGACACGGAATTATCACCGAGCACATGCTAGACGGCAAATGTAAAAGACCGCAGGTATGCGCAGGATCGCCTAGTCGGCGGGTTCATCCGGTTTTGCGCCTTCGGGATAGCAAATGAATTCGACTGCATTACCGAAAGGATCGTGCAGATAGGCCCCGCGAGTCCCATCGCGGTGAGCATCGATTTGCAAGCCGCCGGCCCGGGCGACCGTAACGAGTTGCTGGGCGTCCACCTTCACCGCAACGTGAGGCGGATGCTGCGACGGCGTGACCAGCGCCAGCTTGATTCCGCCAATGTCCAACAAGGCCCATGTCGAATCCTGATACAGCACCTTCGCGGCGCAATGCGATTGATACCAGGCCACACTGGCGGCGATATCATTAGACGGAATGGCAACGTGATCGATCGTCATCATGGGCTTCGGTTATCGCCTGATGCTGGCCTTAAATCCGGTGATATTCTTCAGTTCCCGCTTCTCCACGTCATATTGTAGCGCGTCAAAACTGCCTTTGCTCGTGCCGATCGAATCAAAAAGCTGTGCCGGCGCGCCCGCCGAACCTGTTGCACTCAATGTGTGATCGAAGGGGTGATACTCCGCAGTCGAAGATTCGAATTGCATTTGATCGGACGTAAATCGCACGGGGGCCTGCGCCACCACGCGCTTGACGACTGGAGTGGAAGGCTTTTGATCGGCGTCGGCGATTTCGGCTAACAGATGAGGGCATTCAAGCCGGACCGCCGCCTCCTTCTTATCCTTCCCCTGATGCACAACAACAACCGCGCCGACCACTTCGGCCTTGTGCGCGCGATCGTCGAAGCTCAACCGGTCGTGCCAGGTCATGCCGGTCAGGCCATCGACCTCGGATTCAATCAGCATGCGCCCCGCGACGGGGATGGAGAATGTCCGGTCGTTCGGATCGAATATCATGCGCTCGGCCCAGGCGTTGACGGTCCGGGCGGTCTTGCCGTCGGCGGCTGATTCCAGCCCTTCCAATTCGGCCTTCTGTTCCAACGCGATCGACTTCACCTGCTTGCTGGTTGCAGAACCCATCGGCCCGGTCGCCCGCGCTTTACTCGCGCTATCGTCCAGCACAATGACCATCTGCCCCGCGCGGGCCTTGCGCACCTGATGGCTGGCGTCGATCATGTCCGCAGTCACCTTTTCGTCCAGCACGACCTGATTGCGAAGGAGATCGAATGCCAGGCCGCCGGCCCACGTCAGGTCGATCGGAGTCTTCTTGTCCACCTGCATCAGGCGCAGCGTACCGGCGCCCGGCACCCGACCGCGACTGACATTCGGCCACAACTGCATGGTCGAACCGCGCAACCGATTCCCCGCGGCATCAGAGACTTCCACACTCGGCGCACCGGTCAGTTCGATCATCTGCTGCTCGCCATCCCCACGCATGGAGAGTGTGTCGGCGATGGCATTCGATCCCTTGAAATTCAGTCGCACGTCCTCTTTAGCATTTAGGGATTCAATCTGCGCAAGCGGCTGCGTGGTGGCCGCGGGCCGCATCGCCCCGGTTACTCGGCCGGCACTGATCTGCATGTCGTCGTTCCCCGCACGCACGTTGCCGGCTGCGGCAAATGCTGTGGCATACGGCCGGCCGGCCGGATCGACTGACAGCGCAAGCGACAGTTCTTCGGCGCGCACATGCTGCTCCTTCTTCGCCGAATCCAGCACCCGCGCCGACACGTCCCCCCGCGCCGAAACGCTCTTGATCGAGGCTTTAGCCTTCCTGTCGGCGGAATCGAACGTCAAATCCAATTCTTTCGCGGATAAAGCCAGTTGCGGATGCTCAATCTCAACTGAGCCGCGCAGTTCCGCAGCATTCAGCAGCGTCACTTGATCCACCTGCCGCAAATGAAACGTCGCGCTTTCGGTCCAGCGGGCAATCAGTGTCTGCTTGTCCTTATCGTTAGGCAATATAGCGTGGCCTTTGCCGTGCACCACCACGTTATCGGGGGCATAATCGATTCCCTCGCCGTCCAGGCGCATCCCTCGAGCATCGTGGACGCTCACGACGGGTTGCCCAGCCGAAGCGCCCAGCACCGCCTGTCGGCGGTCGGTTTGATAAGTCAGCGAGGCGCAATCGGCCTGGCCTTCGGGAAGGTTGATCCGCACCGGGTCGCCGGTGAACCGAATCGCGGCCTGACCGGAATCGATTGGCTGCATCGGGGCATCGGTGATGGGCACAATCTTCAGCGGGCCGGTCCAGGTGAGAATGATTGGTTCACTCCGAGGTGCCGGGGAAAGGCCGGCCGGCGATTGAGGCGTGCCCGGTTCCGTTGACGACTTCCCCGCTTGCGATGTTGGCGCGGGCGACGGGGAACTTACGGTTGTTGAAGCAGCGGGACGCAGCGGCGCACCTCCCGTGGCATAGTCCACCATCAGCCCCGCGGCCACAATCAGGCTTTTGTCATTCTGCGAAACGCGCACGTTGTCCGAAAAAGTCGCCCGATAGATGACGATCGCTTCTGCCGGCTTGTCGGCAGCCGCAGGACCCCCCTCGGCAGTCGTGTTGATGGCCTGTGGTGTTGCCGCGTCCGTGGCGGGCACGGCGCTAGCGCCTCGGGCGGCGGCGGGCTTGGCTGAAAGCACGCTCGCAGAGCGCTTCAGCACGGCCCGCCCGCCGTGAGCAATCTCCAAGAGCTGCACCCTGCGGTCGCGGTCGTTCCAGTTCATTTCCAGCCCGCGGCCATCAAAATCAGCCTCGATCCCCCGCACGGTCACGGGCACCTGATCTCCCGCCAGCATCTCGCCGGTCATTGGGTCTTTGTACGAATCGGTGTATACATGCAGCAACTGCGCATCGAACACGGCATTATTCATGCGCATGATCACCGGCGAAAGATCGATCTCGCCGGACATCAGCCGGATCGTGACATCGAATAGCTGCCCGCGCGTCGGCTGTTGTAGCGAACCGGGGAGTGGCGAAGTGCTTGGGTTATCGTTGAACATCACCCCTCTGCGACCCTGGAGGTGCAGCCGCCGTCCGCCGCTAAGATGAAAGATCATCTCTGGTTCGGCGACGAGATATGAACCATCGGCCTGGGGGACAACATCCTCAGCACGGAACTGGCTGACCAATCGCCGCTGGGCGTCGTATTGCTTCGACCAGGGCCGCTGCGTCAGCCCCATAATCGATTCGCCGGTGGTCGAGCCAAGTTTACCCGGGACAACAAGCTGGGTGGTGCTGCTCCCATCTGCCAATGCGCCCGGATGCTGCATCGACCAATAGACAATAAACGCCCCACCGGCCAGAAGCAGCGCCAGGAGAGGATAGAAAACTCGCGGCATTAGAAAGCTTGTTAAACGGGATGGAAATCTGTCCGCTCCGGACAATCCCAACTCAAGGCAATATCAACGATAGGCGGACTTTCGGCAAGGGTGGACGGGAACCGCTTCCCGGCGATTGCGACCACCGGCAACTTTAAGCCGCGACGATTTCGGCCGGCTCGGGCGTCTTTACCGCCGCCTGGCTGATCTGCCCGTTATTGCCCACCTGATCGAACCTGACCGCGACCCGTTTGCTCACGCCCTGCTCCTGCATGGTCACGCCATACAACACGTCGCAAATCTGCATGGTGCGCTTGTGGTGAGTGATGATGATGAACTGGCTCATGGCCAGAAATTCCTGGATGATGAGGCCGAACCGCTGATTGTTCGCCTCGTCCAGCGGGGCATCCACTTCGTCGAGAATGCAGAACGGGCTGGGTTTGCTCTTGAAGATGCTCATCAGCAAGGCGATGCAGGTCATGGCCTTTTCCCCGCCCGAAAGCTGACTGATGGTGGCCGGCTGCTTCCCCGGCGGGCGGGCAATGATCTCCACGCCGGCATCAAGAATGTCTCGCTTTTTCTTTTTCGGAGCCAGGGTCTGACCTTCGGCCATCAACTGGCCGTCGGGCAACTGCGCCAACGCGTCGGATGACGGGGCCTGTTCCTCCGGCTCGATTTCCAGAATGATATCGGCCTTGCCCCCGCCAAAAAGCTTGCGGAACATGGCCTGAAAATGCTCGCGGACGGTGTTGAACGTCTGCTCGAAACGAATACTGCTTTCGCGGTTGATTTCTTCGATCATCGCCTCAAGCTGCTGCTTGCCCGAGGCCAGATCGGCAAGCTGCGTAGCGTAGAATGCTTGCTTCTGTTCCAGTTCTTGCAGTTCACTGATCGCATCGAGATTGACGTTGCCAAGGCGTTGAATTTTCTCGCGCAGCTCCTTGATCTCGGCCGCCACGGCATCCCAATCCATTTCACGAGCCTCAAATGCCTCGGCATACTTGGCCGGCAGGTCAACCTGCATTTCGTCGGTAGCCCGCTGCACGAGGCCTTCCAATCGCACGCGCAGTTCGCTGACGCGCAGTTCCAACGCGTGCAGCTCCTGTTCGGTTTCCGCGTGTTCGCCCCGAAGTCGATCTACAGCCGACTGAAGCTGCTGCGCCATCCCCGCAGCGTCGGTCAGCTTCGCGGCAATTGACTCGATCTGTCCGGCAAGTGATTTCTGCTTCTCTTCCAGCGAGGCTTCGGCGTGGCGGGCCGATTCCAACTCGCGCTCGATCCCGATGCGCTTGGCAGCGATCGTCGCGGCAGTGCGCTCCAGTCGCTCAATCTGCTGCCCGAACTCGGCCCGGGCGCCGGTCTGACGCTGCACTTCCTGCTGGCAGGCCAATTGCTTTTCCTGCACCTGCCCCAGCAACACACGGGCGTTGGTAAGCGATTCACCGAGGTGCTTTACTTCATCGCTAATGTGCGCCTGCGCGCTGGTCAATTCCTCGATCTTCTTCTGCCGCTCGGCCTGATCGGCATCCATCGTTGCCCGGCTTTCGGTCAGTTTCGATTCTTCGCCTTTAAGACGGCCGACTTGATCCAGAAGCGACGCGAGCTCACGGTCGAGGACGGGCTGTTCGCGGCGGAGGGAGATGATCTTGTCGTCGATCTGAGCCGCCTTGCTGGTCAGTTCCACCTTCTGCGCGTTCAACTGATAGATCCCATTACGCAGCGTGTTCTGGTCTTCTTCGAGCGCCCGTGCGGTCGCGTTGCCTTCGGTGAGTTGCCCGGAGAGCAACTGGATTCGACGATCAACTTCAGCGATCTGCTGGTCCAGCGCTTCCAGTTCCGATCGGCGAGACAGCAGCCCCATCGCCGCTGTCAGTGGGCCGGCCCGAAGCGTGCCGTCGCGCTCGATCACCTCGCCTTGTCGGGTGACATATCGCCAGCCGCCAGGGCCGGCGCGATGCAGGGCAATCGCATCAGCCAGGCAATCGACGACAACGGTCTTTCCGAGCAAATGGCGAACGAGCGGGGCTTCGGCCTCACCAAAGCGCACCAGGTCGATGGCCAGTCGAATTTCCTGCTCGTGCTGATTCCAGTCGTATACTCGCGGGTCATTTCGGTGCTGCGGTTCGAGGTCCATGCCGGGCGATTCGATCGACAGCAAGCCCTGCGGAAGGGCTACCACCAGCGGCGACACCGCGCCGCTATCGACCCGATCGGCGCAAATAATGTTCACGCGGCCCTCAAGCACCGCCAGCGTTGCCTGGGCCGCTTGCACGGCCTCCTGCGAATCGGCCACCAGCCATTGATCGCGGCCGTCGAGTGCAGCTTCGATCACATGCGCGTGTTCGACGTCCACGCTCAACAGATCGGCCACCAACCCGCGGATGAAATTGAATTTCTGCTCGCGCTGGCGAAGTACCGATTTCACGCCTTCGCTGACGCCTTCGCGCTTGGCCTCCAGATCTTTCAGCAGTTTTTGTCGGGAAATCAGGCCCGAGCGATGCTCGCGGGCCGCGCCCAGCATCTGGCTGATGTCGGCAATCTGCTTGCCCCACTGTTGAGCTTCGATTTTCTTTTCTTCCAGTTGCCCCTGCTGCGCGGCCTGCTGGTTAAGGACAGTTTGGAGTTTTTCCTTGAGTTCAACGCGCTGGGCGTCGAGCTGTTCGGCTTCGGCCAGCACCACGCGCCGGCGGTCGGCCAGGCGCGTCTGCTGATTGGCGATATTCCTGCGTTCGATCTCGATGGCCCCCAGTCGGCTATTCACCTGCGCCAGCTTGCGCATCAAGTCGATGACCGCCTGCTTGTTCCGCTCAACATCCTGCGCCGCTTGATTGAGCTGCAACTGCAAATCCCGGAACTGCTGCTGCTTTTGCTCGATCTGCTGGCGATGTTCATTGACCGCCTGCGTCAAGGCGACCAGGTTTTGCGTTTCGATTTCCAGGGATTGCGTCACCGCAGCCAGCTTGGCCGCCAGTTCGGCTCGGTCGTGCTCACAGGTTGCCAACTGCTCGGCGATCTGGCCCAGTTGCTGCTGTGCGTAGCTCTGTCGCTGCTGCGCCGACTGCACCGCCGCCCGGGCCTGCACCAGTTCGTACTCGTATCGCTGGCGCGACTCCGACAGCGCTTCCACATCCTGCCGCTTGGTGGCCAGGTCGTTCTGCTGTTTAGCCAGGTCTCCACCAAGATCATCAAGCCGAAATTGCGCGTCCTCCCGCTGCTTGTCCAGGTCGGTCAGTTTCGTGTAATTAATGTGGTATTCTTGGAGCGCGTAGCTGAGGCGTAGGTCATTGAGGCGATTGGCATATTCCTGATAATTCCGGGCCTTGCCCGCAGCCACCTTCACGCTGCGCAGCCTGCGGTCCACCTCTTCCACCGTGTCATTAAGGCGCAGAAGATTCTGGTCCACTTTCTCGAGCTTCCGCTGAGCTTCCTTCTTCTTGACCTTGTACTTGCTGATCCCCGCGGCCTCTTCGAAGATCGCCCTGCGTTCGTCGGGGTTGCTGTCCAGCAGCGCCGCAACCCGCCCCTGTTCGATCACGCTATAGGCATCCACCCCAATGCCCGTATCCAGAAACAATTCGCGCACGTCTTTAAGCCGCGAGGGATTGTTGTTGACTTGGTATTCGCTGGTGCCGTCTCGAAAAAGCCGGCGTCCGACCGCGACTTCATCTAAATCCAACGCCAGCGCCCGCGTATCGTCGGCACGCTTTGGGTTTTCAAACACCAGCACGACTTCAGACAGGCCCGAAGGCTTTCGGGACGACGAACCGTTGAAGATCACGTCGAGCATGGCCTCGCCACGCAGGCTCTTGGCCGATTGCTCGCCCAACACCCACTTAAAGGCATCCACGACGTTGCTCTTCCCGCACCCGTTCGGACCTACAATCCCCGTGATAGGTGAATCGAAAACAAACTCGGTACGATCCGCAAAACTCTTGAAGCCCTGGACGATGAGTTTCTTCAGACGCATGAGTGACGGTCCTCCTTGACCGGTAAGACTGATCCAACGAGTGGGTGATAGTTTAATCGACTGTTGTACAAACACAAGCAATTCACAGGTTTTCAACAGCCCAGTCGAGCCGACTGATGACCGGGCCGGAGGAACGCAGGGCCGCGTCGCAATAGGGATTTGGCGTCAGATCGGTATACTTCCCCTTTCGATATGAACCGCAAGTCGATCCATCAACTTTCACAGTCCCTGGTCAATCGTATCGCCGCCGGCGAGGTGATTGAGCGGCCGGCCAGCGTGGTAAAGGAACTCGTGGAAAACGCCGTTGACGCCGGGGCATCCAACATCGTCGTGGAAATCGAGGACGGCGGGCGGGCCTTGATCCGCGTGATCGACGACGGGAACGGAATCCCCGTCGAAGAACTCCCCCTGGCTTTTGCGCCTCATGCCACCAGCAAGCTGCTCAGCGACGAGGATTTGTTCAATATTTCGACGATGGGCTTCCGCGGGGAGGCGCTGGCCAGCATCGGCGCGGTCTCTCATGCGCGGCTGCTGTCACGCACGCGAGAATCGCAGGCGGCTTGGGAGATTTTCGACCGCGGGGGTGACATGACCCAGCCCCAGGCGGCGGCCGGCAATGTGGGCACCACCATCGAAATCCGCAACCTCTTTTTCAACACCCCGGCCCGGCGGAAGTTCATCAAGGGCGTGTCCACCGAATTCGGGCACATTTCTGACATGACGATGCGCCTGGCGATGCCGTATCCGCAGGTATCTTTCAAACTGCGCCACAACGACCGGCTGACCTTGGAACTGCCCGCGACCGGTTTTGAACAACGACTGCTGGCGGCCTGGCCGGAGGAATTTCATGAGCAGCGGCTGCCATTGGAGCTGCGTGACGCCGAGATCGGCATTCGCGGAGTAATCGGCCTGCCCGATCTGGCCCGCCCGGTGGCCAAACACCAATACCTGTTCCTAAATGGCCGGTATATCCGTGACCGCTTCATCCAACACGCCCTGCGCGAGGCCTATCGCGGGCTGTGCGAGCCGGGCCGGCACCCTGCGGCCATTTTGCTCCTGGAGATTCCCCCCACGGATGTCGATGTAAACGTCCATCCGACCAAGATCGAGGTGCGCTTCAAGGATAGCGGGCGAATTCATGGACTGGTGCTGAGCGGGATTCGGGAAAAACTCCTCGGCAGCGATCTGACCCCGAGCGCCGTGCCCATGCGCACCGACGCCCATACGGATTTGCCACGCGAGGAATTGCGGCATCGCCTGGCCGATTTCTTCCGTCAAGGACCAAGCGGCCTACCCATCGGTTCAACAACGACCGACGCGTTTCTGCCCTTTGCGCCCGCTCGACCTTATCTAAGTGCGTTTCTGAATTCGCCACCCGGGCCGGCTATGATTGCCACCTCTATTTATGGTGACGAACCGCCCCGATCGGAAATCTCAACCGCGCCGGCGGAGGGAATGTCGGACGATAGCACACTATCAACAAGCGCGCCGATGCCCGATATGGCAAACGCGCAAGCAGTTCCCCCCGTCACCGTCCCGGCGATCCAGCTTCACAACACCTATCTCGTCGCCCAAAGCGAAGACGGGCTGGTCATCATCGACCAGCATGCGCTGCACGAACGCATCTTGTTTGAAGACCTGCTGGCGCGTGTCACGCGCGGGCCGCTCGAAGCCCAGCGGCTGCTCATTCCCATCACGCTCAACGCCTCTGAAGGACAGATGGCGATGCTGGAACAAATTCGGGCCTTGCTAGGCAAGCTGGGAATTGACGTCAGCGCCTTCGGACCGGCGACCCTGGCGATTCAGTCATTTCCAAGTTTCATGGAGAAGCTGGATCCGAGTGAATTTGTGCAGGCCATCCTTGATCGCGGGGAGCAGGAACTGCTGGACCTGCGGGAGGAGGAACTGCTGCATGAGCTACTGGATATGATGAGTTGCAAGGCGGCGGTGAAAGCGGGTGATCCCCTGTCACGGGCCGAGATCGAAGCCCTGCTGGCGCGGCGCGAACTTGTGGAGCGCAGCAGCAACTGCCCGCACGGCCGTCCGACCACCCTGCGCCTGACCCTGCGCGACCTGGAAAAACAGTTCAAGCGCTCGGGGTTTTAGGCCAGGCAGGGAAAAATTCTAAAGCCCATTCTCTCGGATATGGAGTTTTAGTAATAGGTGGGCGCGAAATTCCATTGCGAGTGCATCGTCCCTTCAACGCACGAATGCACCCTTTACTCCTTGTCCATAGATTGCGCCCCCGCAGCGGCCTAGTGCCCTTCGTGCGGGTGGCCAAGGACTAGCATCAGGTCTTTGAGTTTTTCTTCCAATTCCTGCTTTGATGATGCTTCCAGATTCAATCGCAATAGGGGTTCGGTGTTGCTCTTTCTCACGTTGAACCACCAGTCGCCTAAGTCGATTGTGATCCCGTCCAGATAATCGGTCTGACCTTTCTTATACTGTTCGGCCAGCTCGCGGATTTTGCCCTCCTTGTCTTCCACCTGAAAGTTGATTTCGCCGGACTGCCAATACTTGTGAAACGGCTTGATGAGTGCGCTCAGGGGTTTGTCCTGTGCGCTCAGGATCGACAGCATTCGGGCAAAGGCGATCGCGGCGGAATCGGCGTAATAGTAGTCGCGGAAGTAGATGTGCCCGGAGAGTTCCCCTCCGAAAACGGCTTTTTTCTCCGCCATCGTTTTCTTGATAAAGGCATGGCCGACACGGTCGCGGATGGGCACCCCGCCCGCGGCCTTCACCACGTCGGCCACCACATGACTTGAGCGCAGATCGTACACTACTGCGGCTCCTTTGTTCTCAGGCCGCTTGAGATAATCCTCCGATAGCAGCGCTGTCACCATATCGCTTCCGATGAGCTGCCGGTGTTCGTCCAGAAACATGCAGCGATCGGCATCCCCGTCAAAACATGCCCCAAAATCCACGCTCACTTCGGTCATCTTCTGTTTCAGCATGGCCAGATTAGATTCGACCAGGGGGTTTGGCTCGTGCGTGAAGCTGCCGGTGATCTCAAACAGAATCGGAACGATCTCGAGGTTGGGAATACCGCCAAAGACTGCCGGGATCATCTTGCCACCCATGCCGTTGCTGGCGTCGATGGCGACCGTCAACTTGCGTTTCAGATCGAGGTGCTTCAGCACTTCCTTTTTGTATTGCGGCCAGAGATCGACCTCCTCGTATTTGCCCTTTTCACCGGTCGCGCCGACGCGCAGCGTCATGGCGATCCGCTTGATGTCGTCCAGCCCCGACGCCGAGCCGATGGGCTTGGCCTTTGGCCCGCTGATCTTAAAGCCGTTGTAGTTGATCGGGTTATGAGATGCCGTCGTTTGGATACCCCCCACCACATCGAGATGATTGATCGCGAAGTAAATGAATGACGTGTCGATCATGCCGACATCGATCACGTTCATGCCCACCGAGCGAATGCCGTCAATGAGCGCCTTGGCCAGGTCCGGCGAATGCGGGCGCATGTCGCGGCCCACCACGATCGTGTTCTCCAGTTTCACCTTCTGCTCGCCGGCAACATTTTGCCGCGAACGCTTCAAAAACTGGGCCGTGGCATGGCCCACCTTCCAAGCTGCTTCCTCGTTCAACGGCGTCGGATAGGTTGCACGAACGTCATAAGCTTTGAAAATCTTGTCATTCATATTGCTGTCATCCAAGGGCCAACCGCCCAGAAAAAAGCCTTCGCCGACCTGTCATCAGGCGGCAGAGTTCAATTGTTCAATCCGTTCGATCAATCGCAACGCCACAACGTCGTAGTCGCCGATCTGTGCCGCGAACGGAGCCAGTCGATGCACCACCGGTAGTGTATTCTGACGCACAAACGCGGAATTTTCGTACTCGATATCAATGGTCTTTCCGCTAGGCCAGATGCAGCCTGATGGGCACAAATGGCGAGCGTTCCAAATCCTGCCGCATGTCTTCGGCGGTCACGGTTGCTCTGTGCTGGTGGCCATCTTACTTCCGCTCGTCTAATTTCGGAAACAGCGGAGCGCCATCGCCCACCTTCTGGCCCGCCCGCAGCCCCGCGGCCAGAAGCTCCGGGATCGTCTTGCCGGTGATGTCCGCGCCCAGTTGGCGCAATCCTTCGGCGGCCTTCGTCGGCAGAATCGGCAGCAGGCCGACCAGCGAGGCATAAATCGCCTGCGCTGAGAAATTCAGCACGGTGTCCAGGCGCGCGGCTTTGGCAGGGTCCTTGGCCAGGCTGAACGGGGCCGTTTGGTCGATGAAAACGTTAGCCGCCCGGGCCAGCTCCACCGGCAAACTCGCGCATTCCTGAAGGGCGATGCGGTCGTAGGCACCGGCCAGCGAAGCCCCGAGCCGATGGGTCAATTCCCGAAGGGGCGCATCGATCTCCGCAGGCTCGGCCGCACCGGGAATCACGCCCTGCCGATACTTGCCGATCATTTTGATCGTCCGGTTCAGGCAGTTGCCCACCACATTGGCCAACTCATTAAAATTCTTAAGGAAATCGTTGTCGTTCCAATCCAGATCGCTCCCAAATGGCGCGGCTTTGAGCATATAAAACCGCAGGGCGTCGTCGGAATACTTTTTGCAGACGTCGTCCAGCCGGGTCAGGTCGATGAAATTCCCCATCGACTTGCTCATCTTCTTGCCATCGCTGGTCCACCAGCCATGGGCAAAAAGCAGGCGAGGAAGCTCGACGCCCAGGCTCATGAGCATCGCCGGCCAATAGAACGCATGAAACCAGAGGATTTCCTTGCCGATGAGCTGCACATCGGCCGGCCAGAACTTTTCAAACTTCAGCATGTCCGCAGAGGCATATCCCAGCGCGGTCACGTAATTACTCAGCGCGTCGATCCAGACATAAAGCACGTGTTCGGGATCGCTGGGCATTTGGATGCCCCATTTCAGTGATCCCCTGCTGATCGACAGGTCCTGATCCCACCCTTTTAACTTGCTCAGAATTTCATTCTTCCGGGCTTCGGGCCGCACGCGAATCCGGTCCGATTCGATGGCTTGATACACCGGATCGACGTACTTCTTCAGGTTGAAAAAGTAAGTGGGTTCCTTGTATCGCACGAGCGGTCGCCCGCTGATCGCGCTCTTGTAATCCCGAGCCTTGGCCTCGGTTTCGGTGACGAACTCTTCCTGCCCCTCGTCATACCACCCCTCATAACTGCCGAGATAGATGTCGCCTTTGTCCTGCAATCGTCGGACGATCTCTTGCACCGCCAACTTATGCCGCGAACTGCTGGTCCGAATAAAATCATCGTGGGTGACGCCCAGTTCCTTCCAAAGCTTCTCAAACACCGCGACGTTGCGGTCGGCCAGTTCCAGCGGGGTAATGTTGGCCTCGCTGGCAGTCTTGACCATCTTTATGCCGTGTTCGTCGGTGCCGGTCAGAAACCATGTGCTGTCCCCGGCCAGCCGGTGATATCGGGCCAGCACGTCGGCGCAGAGGGTGGTATAGGCATGACCCAAATGCGGCTCGCCGTTGGGATAATAGATCGGCGTGGTAATGTAGAAGGTCTTTGACATAACAGCCTGCCGATTTTAGGGATACGGCGGGAGATGTGCAAAGCTGCGCGGCAACGACGATGGAACAATTCCAAGGACAACCGGGCTTGAGGTTTTGCTGCCTCGACTGGCATCCCCATACCACTAAAAGAAAAAGTCGGTGGACGAATAGGCCCTCGCTATCCGGCATAACTGGCTTAACGCGTGTGCCCGAGCGCCGTCTATAATAGGAGAGCGAGATTTCTTGACGCGCCGATGTCGCTCGTCATAATCCTTAGCGGAGATTTACCAACAGATCATCAGGATCGAGCTGGAAAAACGAAGCGGACAGGCTTGCGTTCGCGGGCTGCGCATGACAGTGCCGGCTGTGCTGGAATACCTCGCCGGGGGATGAGGCCGACGGCGAACGTCGGCTTTGGAAGGGCCCTGCGGCATGAAGCTCCTCTTTGAGCAGTACCTATCACATAAGCTGGCCGCGCGATTAGACTGCGGCTTTCCAGGCCCGGCGCATGTCCGGGATGTGAGATTGGCGAAGGCTACCGATGCGGTGGTTGGGTCGTACGCGGCCGCTCACGGACTGGTCATTGCGTCGGAGCACATGGACTTTCAACCGCGTGCTTTGCTCCTCGGACAGCCGGCAAAGGTGGTTTGGATCAGGTTGAGCAACTGCCTGACGCGTGGCGTAGCAAGGTTGCCCCGCTCCGAAGTGGCAGTCCTGCGCCAGTTTGAGGCCAATCCGTCGGCGGCGTTCATTGCGCTGGCGTAACTTCTGCGACGTTCCGAGCCGCTTTTTTTATGCCCTAGACTGCGACGGCAGCATCTTTGGCTTCGGCATGGTAGTTTAGTTGGGGAATCGGACGAAGCAATAATTACGGTCGTCGGACCGATTTAGACAAGGATTTCATGCCGACATTTGTTTCTCGGGCGGGTATTAAACTGGAACATGCGCTGGCTACGTTTGGACTGGACGTCTCAGGGATAACCTGTGCCGATCTGGGTTGCAACGCCGGCGGGTTTACCGATTGCTTGTTGCAACGCGGCGCGGCCAAGGTGTATGCGGTGGATACGGGTTATGGCGCGCTGGAATGGAAACTCCGCAACGATCCGCGCGTGGTGGCGATGGAGCGTACCAACGCAATGCACGTCATTGTTCCCGAGCCGGTGATGCTGGTCGTGATCGATGTTGCCTGGACGCGCCAGCGGCACATTTTGCCCAACGCCCGCAAGCTGCTCGCGCCCGGTGGGCAGATCGTCACGCTCGTTAAGCCACATTACGAGGCGTCCAAGGAGGAGCTTCGTCAGGGCGTGCTGCGCGACGAAGCGTGGGACGCGGTGTTAGCGCGCGTGGAGGCGGACATCGTGGCTACGGGGCTGAGAATCGTCGAACAAACGCCAAGCCCGATCAAAGGGCAAAAGGGAAACTCGGAATTGTTGGCGCTGCTGGGGCCTGTAGAGTAAAGAGTTTTGTTATGTCCGAACGAATCAAAATCGCTATTGCAGGGATTGGAAATTGCGCCAGCTCGCTGGTGCAGGGCATCCATTTTTATCGCCAAAACCGAACGGAATTGGGATTGATGAACCCAACCATCGGTCAATGGGGCGCCGGGGACATCGAGGTGGTCTGCGCGTTTGATATCGACAAGCGAAAGGTGAATGAGCCGCTGGAGCGCGCAATTTTTGCACTGCCCAACAACACTCAGGTGTTTTTTCCTGAAATTCCCCCTAGTCAAACCATCGTGCGGATGGGAAATGTCCTCGATGGCGTGGCCGAGCATCTGGCGCAGTATCCGCCCGAAATGCGTTTTGATCCATCCACCGAGGCGGCGTGTGATGTCGTCAAGGCATTGCGCGAATCGGGCGCGGAAATCCTCGTGAGCTATATGCCCGTCGGCTCACAACAGGCGACCGAGTTTTACGCACGCGCCGCAATCGAGGCGGGGCTGGGGTATATCAACTGCGTGCCGTGTTTCGTTGTTTCCGATCCGGCCTGGGCCAGGAAGTTCGCCGCAGCCGGGCTGCCATGTATCGGCGACGACATCAAGGCGCAACTCGGCGCGACCATCACGCACCGGACATTGGCGAAGCTATTCGACGACCGCGGGGTGAAAATCAGCAGCACCTATCAACTGAACACCGGCGGAAACACAGATTTCCTCAATATGCTGGACCGAAAGCGTTTGGCGAGCAAGAAACTCAGCAAGACCGATGCGGTGCAAAGTCAGTTGCAAGTGCCGATCGACGCCGGCCATATTCACATCGGCCCGAGCGATTTCGTGGCCTTTCAGAAGGACAACAAGGTTTGCTTCCTGCGCATCGAGGGCATTGGCTTCGGCGGAGTGCCGATGAATCTGGAGTTGAGGTTGAGTGTGGAAGATTCACCCAACAGCGCCGCCGTGGTGATTGACGCGATTCGATGCTGCAAGCTGGCGCTGGATGCCGGGGTGTCAGGCCCGCTGGAAGCCGTCAGCGCCTGGACGATGAAACATCCGCCAAAACAGATGGCTGACAGCGACGCACGCCAGGCGGTGGCAGAATTTATTTCGCAGCGGGCGCGCCCGTCGGCGTAGGTTTGCTGTGGAAGAAACGGAACTCGCCAATGTCCGCAGGCGGATTGGACAGGGGCACCCAGCCGGCGTGGTAGATGTCGGCCAGCGGGACTTTACGGCGCTGATCGGCATTGAAGATGCCATACGTCGGGTCCCAGATAAGCAATGTGCCTTCCGGGACCTGCATGAGCGTCTCCTTCAACCACTGAATGTTGTCGGGCGCATCTACCGGACGATCGAGAAAATAGAATATGCCCGGATGCGACGCGGCGATGTGAGGATAGAGGCTAGAGACGTCTGAGGCTCGATACCACTCGGCGAAGCGGTCGGCGCGATCCCAGTCGGACATGTATTTGAGCGGGACGACCGGGTAGATGAGGTTGACGCCAAAGGGCAGGCAGGCTGCTAAAGCCGCAGCCCGAAGCCGATAACGCTGCGCAACGCTCAGCCGATCCATCGCCCAAGTCCACCCGTCGGCAGCCAGCAAAGCCCAGAACGGCGCAACGATCATCATGTATCGCAGCTCTCCGCTACTTGCCATTCTGCCCAGGGCATAGAGGGTGCTGTGACCGACGAAGATCAAAAGCGGGATGATGGCGATGAGCAGGTCGACCCTGCGGGCGTGAGCACATTCCGCGCGGCCGCGTCGGAGTGGAATGTGCCGGCGCACCGTCAGCCAGACCCCGATTCCGACCATCGGAAAAATAAACGGCCCGACCACCGCAGGCATGGCCCGTAGGAAGTGATACCATGGCCCGCTTTCATAAAGGCTGGTGCCGGCGTAGGGCCATTCGCTTATCAGCCACATCCACCATGGCACCTGCTTGCCATAAAGGATCCAGCCGGAAACGTCCCAGGCTACCAGCGGAGCAAGCAGAAGCGGAAGCCAGTAGGCCCTGCGGTGCAGAAGCAGCGCCAGGCCGGCCAAAAGCAGGAAGCCGAAGCCTTCGGGCCGACTGGCAGGCGTGAATCCGATCGCCAGCGCCATCAAACCCCACCAGCGCCGCTGATAGGCCCAGAACCCCAGAACCAGCAGTGCCGCGAAGGGCAGTTCGGTCAATTCGCTGAAGGAATGGAGAAAGACCAGCGGCTGGGCGAGGGTGAAGATCATCGCCAACACCGGCCGAACCCGCCCCTGCCGCCGGGCGATCAGGTAAGCCAGCCAGGAGCAAGTCAGCGCCAGGAGCAGGCTAAAGACGCGCACGCCCATCCGGCCGGCGACCAGCGCGGGCAGCGCATACAATCCCGTGCAAACCGGCCGGCCCCAGACATTGACCAGATAATGCCAGTACCGCGAATCCTGAAGCGCCGCGCGGGCGTACATATAATGTGTGCAGGAATCGGCTTCGAGAAAAGCCCGCGAGGTAATCGCGCCCCACAGCGACAGGCCGGAAAACACCACCACCGCGGCGATGATCCAGCGGCGATCGGACGGCGCTACGAGACTGGATTGAGGCAGGTCGGGCATGATGGCGTTTCTAAAATCAGCGACGGGAGCCTAAGTCAACTCATCCTTGCGAATGTCGCGGCGCAGCCCGCGAACGTCGAGCAGCAACTCCTTACGCAGAATGTAACGCACGCCCATGGCGATGCAAAACGGGAGGAGAAAGAGTTCGGCATTTCGGACATCGGGAATTCTATCGACGATATAAATCGCTGTAAGGCTGCACGCGGCCCATTCGCACAGGGAGCTAAGAATAAAATCGGACCAGGGCCTGTTGCGGACGAGAAACTCCCGCTGAGTGCGCACATAACGGCCGTGCAAGGCGCCGGTGATGACGCTCGAGCCGAGATACCCGACAACCGGGGCAAGCGCCGGCGGCAGGTCGGTAGCCCGAATCATCAGGAAAATCGCCACGCCGACGAACCACGCCAGACCAGCAGCCACGGCGAACTTAAACATGGGCGAGAGCCGCGGATAGCAGAAATCGTAGAGTCGGCTCAGGTGTTCGAGATATTTGAACTGCTGCTTGAGGGAGAGTTTGGACTCACCAAACTCTCGCGTGGAAAAGTGAATGGGCACTTCGGTGACAGACGTCACGCGGCATTTGCACATCAACTCCAAGCCGATTTTGTATCCGAGCGGGGTGAGACGCTGGGCGCGCTCAAAGGTGGATTTACGAAGCGCAAAGAACCCGGACATGGGATCACGCACGTTTCCGGCAAACGGCCGTGCCAGAAGTGTGGCCACGCGGGAATTGAGCATACGGAAGATCGTCCATTGCTCGCCGGTGGTTCCGCCGGGGACATATCGCGAGCCTAGGACGAACTCGGCCAATCCGGCTTCAAGCGGGGCCAAAAGCTCGGGCAACTTCTCGGGCGGGTGTTGCAAGTCAGCGTCCATGACGACCAAAAAATCGCCCCGGGCTTCGGCCAGACCATGCAAAACCGCGCCGCTCAGGCCGTTCTTTGGCTGGGTTCGCACGATCAGGCGCAGGGGATAGGTTTCGCTAAGTTTCCGGCAGACTTCCGGCGTGTTGTCGCGGCTGTTGTCATCGACGATGAGTAGTTCATAGGGGCGTCCGGCCATCGCCGAATGAACCCGCGGGGCCAGATGGGCCAGGTTATCCGCTTCGTTCAGCGCGGGCACGATGATACTTACATCAATGGGCGGCATAAACGGTATTATCGGCGTGATCCGATCCGGCATCCACTCTTTCGATCCCCCCTGCTTGGTGCGGATTTATGAGGAACCGTTGACCCGCGGGCCGGCAACGCTAGCGTATGGCAAACATTATTAGAGGAATCGAATGCTAAACCATCAAGATATTCGCATCGGCACACTTGCACCCATGGCCCGAGGGGCCGACTACCTTAAGCAGATTCTACCGCACGGGTTTGAGAGCTTTTCGCTCACCTGCTGGCAGAAAATCGGCGACACGGACCTCGAGCGCACGGCCAAGGAGGTCCTTGACTGCCTCGGCGACAAGGCGGTGATCGGCTCGGTGGGCGTCTTTGGAAATATCCTTCAGGACGAAACGGCACGACAGGATTTCGGCCGGATGATCGATGCAGCGAAGATGTTCAAAACTAACCTGGTGACCGGATTTGCTGGCGCGATCGAGGGCAAGCCCCTTCCCGAATCCATGCCGCGATTCAAGGAAGTCTGGACCGACCTGGCCAAGCGCGCTCAGGACCAGGGCGTAAAAATCGCTTTTGAAAACTGTGACATGGGTGGGACATGGGGAGACGTTCGATGGAACATCGCCCACGCGCCGACGGCCTGGGAGATGATGTTCAACGAGGTGCCGTTTGACAACCTCGGACTGGAATGGGAACCGTGCCATCAGTTGGTCAGCCTGGTCGATCCGATTCCGCAGCTGCGCAAGTGGATCAAGAAGATTTTCCATGTCCACGGCAAGGACGCGACTGTCGCCTGGGACGTGATTAAGGAAAAAGGCATCCGGTCGGGCGTACCTTATGTATGGCATCGCACGCCGGGTTTTGGCGACACCAACTGGACCGACGTCATCAGCATTTTGCGGTTGAATAAGTGGACCGGTACGATCGATATCGAAGGATGGCACGATCCGGTCTACCGAGACGACCTGGAAATGACCGGGCAAGTTTATGCGATGAATTACCTGAAGCAGTGTCGTGGCGGGCCGTTCGTCCCCAATCCGAAATAACTTCAGAACTGCGCGCATCTTGCAGTTTCAGTTGTGGTAGAGGAAAATAATCGCCTTGTAGCTTTCTATAGCTTTCAAATTTAACCCTTTATTCTTTAAGGACTCATTCATCATGGCAGAGAAAAGCGTATCGACCGATTCACTCGCGATGGAATCCGTTCAGACCCATTCGGGCAAGAAACTCCGTGTCGCGATCATTGGTTGCGGCGGGATCGCCCAGACCCATTTGACGGCCCTCAAGTCGTTTCCCGACGTCGAAATCGTCGCCGGCTGCGACATTGTTCCTGAGCGCCTGAAGGTGATGGAAGAAAAGTGGGGCGTCACGCGAAATTACAAGGATTGGAAGCAGTTGCTGAAGGAAGTTCAGCCCGACGCGGTTTCGGTTTGCACGCCCAATGGCGTTCACGCCGCGCCAGCTATCGACGCGCTGAACAGCGGGTCGCACGTCATCGTGGAAAAACCCATGGCGATGAACCCCGGGGAATGCGACAAGATGATCGCCGCCGGCAAGAAGAATAAGAAGAAGTTGGTCGTCGGTTTCCAGTATCGTTATCACCCCAATAGCCAGTTTCTCAAGCGTGCGGCCGATGCCGGTGAATACGGCGACGTGATGTTCGTCAAATGCCAGGCGCTGCGCCGCCGTGGCATCCCGAACTGGGGCGTGTTCGGCCAGAAAAAGCTGCAAGGCGGCGGGCCGATGATCGACATCGGCGTTCACGTCATCGAAATGGCTCACTACGTCATGGGCAGCCCCAAGCCCGTGGCCGCGACAGGAAACATCTGGACCTACCTGGGCAATAAGTCCAGCAAGGTGACCAGCCAGTGGCCCAACTGGGATTACAAGACCTACACCGTCGAAGACCTGGCTATCGGATCCATCCGCTTTGAAACCGGCGCGGTGCTGCACATCGAAGCCAGTTTCGCTGCCCACATCGAAAAGGACATCTGGAATTTTAATCTGATGGGCACCAAAGGCGGGGCCAACTGGGATCCCCCGGCCGTATTCAGTGACCGCAATGGATCCATGCTGAATAGCACCCCGGCATTTACAGGCGATGCCAACTTCAACAACCTGTTTAAGATGAAGCTCCGCAATTTCGCCGACGGCTGTCTCAACGACACCGAATTGACCGCGCCCGGTGAAGCCGGCCTGGCTGTGCAGAAAATTCTCGACGGCGTTTACCGCTCGTCCGACGCGGGCGGTAAGGAAGTCGTGATTAGGTAGTTTTCGAGGCGCATCACTTTCATCTCTCAAGGCCCGGCGAGTTACTTCGTCGGGCCTTGGGAGTTTCTTAATGACCGACTTTCGCTCATTTGGACCTCTGGCCACACCGATCGAACCCCCACGTCCGATATCCTGTTCTTTAAAAACGCTACTCTAAGCTGCGTCTCTTTCTTGACCTTACGGGCTTCACAAAGGTACGATGCTGCCTTGCCGTGACTGAAAAAGGCGAATACGGAGTTCCACCTTCGGCTTTCTGCTTCTCTCGCTCTCGCCGATTCTAGTTCTTGGAGACTTTCCCTATGGCCACTGTTCAATCCCCTCAAGGTTCCCGGGCCGGGCTTATTACCGCGCTGGTCATTTTCGTCATCCTGTTCGTGACATCGCTCATCTTCGCGATCTACTTCCGAGTGGAGATGCAGAAGACCGACGAAAATCTCGTCAACACGAATAAGCGCTATGCCGAGATCATCAGCGTCACCGATCTGCAAAACTCGGAGGTGGACAAGCTGAGAGTGGCCGCCAAGGACGACCCGGCGTTTCAGGGCAAGGGCCTTAAAGCCATCAACGTGGCACTGGCGCAGCGCGACGCCGTGGCCCGTCTCATCGCCCCGGGGGATTCTTCGCAGTCAACTGGGGCAGCCAGCACGGCGCTCAATAACGCTGCCAATACCCTCAAGGGAATTCAGCCCCCTATCGTGCAGCCGACCGATACCCTCACTGCGGCCATCGGCAACCTTGCGAACGCCATTACGGCTCGCGAAGGTGAAATTTCAGATCTGAAAAAGCAAGTTGAAGTGGCTAAGAAATCGGCCACTGACGCCATCGCCCGAGCGCAGGGCCAGGTGGATTCGGCCGTCAAGACCACAGAAGAAGTCCGCGTGCAGGCGGGAAACACACTCAACGACGCCCAGTCCGATCGGACCAAAAAGCAATCGCAAATCGATGAGATCGAAGCGGCCCGCAAGTCCGAGCGTGATAAGTCCGCAGACGAAATCACGAAGACGACACAACTCGTTGCCGGCAAGCAGCGGGAAGTGGACGACCTGAAGAAGCAGATCGAGAAGATGATCGCCCAGCGGGCCAGTTCGCGTCAGGAAGTCTCCGGCCCCATCATCCGCGCGGTCGATGGCAACGTCGTTCGCATCGCTGGCAATGGCATCGTCTATATCAACCTCGGTGCCGGCGACCAGGTCAGCCCGGGTCTGACCTTCCAGGTTTATGACAAAGGCGAAGGCGTCCCGGCGATGGGCGACGGCATCAGCGAAGAGAACATGCCTGTCGGCAAGGGCAGCGTCGAAGTCATTCGCGTGGGGTCGACCAGCAGCGAGTGCCGCGTGCTTAAAGTAACCCCCGGCACCGTCTTCAGTGAAGGCGACCTCCTTGTTAATCTTGTCTACGACAAGAACACCAGGTATCAGTTCGTGGTTCATGGCAATTTCGATCTCAACCAGACCGGTCGCGCTAACCCCGCCGACGCCGAGGTCATTAAGCGGCTCATCACTCAATGGGGCGGGCGTCTCGTCGATCAAATCACGATTGACACTGATTTTGTTGTGCTGGGCAAGGAACCGGCGGTGCCAAGCTTTTCGGCCGAAGAACTCAATGACCCGAACAAGTTGAAAATCCGTGACGACGCCCAAGCCGCGCTTGAAACTTACAACGACCTTCGCCAGAAGGCCCGCGACCTGCATATCCCGGTGATGAACCAAAACCGGTTCCTGTATTACGTCGGGTATTACGATCAAGCCCGCAGATAAGTCACTGGCAATGTCCTGCGGTTTCTGTAATACGATCCAGCCCGGTCAGTTCTGGCCGGGCTGCTTCGTTGCCCGGCACGACGGGTGCGTAAGGAATTCGCGAATTCGACGCAGCGGCATCGCCTGATGCGCGACTGTCTGAATATAACATTGCGATCCATGAACCATCCTGTTCCAAACGTTCGTCCGTCGCGGCTGGCTCCGATGCTTCAGCCCATCCATGCGTTTTTGTCGGCTGAAAGCGCCGGCGGCCTGGTGCTCATGATCTCCGCAGTTTTGGCGCTGATATGGGCCAACTCCCCTTGGGCCGCCAGTTACGCGGCGTTCTGGCACACAAAGGTTGGTGTTGGGTCAGATTCCATCGGGCTAAAGATGTCGCTCGAGCACTGGATTAGCGACGGACTGATGGCGGTGTTCTTCCTCCTCGTGGGACTCGAAATCAAACGCGAACTTCTTCTGGGGGAACTGGCCACGCTGAGCCGGGCGGCCATTCCTGCTGCGGCTGCGCTCGGGGGCATGGTTGTCCCCGCCGGCATCTTCCTGGCCCTTAATTTCAGTGGAGACCGTTCGCACGGCTGGGGTATTCCCATGGCGACCGACATCGCGTTTGCCGTCGGCGTTCTCACGCTTGTTGGCCGCGCCGTGCCCATGTCCGTCCGTGTGTTCCTCCTGGCCATTGCCATTGTGGATGACCTCGGCGCCGTGCTGGTCATCGCGCTGTTTTATACGCATCAACTTTCCACTATCGCGATGATCGTCGCCGTCGGCTTCCTCATCGCGCTTATCGTCATCAACCTGCTGGGCGTTCACGGGCTCTGGCCTTACCTGCTGCTCGGCGTTGGGCTTTGGCTCGCCACATATTTTAGCGGCCTCCACTCGACAATCGCCGGGGTCATGCTCGCGTTCACCATCCCGGCCAGCCGAGAGATCGAGGAGCAAACCTGTGCCAAACAGGTCCGGGGACTACTCGATCGCTTCGAGCGTGAAACCCGCGACGAACCGAATAAAATCACCAAGGACCAGGGGCACCTGCTTCATGCCATGGAAGAAATGTTGCAGGGCGTGCAAACCCCCCTGGCCCGGGTCGAACATGCGATTCTGAAGCCAGTCAACTTTCTGGTCATGCCGCTATTCGCCCTGGCCAACGCCGGCGTAACGTTCACCGGCGGAGACGACGCGGGCTTTCGCAGCCATATCACATGGGGCATTCTGCTCGGCCTGTTGATTGGAAAGCCTGTCGGTGTGCTCGCAGCCACGTGGCTGATGCTTCGGTCTGGCCTGGGCAAAATGCCGAACGGATCGAGCTGGTCGCACCTTTTTGGAGTCGCGGTTCTGTGTGGAATCGGCTTCACGATGTCGCTATTCGTCACCAACCTCGCTTACCCGTCCAACGAGGTGTTCCGCATGGACGCAAAGATCGGCATCCTCGCAGCGTCACTCCTGTCGGGTATTCTCGGCAGTCTACTCCTCCGCAGGGCCACACGCCCCGCCAAATCCTAAGCCACCCGTACTGCGTAACCGGGCAATCAGCTAACGGTCGGTCCCCTGTGATGCTGCACCGACCTTCCTCCATTGGCATCGATTCGCTTGTGGCTTTAGAATCACGCGACCTATGGGTATTAAAGATGCGCTGGTCCTGGTCACTGAAGGCTCCGATCCGAAACCGCTCGCGTGGCTGAAAGAGCAGGTAAGGGTGGTGGAAATCAGCCATACCGATCCGAAGTTTGATGAACACCTCGCCGGCGCAGAAGGTTTGGTGATTCGGACTTACACAAGAGTGAACGAAGCTTTTCTGCACAAGGCTCCCAAGCTAAAGGTAATCGCGCGCGGAGGAGTCGGCGTAGACAACATCGATGTCAAAGCCTGCCGTGCTCGCGGGATTGAAGTGGTCTTCACACCGGACGCCAACACGCTGGCCGTGGGCGATTTTGTCTTCGGCTATATCCTGCAATTATTGCGGCCCTGGAATTTCTTCAAGGATCAGGCCTACGAGCCGAAGGAGTTCAAGCGCATTCGCGAGACCGTGCGGGGACGGCAATTGAACGAACTGACGATTGGCATCCTGGGCATGGGCCGGGTGGGCCGTCGAGTGGGCCACATCGCCGCCAACGGCTACGGCATGCGGGTGATCTACAACGACCTGCTTGACGTATCGGCGGGTATGGATTTTCCAGCCGAACCCGTCGACAAAATCACGCTCTATCGGTCCGCCGACATACTCAGCATTCATGTTGACATGCGCGCCGGCAACGAAAATCTTGTCGGTGCCGAACAACTGGCCATGCTCAAGCCCACCTCCATTTTAATCAACACAAGTCGCGGCGAAGTGCTGGATGCCAGGGCGCTGGCCGAGGCGATCCGATCGCAAAAGCTTTACGGCTGCGCGATCGACGTTTTTGCTCCCGAGCCGCCGCCGGCCGATTTCCCACTCCTCGGGCTGGACCGCGTGCTCCTCACACCCCACCTGGCCGCTCGCACCAACACCGCGTTGGAAAACATGAGCTGGGTCGTGCGGGATTGTGTCGCCGTACTGGAAGGAAAGAAACCGCGTTACCCGGTCCCGATCAAAGGATAATTCTTCGCGACGCGCGTACGTTCGAGCGTTTAGCCGTTGACGATATTCACAGACCACCGAAGGAGACTACCATGCCGTCGATTGACATGCCGCTCGAACAGATGCGGCAATATAAGCCCGCCCTGAACCGCGAAGCCGATTTCGAATCGTACTGGGAAAGCACCATGTCGTCAGCGCGGAACCAGCCGCTGAATGCAGAGTTAATTCCATATCACCTCGGTGCCAAGACCGTCGATGCCTTCGCCGTCCGGTTTGACGGGTTTGAAGGCGGGCGTATTGCCGGGTGGTATGCTCGGCCTGCCGAACGCGGAAAGTTCCCCGGCTTGTGCCTCTATCATGGCTATAGCGGACGAGGGACGCGCCCCCTCGATATGCTGGGGATTGCGTCCCAGGGCATTGCAGTTCTCAGCATGGATTGTCGCGGGCAAAACGGCCAATCGCAGGACACTAATATCACACCCGAAGGCCAGTTGGGCGGCTGGATGACCCGCGGAATTCGTGATCCTCGAAAATACTACTATCGCTACGTTTATGCCGATGCAGTGCGCGCTTTGGAGCTTCTGGCCAACCGTGAAGAAGTCGATGACACCCGTCTGGCCATCGGCGGAGGCAGTCAGGGCGGTGGTATCACCCTCGCCGTGGCGGCGTTGTCGGATCGGCCCATTCTGGCCATGCCCGACATCCCATTCCTTTGCGATTATCGCCGGGCAATTCAAATTACTGGCAACGGGCCATATCCCGAAATCACCAATTTTCTCCGGGCGTTTCCCGGGCTTTACGAAACCGCATTCAAGACCCTGAGCTACTGCGACAACCTGAACCTCGCGCCATGGATTCGCTGTCAAACGGTCGTCAGCAACAGCCTCTGGGATGACGTGTGTCCGCCCAGCACCATCTTCGCGGTTTATAATCACATTACCGCTGAAAAATCCATGGAGATGTATCCTTTCCATAAACACGAAATCCCTCACGAATCCGGCGAAGCTCGCTTCAAATTGCTGATGAGCGTGCTGCGGCCATGAACAGCTGTGCATGGAATATGCAGACCGATCCAAGATCGTCGAGGAGACCGACTTCATTGTTCCTCCGCCCAGGCAAATTTGCCGATGAGCTTAACGAACCGGCAGCGGCAGATGTCGGTTGATTCGAGTCCGCTGCCTTTGCGTCGCACCCGCACAAGAATTTGCCGGTCCATCGGCCCGACCGGCAGGACCGCTAGCCCACCATCGACGAGATGTTCTTTTAGTAGTGCCTCGGGAAGCGCCGGCGCGCCCGCCGAGATCAGCACGCGATCAAACGGCCCCGCTTCGGGCCATCCGACCGAGCCGTCACCATGTTTGAAACGCACGTTCCGCAAGTCCAGTCGCATCAACCGCTCCCAAGCCTTGTCCAGCAGCGGCTTGTGGCGTTCGATGGTGTAGACCTGACTCGCCAGCCGCGCCAGCAGTGCGGTTTGATAGCCGCTGCCAGTGCCCACTTCCAGCACCCGATGTCCCGGCCCGACCTCCAATCGATCCGTCATCAGTGCCACAATGTACGGCTGGCTGATCGTCTGCCCCAGCCCGATCGGCGATGGCTGATCCGCGAAGGCCTCCACCCGCTGCTCGCGTTCAAAAAATAGCTCGCGCGGTACCGCGCGTAGCGCCGCCAGCACCGCCGGGTTCTCAATCCCACGGGCTACGATCTGCTGGCGGATCATTTCCTCCTGTGGCGATTCCAATTCGCTCATCATCCCCATTGTATCGATCCTCTTCCGAAATGCCCCAGACAAGCCAGCAGCCAAGGTCCCGCCAAGACATAATCCTGCCGTGTTCGAGTGGACAAATTCAGTTTTCCGTGCGTGACAACCACCCCGGCGCGGGCTACATTGCTTGCAACCAACCCGCTCCCGGCCCGCAAGGTCGATCGGAGCCACTCTTTGTTGCGCTTCCATCGGCCGGCGAGAAGCGATCCAAAAAATGAACAAAACCCTTAAGTTTTTCGGTTTGCTGGCCGGCACCGTCGCGGCCATGTTCGCGTTGCGCCTGGCCGATGTAAATTTCAATCTGCAGCAGATTCTGTCCGTCACGATTTTCTCGATGTTCATCTATGGCACCCTCCTTTTCGGTGATTTTCGCCTGGCATTTGCGTTCGGGGGCATTGCTTTGCTGTTGGGACTCGGCCTGCTCACCGTCGACGGCTTCACCGAAGCAGCCAATCTCAAGGTCATCATCTTCCTGGTTGGCATGTTCATGGTCATCGGATTCCTCGAAGAAAACCAATTCTTTGAACACATCGTGGCAGGGATCGTGTCCCGCGTCGGGCCACGCCCGCGGCTGTTGCTGCTGGTGCTGATGATTATGGCAACCGTGTCGGCGGCGCTGGTCGACGAGGTGACGAGCATCCTCTTTATGACCGGCACGATGCTGCACCTGACCAGCAAGTACAAATTGAAGCCCGCTCCCTTCGTCATCATGCTGGTGTTCGCCACCAATATCGGCTCCAGCATGTCGGCAATCGGAAACCCCATCGGCGTGATGATCGCGTTGAACGCGCCCTTTTCCTTTGCAGATTTCTTGAGATGGAGCGCGCCAATCGCGCTGGTGGTAAACGTGGTGGTGTATGGCATTTGCCGCTGGTGGTATGCCGATTCGTTCAACGCCTTTGCCGCTGCCGTCGAGGCAGAGCATTCGACCGCCATCGCCAGCAAGACCACGCGGCAGGCATCGGGCGCGACGGGAGAACTCCTGGACGACGGCTACTATCAGACCGACGGGGCCAGCAACGAAATTTCGGGCCTGGATGTCGATCAAAGCCGGCTGGTTTGCTGGATTGTATTTGGTGCCACCATCCTGCTGCTGATCACCCATGGCCTGACCGAAAAACTGCTGGGCCTGCACGAAGGCACGATGATGATCGGCGCGGCGCTGTTTATGGGCAGCGTCGTTCTTCTGCTGCGGCGGGAAAAGGCCCGCGAGCTTGTCGAACGGCGGGTGGACTGGTGGACCCTGACCTTCTTCATGATGCTCTTTGCGTCCGTCGGCACGCTCGAACACACGCAAGTGACGACCGTAATCGCCGAGAATCTGCTCAAGCGTGCGGGCCACAGCCCGTTCTGGATGATTAACATCATCGGCTGGGCGACCGGCTGGCTCAGCGCGTTCCTGGATAACGTGCTGGCGGTCGCCACCTTCATGCCCGTGATTAAAAGCGTGCGATTGAGCGCCGGCGAGCCGTATCCCGAGGCGATCTACTGGATGATGCTTTTCGGCGGGACGTTCATGGGCAACATGACCATCATCGGATCGACCGCCAATATTATCGCGGTGGGAATGCTGGAAAAGCGCGGCCACGGATCGATTTCGTTCGGCGAGTGGTTCAAGATCGGCGTGATCGTCTCGATCGCCTCGATGGCGGTCGCGACCGTGCTGCTGGGTCTGCAAACACACTGGTTTACCGGGCCGCTGCTGCCCGTGCCCGGTTCGGCCATGCCGGCACACTAACTTGCCCGGTGCGTTGTCGGTCAGTCCCAGGATTTCAAGATTGCGCGATGAATAAATGCCATGCTTCCAGAGGCGGCGGTGTTCGGCCGTTACTCGTCTTCTATCCAGCTCGTCTGGCTGGGATCGAAATTCCAAACAAAGGGACGGCGATGTCCCGCGCTTGATCGTTGTCCCTACGTCGTCCGCAAGCCTGCGCTCACTTTCGTTGCAGAGTCCTCTTGCCCCATGGACCGCTCGGATCGATGCTCCGGTTATGTCACCGACGCATCGGCAACCGCCGCTCATCAATTCAGAGCCGCCGCGTCCGAAGTTCCGTCCCGTTTGAATTTCGCAATTGTCCACTCGTCCATCACGCGATACCGCAGTCCTCCCGTATCGTCGTGGCCAACCTCTCACCTGCCCGCGCCCGAACACTCTCGCCACCTTGGACACACATTCGATGATGAAGAGGCGCGTCCTGCGGCCGGATTCTTCGAAATTCGGGCAAATTTTCATTATTCGGACGAGTTCTTGCGAGAAAAGGGGGTCCAAAGGGGGTCCCAAAGAGGTCCCAAGCGGGTCCCTCCGGGGTTCCAATGGTGCCCGGCGAGGCTCAAGAACGTTGAAGTTTGGGTCCCATATTTTGCCTCGGCCCAAACCCGCAACCGCAGTTGCTGCTCCGCCCGACGATTCGTGTATCGCCGCGGAAATCCCGGTCACCGATGGAGCGGTCTGGCTCTTCTCGGTTGTAGGTCCCGGGTCGCCAAACGGTTCATGTAGCGCCAAAGAAATCTCCTTCACCTCCGGCGCGTTCTGCCTCTCCTTGTCTGTAAGTCCCGCGAGGCCGGATGATCGCCGCCGCCCGGATCCACCTCCAGGACACGCCCACGCCGCACGAGCGGCTAACACGGTAGTCGAGCCAATCAGTTGATGCTTGGTCATAAATATAATCCTCTACCCTACGGTGCAGAGTTGCGCGAATTGGCGCTTTTTCGCGCAACTTGGAGTGCTGTAAAATACACCTAAGTCTCTGCGAATAAGAGATTTGTAAAAAATATTATTTTTTTTTCGAAGTGGTCGAATTTTGGTGCGGTTTTTGGCGCCATAAAGCGCACCAATCGCAAAACAGCAGCGGTGGCGCCTGCCCGGCCCCCCGAACCAGATGAA
>JBBQSU010000030.1:0-29714 GCA_038234815.1 Tepidisphaerales bacterium | reverse complement strand
CCCCTGACAGTGGTTTACATCCCGAAGGACTTCGTCCCACACGCGGCGTCGCTCCGTCACACTTGCGTGCATTGCGGAAGATTCGTTACTGCAGCCCCCCGTAGGAGTCTGGGCAGTGTCTCAGTCCCAATGTGGCCGGCCAACCTCTCAGTCCGGCTATGCGTCGTCGGCTTGGTAGGCCATTACCCTACCAACTACCTGATACAAAATCGCCTGCTCCCAAAACGGTTTCCCTTTGAGCACAAACAGATGCCTGTTCGTGGTCTCATCTGGTATTACCCAATCTTTCGACTGGCTATCCCAGACTTCGGGGCACATTAGCGATTCATTACTCACCCGTCCGCCACTGATGTATTGCTACATCCGTACGACTTGCATGTCTTAGCCACGCCGCCAGCGTTCAGGCTGAGCCAGAATCAAACTCTTCAATTAAATTTCTAGGCACGGCTGTTCCTGATGCCCGGTGTGACCATTGCTGGCTGACCGAGACTGATACTTTCGCAACCGCGTTTATCCACGAAATGAGTAAGATTCACCCATCAACTTAAGACAAGTTGACGGGCTGTTACTGCCCGATGCACCGGCTAAGGCCATCGGGTCAGCCCGATCCACCGAATGTTACTCCGGCTTCACGAGTGCAAGGCTCAAACATCTCTAACTGGCTGCTCGGGAGGCTAGTCCCGAGCATTTCAAACAAAAATTGATCAAGGAAGATCACTTTATTGCGTGCACCACGAGAGATGTTTGAGTTTGAAAAACATTAGGGTGTTTTTCATTCCCACTGAAGCCGTCATGTACACACGACGCTTCAGCCCACATCCTCGCGGCGATCCGACTATTCACTTGTCAAAGAGCAATTCACAACTTTCGTTGCTATTCGCCAACCACAGCTTTCGCCGCAATCGTCGTTATCGTTTCTCCCCGCCGTCGTTTCTTTCCAACCTCAAGTCGTTTCCGATCAGGGGAGGGGAATAGTATCGTTCACTTCGTGGCTGTCAACACCCTGGCCACAAAATTTTTTAACCGTTCCCTACCCGTCCCGAAACCCGTTCTTAACTCTGCCCGGGCAATGACTATCGGACAAATTCAGCCGACAAGTTTAACCGGAATCGTTTTCGCCTCTTTCGAGACGAACTCGAACCGCTTGAAGACCGACTTACCGAAATTCAAAGTGTTGCTAAAGCAACCAGCGGTAACCGACTCTTACAACCGCCACAGTTCAAATCACCGTGGCCAAGTGCGGCTACCGGGGACGAGTGAACTAACGAGAGGAGGATTATGCCAACGTTTATCCCTCGCGTCAAGCCCTTTTTGGAGAAAATCGGCAAAGCGCCTTGTTGGCCCAGTTTTGCCCGTCATCCGTTCGCAGTTCGCCTTGGCTTGGTCGATCCCGCGCGACTTGATACGCTTGTCCGAACTTATGAGCGAAAAAAACACGCCCTCGCCGGCCAATGCAAGCTTCTCCACTCGCTGTGTCCATGCCGGGCAGAAGCCTGATCCGGCGTATGGCGCGGTGATGACGCCCATCTATCAAAGCTCCACGTTCGCATTCAAAGGCGTCAACAAGCCCGGGGAATTTGATTACTCCCGCTCGGGCAACCCGACCCGCAAGGCCCTGGAATCCTGCCTGGCCGAATTGGAAGGTGGCGTGCGCGGATTTGCCTTCGGCACGGGCATGGCCGCAGAAGCCACCGTCCTGGCGATCGTCAAGGCCGGCCAGCACGTCCTTGTGCATGACGATCTCTATGGTGGAACCTATCGCCTGCTCACCGGCATCGTCGCCAACCACGGCGTGCAGGTCAGCTTCGTCAACATGCGCGACCTCGACGCCCTCAAGTCCGCGATCCGGCCTAATACCCGCATGCTCTGGGCCGAAAGCCCCACCAATCCGCTCATGAACCTGCTGGACCTGGCCGCCGTCGCCGAAATCGCCCGCAAGCACGCGGTCCTCAGCGTCTGCGACAACACCTTCCTCTCACCCATCTTCCAAAATCCCCTGGCCCTGGGCTTCGATATCGTGATGCACTCCACCACGAAATACCTCAACGGCCACAGCGACGTGGTGGGCGGCGCGGCCATCGTTGCCGATCGCGCGCTTGCCGACGAAATCTACTTCCACCAGAATGCCATGGGCACCTGTTCAGGCCCGCAGGATTCTTATCTCGTCCTGCGCGGGATCAAAACCCTGGCGCTACGAATGGCGGCCCACAATCACAACGCGCTGGTGCTGGCCGAGTGGCTGCAAAAGCACGCCAAAATTGCCCAGGTCCTGCACCCGGGTCTGCCCAGTCACCCCCAGCACGCGCTGGCCCTCCGGCAGGCCCGCGGATCAGGCGGCACCTTCAGTTTCCGCATCCGTGGCGGGCAGGCCCAAGCCTTTGCGCTGCTCGAAAACATCAAGCTCTTCACACTGGCCGAATCCCTCGGCGGGGTCGAATCCCTCATCGAACACCCCGCCACCATGACCCACCTCTCCATCCCTAAAGACATCCGCGAGCGCATCGGCATCACCGAAGACCTCATCCGCGTCTCCGTAGGCATAGAGGACCCCGACGACCTCATCGCCGCGATGGAGCAGGCACTGGAGACCGTCTGAAGAACACCGCGCCCAGGCAACCCGCGATAAGAGACCACCTGAAACTCAGCCGGGTCCGCAGGACACGGAAGGTCCACCGAGCACGATGGGATCGACGCTGATCCCGCAACCCTCACGCATCTTCGAGCGCCCGAAAAGCCCTGCATCCTCATGAACCCGAGCGACCGCGGGTTTGCGTCCCGCACGTCCGCGAGCCTCGGGAAGCGCCTCCGAGAATCCAACAGAGATGATCTCACCCGTATAAATCTCGGTAAGTCCTTGTTAACAATAATGTTACGGAATTTTTCTCCTGTAAAAATGGGGTCCAAATGGTGTCCAAAGGGGGTCCCAACGAGGTCCCTTTGGGGTGCTTCTCGGGTTCTGCGGGTATCCAAAGCATTAGAGTCTGGGTCCGAAATTTTCGATGGGTCGAAACCCGCGAGTGTAGGTGCGGCTTCGCGGGATAATTCGTGCGTCGCGAGGAAAATCTCTGCCACCTTCAGAGCCTTTTCCTTTATTCCCGGTGGAGGTCCGGCTTCGCCAGACGCTTGCCCCAAGCGGGATCCAACACCGAGCGATAACCCCGCGAAGTAAATGCACGCGGCTAAACGGACTATCAAGGCAATCACCTGTCTGTTGGTCATCACTGTACTCCTTTACCCTAAGGGCAAGAGTTGCGCGATTTGGCGCTTTTTCGCGCAACTCGGGGTGCTCCGAAATTCATTTAACTGCTTGTTGATACAGGGTTTGTAAAAAATAAAATATTTTTTCAAAAGGGTCAAATCTTGGTGCGCTTTTTGGCGCCCAAAAGCGCACCAACTTCCCCCGACCCCTCCAGACTCACCCCCGCGCCCGCGGTTCTCACAACCGCTAAATGGGTTCTGTAGAGTGGGCACTGCCCAGCGACGCATGACGGCGTATGACAGGAAGCTGGGGGTCGGTGCCCGCCCCATCCAACTCTCCATTGACCCCCACCACGCCGCAAGGCAGAGTATGCTTTAGGATCGCATAAGACATCGCCCCGATGGAAAACAAGCGCCGGGCAATACGGACATAGTAAAAAATGACCCCTTCGTGGCCGGCTGGACGCTGCAGCCCGTACGAAACGGGTGGGAGATTGGCGTGGTCTCACCGCCACCCTCGGCCTGACGTGAGTGTTCGGCCAGGCGAAATAAAGGAACGTTTTCATGCACATTCCTGACGGATTTCTCGACGTGAAAACCGCCGTCGCCACGGGCGCGCTGGCCTTGGCCGGTCTGGGCGTGGCCCTGCGGCAGGTGGGGCGCTCGCTCCCGCGCGCCCGCATGCCCTTGCTGGGGCTGTCGGCCGCGTTTGTGTTTGCGGCCCAGATGCTCAATTTTCCGGTGGCCGGCGGGACGAGCGGGCATCTGATCGGTGGCCTGCTCACGGCCGCGCTCCTCGGTCCCAGCGCCGCCGTCATCGTCGTTTCGTCGGTGCTGTTCGTGCAATGCTTCCTGTTTGCCGACGGAGGGATCACCACGCTGGGTGCTAACATCTTCAACATGGCGCTGATCGGCGGGGTCGGGGGATGGGTGATTTATCGCCTGTTCAGCCGAATGTGCGCCGGCTTGACCGGCAAACTGATCGGCGCGGCGCTGGCGGCCTGGACCAGCACGGTGGTCGCCTCCATCGTGTGCGCCGGTGAACTGGCGGCATCGCACACGATCACCTGGCGGCTCGTCTTTCCGGCGATGGCCGGCGTGCATGCGCTGATTGGTGTTGGCGAGGCGATCATCACCGTGCTGGTGCTCAGCGCGATCGCCAAGACTCGGCCCGAGCTGCTGGAAAGCTCATCGTCGTCGACGCCGGACTTTGGGCAGGAAAGAATAGGCCCACTGATCGCCTTCGGTCTGTTAATCAGTCTCGGCCTGGCGCTGTTCGTCGCGCCGTTTGCCTCTCCCTTGCCCGATGGATTGGACAAGACGGCGCGGGCTTTGGGATTTGGGAGCAAGGCCGCCGAGACGCCTGCGCTACCGGCGCCGATCGTCGATTACAAAATGCCCGGCATCAGTTCCGAAGCGATCGCAACAGCAATCGCCGGCGTGGCCGGCACGGTCGTCGTCTTTGGCCTGGCCTGGATGCTTGCCGGATCGATCGCGCGACGTCCCAAAGCCCTGCCGGCAAACGACCCCTGATCAAGCCGGACACGGGTTTCCAGCCCGTGCTTTGAAGATTCACGGCGTGGAACCCCGCGACACAGGAACTCATGCAAGCCGATTACCTCGATCGCTACAGTCGACTCGACAGCCCGCTGCACCGCCAGCCGGCCGGGGGAAAGGTGATGGTCGCGATGGCGGTCGTCGTCATCGCAGTCACGCTTCCGCGGGCACATGCGATCTGGCTTGCACCCCTGGCCACGCTGTTGATCGTCCTTGCCCTGGTCAGCCAGGTTCCGCTGCGCTATCTGGGCCAGCGGATGCTTTTGCTCGAACCGCTCGTCGTCGGCGTGGCGGTCCTGTCGCTATTGCAATCCGGCGGATGGCAAGTTTTCGTCCTCCTGATCTCCCGCACCAGCATCTGCCTTCTGGCCATGCTGCTGCTGGCAAACACCACGCCTTTTTCAGACCTCCTGCGCGTCCTGCGCCGCGCCCACCTGCCCGGCTTGATCATCACCACGCTCATGCTGATGTACCGCTACCTTTTTGTGCTGGTAGACGAATCAATTCGTATGAAGCGGGCCCGCGCCGCGAGAACCTTTGCTCACAAGCGCCTGCCCCTGTGGCGCAATACCGCCACGATCATCGGACAGCTCTTTATCCGCGCCAGTGAACGTGGCGAACGCATTTTTGCCGCCATGTGCGCCCGGGGGTGGCAATGACCCCGGCATTGGACGTGCGCGATCTGCACTATCGCTACCCGGACGGCACCGAGGCGCTGGGCGGGATCAGCTTCAGCCTTGCCGAGGGTGAGTGCGTCGGCCTGATCGGCCCCAACGGCGCGGGCAAGAGTACGCTGCTGTTGCATCTCAACGGCCTGCTGCCCGAGCGACCCGCCGGCTCGGCCTGTGTGCACGTGGGCGATCGGCCTGTCGCGCCCGAGCACTTCCCCGAAATCCGCCGGCGCGTCGGACTGCTCTTTCAGGATGCCAACGACCAGTTATTTTGCCCCACTGTCTTTGAAGACGTCGCTTTCGGCCCGCAGCAATTGGGATTGTCAGCAGCCGAGACCGGGCAACGCGTCCGCGAGGCGCTGGCCAAGGTCGGGCTGGCCGGATTCGAGCAGCGCCCGCCGCACCACCTTAGTGCCGGGGAAAAGCGCCGCGTGTGCCTGGCCGGCGTGCTGGCCTGCCAGCCGTCGATCCTTGCGCTGGACGAACCTACCAGCAGCCTCGACCCGCGCGGCCGTCGAGAACTCAAGCAATTGCTTGGCGAAATTCCATTGACGAAACTGATCGCCACGCACGACTTGGAGCTTGTCGTCGAACGCTGCCCGCGGGTGATCGTGATGGCACACGGCCGAATCGTCGCCGACGGCCCCACCCAGCAACTCCTTGCCGATGAAGCGCTCATGCTCAAATATGACCTGGAGCGCCCGCACATCCTTCAGCACCGCCATCCCCATTAAACTCAAATCGCTGGTTTGGTCGGGCTTCCTTGCGGACTGATTTTGGGTCAATTGCCGCCCGGGTTTATTCGCGCGCATCATTGGTGCGCGTCTGCCCGATGAATACAATTGAAACACAAGCTCCGGTAATGCCCGGAAATGCAACTTTTACCCCCGGGGGCGCGTTAGTTATGGCTGAGGACCGAACTAAGTTGGTGACCGACGAATCGACCGAAGCCCTGTTTGATCGCGCGGTAGAGCAGAACTCGCGCCGGCTGCTGGCGGTGGCCCGTGGCATCGTGGGCAATCGGTTTTCGCCCGAGGACGTGGTTCAGCAGGCACTGCTGAACCTGTATCAGCACCGAGCGCGTTATGACTGGCGCGAACCGGGCGGACTTTTGCGCCGGGCAGTCGTTAATGAAGCCCTGCGGCTGCTTCGCCAGCCCAGAATGGGCATGGTGGCCGACGATTCGCCGGGCGATCAGGAAACCCCGGTCGAGGGCATGATCGAGAATGAAACGGTTCGGCAGGTTCGGCGGGCGATCGACCAACTGCCCGAGCACTTCCGAGCGGCCTTGGTCCTTTGCGAATACGAAGAGCTGTCTTACGCACAAATCGCTGAGACGCTCAATGCATCGGTTCCGCAGATCAAGACCTGGATTTTCCGAGCCAGAAGGCAGTTGGAACAGAAATTGAAGGAATACGTCAAATGTTAAACGACGACGACCTGATATGTCTTGAAAACTATTTGGACGGCGAACTTTCGCCGGTCGAGGCCGACGACCTGCGCCAGCGGCTGGCAGAGAATGACCTGCTGAGCGCGCGCCTGCACGAAATGCGCGAGCAGCGGGCGGTGCGCGTGGGGCTATGGCAAGCGCTGGAGCCGGCCGAATCGATCGGTGACCGTTTGGCCGTCAAAGTGCGCCGCGACGCCCATCGGCTGATGGTCCGCAGCCGTGTCCTGGGCCTGACCCGATGGGCCGGATCGGTCGCAGCGGTTTTGGTCATCGGTTTTGGCAGCGGATGGCTCACGCATCAACGCCTGGCCCCGCCGGCGGTCATTCCCTCTGCCGGCACGGATACCGTTGCCGTCGCCAATAACTTGGCCAATCCGCCGATTGAGTTCATCGGCGCCGTGCCGGGTGCGCCGGCCCAGCCGTATCAGGTGGTGCTGAGCGACGAGGCGGGCAAAGTGATCGGCGTGCAGCAGTTTGATTCGCGCGACAAGGCGCAACGTTTCCGCGAGGACTGGGATCGATGGCACAGCCAGCAGAAACAAGTGCAGGACGGGCGAATCAATTTTGTATCGCATGAGTATTGATTGCATGAAGATTAGGCGTCTCGATGCTCAGTAACACCAAGGAATTTAGCAGCGTGAAACAAGGGCGAGGTCATTGTTCAGTGTTGAAGATTGCGGCCCTGCTGGTGGCAGGGCTGGCGGGGTTTGCGCAGGCGCAGGCGCTGCCCGCTGCCGCGCCGGGTGATCGCCCGCTGCTCCGGCAGCTTAATCAGGAAGTACACAGTCTTTATCAGCAGACCCGCGCCGGCCTGGTGCTGGTGGAAGTGCCCCTGCCCGCCTGGGTGGCGCAGCAGTTTGTTGACCCGGAAAATCCGCTTAGCAAATGGGGCTCGGAACTCAGCCCGGAGCTTCGCCGGCGACTAGCACACGAAGGTCAGGGCCATGCCCATCGGGTCGACGCGCTGGTCGTTCCGAGTTCACAGCCGATCAGCGCCGGCCCCCACGAAATTGCGCCCGAGTGCCCGGTTCGCCCCACGCTGGCAATGGCCGGCGTGGTGCTCAATGACCGCGGGGACGTGCTGGTTCCGCTTTACGTCGAACAAAACATCGCCGACGAGCAACCGATCATCGCCCGGGTGGGCCAGCAGACGCTGCGCGCGCGATTGCTCGGTGCCGATAGCCAGATGAACCTGTCAGTGTTTCGGCTGGAAGGCGCCGATCTCAAGGCCTCGCCGATCAGCGAATCCCGGCCCGAAGAAGGCGATCTGGTGATGACCCTTTCGCCGGACGCTTCGGACTGGGAGCTGCGCGTCTGGACCGGCGGGCGGCGCGAGCACGGGCTGGTGGTGCAATTAAACGGGCAGGTGAGCGGATTCTGCCGGGCCGGCCAATACATGAGCCTGGCGACGGCGCTGCCGATCACGCAGCAGATTATCGAATTCGGTCGCGTGCGGCGGGCGATGCTCGGCGTGCGGATCACCGAAGTGCATAAAGACGATCCGGCCCGCCACGCGGCGCCAAAACTGGGCGACCGGCCGGCGGTGCTGGTACAGCTGGTTCTCCCCGATTCGCCGGCGCAAAAGGCCGGGCTTCACAATGGCGATTTGATTCTATCAATGGCCGGGGAGCCGGTCGGTGAGTTGGCGGCGTTTGCCTCCAAGCTGGCCAGCCGCTCCGGCAAAACCGCATTGGGCGTTCTGCGCGATTCGCAGGAAATGACGATTGAAGTCGAATTAGTTCCCAAATAAACGACCCCCGCTGCTGACGAACGGAATCTGTGGCGGCATTACAAGAAGCACTCTCCTGATTCGTCGTACTGTTGTCGCTCGTCACGTCGTCGGTCGCGATCTTCAGCCGGGCACCACCGGCGCGTACAAATCGGGCTTAAAAGACACGGTGTGCCCGCAGATGGCGATGAAATCTTGAAGCCGCCGGGGCTGGGCGCCGATGGTTTCGATCATCCACAAGCCCAGAAGCACCGCAGTGATAATTCATTTGGCGCCGGCCAGGGAGGCACTCGGAGGAAAAAAACACTTTTGCGTCGGTTCATTCGTGCCGCAAGGCGTCGATCGGATTCATTCGGGCTGCGGAAAGCGCCGGATAAAGCCCGAAGAAGATTCCGGTCATAGCGCTAATCAAGAATCCCGTGACCACCGACCAGGTGGTGATGCTGGTGGGATATTCGCTATTGAGCCATCGGGCAAAGACGGGGACGAACATGGCCGAGGCGCACCCGATAGCGATCCCGAGCAGCCCCCCGGTGGCGGAAATCAGCGTGGTCTCGATCAAGAACTGAAGCGTGATATGCCGCTGCTTGGCCCCCAGCGCCCTGCGGATGCCGATCTCGCGCGTGCGCTCGGTCACGGTGGCCAGCATGATGTTCATAATCCCGATCCCTCCGACGATCAGCGAGATGCTGGCCGTTCCCACCATGATGAGATTGAAAATGCGGTTGACCTGCTCGGCGCTGCGCAGAATTTCCATCGGCACTTTTACGTTCACGTCCTGGCTGGGATGATTTTGGTTGAGAATATTGCTGACGGCCCCGGCGACGGTTTCGACATCGGTGCCGTCGGCCACCTGCACCCATATTTCCGACAGTTCGATCGTCTTGCGCTCGAAGGTGCCGGCCTGTCGGCGCACGATGTTGTCACCGAAGGCCCGGGCGATCGCAGTCTGCGGGACGTACAGGTCGGCGTCCATGTCGCGGTCGATGATGGAGTTGCCGGTGTCGGACCGCAGGCCGGCCGGTTCCAGCACGCCGATGATCTTGAGCATGACCGTCGATCCCGATGACCCCACCTGCAATACCTCGCCGAGCGGGTCCTTATAAGGAAAAAGCTGCCGGGCCACCGTGTCGCCAATCACGCAAACCGGCTCGGCGCGATCGTAGTGCGTCTGGCCGAACAAAATTCCGCGGGCCAGGCGCAGTCGCACCACATCGAATACCTGCGGGGTGGTGCCGATTGGGCTGGCGCTGGTGGCCCGAACCGCGCCGTAGCTCACGTTCTGCTCGGTGTTGCGCATGGGCACGATCCGAGCGATGCCGGGGATGGTGGACAGCCGACTCAGGTCGGCGCGTGTGATGCCGTAATTGAGTGTGCGGCTGCCCCGCTGGGAGGCGTCGTTGCTTTCAACCGGCCGAACCGACCTGATGACGATGTTGTTGGCCCCGAGTTTCTGAAGCTGCTTGACCGCGGCCTGCTTGCCCCCTTCGCCAATGGCCACCATGACGATGATCGAAGCCACACCCAGGATGATGCCCAGCGCCGTCAGCAGGCTGCGGAGCTTATGCAGGCGCAGGTTCTTGGCGCCCATTTTGAACGTTTCGACAAGGAAATTGAACATCTGAAACCGCCAATCTCAAAGGCATTTGGCTTGACAAACAAGTCGGGTCGAAAGACTAATCATGGCCATGCCCGACACCATCTTCGCCAAAATCATCCGAAAGGAAATCCCGGCAAAAATCGCTTTCGAGGACGAAACCTACCTGGCGTTTCACGACGTTCAGCCGCAGGCGCCTGTGCATTTCCTCGTCGTGCCGAAAAAACCGCTGGCTACACTCAACGATATTACACCGGCGGAGCGGGAATTGATCGGTGGAATGTTTCTGGTGGCCAAAAAGGTGATGCACGAACTAGGTCAAAGCGACTACCGCACGGTCTTCAACTGCGGTGCCGGTGCGCAACAGACGGTCTTTCATCTGCACCTGCACTGCCTTGCCGGCCGGGCCTTCAATTGGCCGCCGGGCTAAAGCGCTTAGTCGTCCACCAGTATTTTCGCCGCGGCCGTCAGGCCGAGCGTGATCAGCCCGCGGTGCTCGAGCCGGGCGATCACATGATCGGCCTGCGCGTCGATGGCTTCGACGCGCACTTTCGCACCGGGGGTCAATCCGCAGCGATCGACGAATTGCAGGAAATCCGGGTCCTGGTCGATGATCCTGGCCACGCGAAGGTTTTTGCCGGTTGCCGCATCAGCCAGGCTTCGTAGCGCACGTTCGGGGAGGTCGCCGGACTTGCTGGGGATCGGATCGCCGTGCGGATCGACCTTGGGGTGGCCCAATAAGTGGTCGATCCGCTCAAGCACCTTGTCAGAAATCGCGTGTTCGAGCTCCTCGGCTTCGACGTGAACTTCGGACCAGTCCAGCCCCAGGATTTTGACGAGGAAAAGCTCGACCAGACGGTGCCGCCGCAGGACGTGCAGCGCCAATTGCTCGCCGCCGGGCGTCAATCTAACTCCGCTCCGGGGTTCGTAATTGACCAGCCCCGAATCGGCCAACGCCTTGATCATCGTTGTAGCAGTGCCGGGGACCACCTGCATCGCCGTCGCCAGTTTGCCCATGGGCACCAGGCCGTCCGGAAATTGCCGCTGGGCCAGGTAAAGCTGCTTCAGATAATCTTCGACTGTGCTTGTGGGCATGATGCCTTATTGGATTGGGGCCGAGGGAATCCGGCCCGCCGGCCGGGATCATTCAGCACCCGTGACCCTACCTTCGCAGGGTCGAATTGACAATAAGTGGATGACCCCGTAATTTATTTTGAGTATTCAAAATAGATTGTTCGTATGCCCGACATGTCCGATACACCTTCGACTGATGTCCCCCCAGCCCCTGAAACCGGCTGGCGCCGAACCGCCGACACCCCCAGCCTGCCCGAGTCCCATCGCAGCATCGTGGTCCATAAACATTCGGGCTTCTGGCGAAAGTTCTTTACCTTCGCTGGTCCGGGATATCTGGTCGCGGTCGGATATATGGACCCCGGCAATTGGGCCACCGATCTGGCCGGGGGCAGCCGATTCGGCTACCAGCTCCTATGCGTCATCATGCTTTCCAATCTGATGGCGATTCTGCTCCAGCACCTCTGCGCCAGGCTGGGCATTGTCACCGGCAGAGATTTGGCCCAAGCCTGCCGCGACCACTATTCCCGACCCGTCAACATCGCCTTATGGATTCTCTGCGAACTGGCCATCTGCGCCTGCGATCTGGCCGAAGTTCTCGGGTCGGCGATCGCGCTGCAATTGCTTTTTGGCATTCCCCTCACCTGGGGCGTGTGCATTACCGCGGCCGATGTTCTGGTCCTGCTCCTGCTTCAACACAAAGGCTTCCGATACATGGAAGCCCTGGTGATTTCTCTGATCCTGCTCATCGGCACCTGCTTCGCCGTCGAAATGTGGTTTTCCAAGCCCAGCCTCACCGGCGTACTGCTGGGCCTCGTTCCTTCGACTGCGATCGTGATGAATAAGGAGATGCTTTACATCGGCATCGGCATCCTGGGCGCGACGGTCATGCCCCACAATCTTTATCTGCACTCCTCGATTGTCCAAACCCGCAAGTATGAACAGAACGCCGTCGGCCGGGCCGAAGCCATCAAGTTCGCCACCCTCGATAGCACGTTGGCGCTGATGTTCGCGCTTTTTATCAACGGCGCGATCCTGGTTCTGTCGGCGGCGACATTTCATACCACCGGCCAGACCGCAGTGGCCGACATCGATCAGGCTTACAAGCTTCTGGCCCCTACGCTTGGCGTCGGCATGGCCAGCGTGATTTTCGGCGTTGCCCTGCTGGCTTCGGGCCAAAACTCTACCATCACCGGCACCCTTGCAGGGCAGATCGTGATGGAAGGGTTCCTCAATATTCGCCTGAAGCCCTGGCTCCGGCGGCTCATCACCCGGTTGATCGCGATCGTGCCTGCCGTCATTTGCTCATCCATCTACGGGATAGGCGGGACCGGCAAACTGCTGGTCTTCAGCCAGGTCGTTCTCAGCCTTCAACTTCCCTTTGCCGTCATACCCCTGCTGATGTTTGTCGGCGAGAAGAAAAAAATGGGACAATTTGTGCCCAGTCGGTGGGTGCTGGTGTTAGCATGGCTGTCGGCGGCGATCATCGTCCTGCTCAACATTAAGTACCTGTTCGATTTCGCGGCCGAAGTATGGCGCGGATAACCCGATGTATAAGCGCATCCTCCTGGCACTGGACACCACCGCCGCTGACAAGCGCCTGGTGGCGCATGTCATTCGGCTGGCGCAGGAACAAAAGTCGGACGACCTGCTTCTGCTGCACGTCGCCGACGGCTGGGCGGCGAGGCATTTCGATGAACTGCAACTGGCCGAATCCGAAGAAATGCGACAGGACCGCGCGTATCTGGAGAAGCTGGCCGAAGAATTTCGCGCTGCAGGGCTGAACGCCCGCATCCACCTGGCGCTGGGTGAGCCGCCGGCGGAGATCGTCAAGGTGTCGGCCGACGAGCATTGCGACCTGATCGTCATGACCTCGCACGGGCATCGGCTGCTGGCCGACGTGGTACTCGGCAGCACGATCGAACACGTTCGCCACCACACGCACGTCCCGCTACTGGTCGTGCCCCCGGAATGATGCTCGCGTTCAACTCACCCGACCCGGGCCAAAAGCTGAAAAACAAAAAAGGCCGCACGGTGGAGGGTTAGAGACCGTGCGGCCTGGCGGAGGAGGAAACGAGGGCGATCAGCGAAGCTCGCTAAGCTAGAAATCAACTTCGCTAGTGTTCCATAATATTGAATGAACGCTTCATTCGGGTTTCGTTTATTTGGACGTCCCGGGGCACTGGCCAGCGACTTTAAACGGTCCAGTTCACCTTTCTCAATTCCACCGGCACGGATCACGGCGTAACAAACCTCATACCAACGGGAAAATATCGTCGTTTTCTTATGCGCAAAGGAGCGGGTATAAAGCATTGGCATCGGCGGTTTTCTCTGAAAACGCCCGCCTTTGTCGGCGATTGATTGTTTTGCGTGGGACATGCAACGAAGCAGAAATGCGATCGCGCCGTTTGCGCGAACCGATGAGAGATGGGGCAGACGGATGGGTGATTGCGCAGTGACTATGCATTCGACGCATGTTCCGACGATGAGGACCTGTCAGTTCTGGCTGGTCCGCTTGAGCCTCGGGGCTGCATTTTGCCTGGCGGCGGGCGTGCTGAGCGGGTGTCCCTTCAATCAGAACCGGCGTGTCGTGGAAGAACGCATTCACTTCACCGCCTTGACGTCCCTTGCCAATTCCTCTCTCGGTCAGACTTCGATGGCGACGGTCGCGGCGCGGAATGAGACGATTGGATTTGCCCTGACGCTTGCGGCATCGGAACAGGATGCGAGCCTGGCAATCCGCCTGCGCCGGCCGCGGGTCAGCGGTGCTGACGCTGCGATCGATCCGCGGGCCTTTACGGCCTATCAAATTCTCCCCTTGCCGGCCAATCCCAACCGCGCCGGCTTCGTGCGGCATACCGGGCAGTCGGCGGCGGCTCGGCTTATGCCCCGGGCGCTCCTGCCCCTGAAGATCGACGGTGGATTGATCCGGCTCGCCTCACTCCGCAGGATCGACAACCACTACGAACTTTGGATCGACTTGAATATCCCCACCAGCGCACGGCCGGGCACTTATAACTCGGCGATTGATCTGGTCGATCCAGAAACGAACGACCTGATTAGCTCTGCGGGACTTTCGGTCGAAGTGTTCGATTTTGCACTCCCAAACGAGCGGCACCTGTCCATGGTCAGCCGCTTGAACTGGACCGACCTGGTTCGACTCTGGCCCGGAGAATTTGACGGCCTCACCCCGCGGTTAATGAACCGTACCGACCCGCGTTACGCCGCGGGAATTAGCAAGTTGGATCAACTGATGACCCTGTCGCAGGCGCATCGGCTGAACATGGTGATTTCGCGCCTGCAACCCAGCGTGAAATGGCCGGGGGGATCGTCTCCGCTGGCCGATTGGAAAGATTTCGATTCGCTCGTGGGGCCTTGGCTGACCGGAACGGCCTTTGCCGACAAATCCCCCCTTGGCTACTGGCCACTTCCCGAGCCGGAATATCTCAACAATTTCGACATTGCCTCGCGGGCCGCATATTGGCGTGTGGCGGCGTCGCACTTTGATCAAAATGACTGGCTGGAACGATCGTCGGTCTTTATGGCTCCGCCGGCGCCGGGCCGACTGAGCGCCGGCGATCCGATTCTGCTCAGCGCCGAAGTCGGCACGGTTCTGCGCGCCCACCCGCGAGTGCGCGTAACGGCGGCGTTGGAACTGGACCAAATCCAGTTGGCGACGCCGGCGGCACCGAATCTCATTCCGTCGGAACTGGCCGCCCGCGTGCAGGCATCGGCGGCGCCGCTCGTATCAAACATGCTCACCCGCACCTGGCCCGATAGTCTTCCGCGTCCGTCGGCATGGTTGCGCACGGATATGCCCGGCTTAACACCCACGGTGGGTCTGGCTTCAACCGAAGCCGACGTGCGGCTTTGGGCCTTCCTGGCCAATCTGCGCTCGGCGGGGATGATCGATTGGCCAAGCCCGCTGCCGGCAGGCGCGGCCGACAGCCTGGTCGGCGACGAGGATTTTTCATGGTTCTATCCCGGTGAGTGGTTCGGGATCCAAGGTGTGCTGCCTTCGGTGCAACTCAAGTGGCTGCGACGCTGCGAGCAGGACGCCGAATACTTGTGGCTGTTGCGGCAGTATCCCGATGAAGCCCTGCGCTCGATGATTCTCTCGCGCCTGGTGTGCAAGCCAGTGGAACTATCGGCCAATCAGCCGCCCGATCCCACTTACGCGCTTTTCACAGGAACCGGACAGTCCACCGTTTGGTTTGAATTGCAAAAATTGCTGGCTGAATCCATTGAGTTGCATCAATTACCCAAAGCGAAGGGAACTAATCAGGCCGAGGGGCTAAAGATCGCAATGGCTCGCTGGCGGCAGGCGCAGGACCGGCCCCTGCTGATAGCGCGTTCGGTCGACTGGCTGTGGGACACGCTCACTTCCGGGCCGATCGGTAATTTCGCCGATGTACGCCTCGGCCTCGACGTCTACGATCCCGCTCCCGACACGCCGAACACCAACACGCTTGCCTGGTCAGCCCTGCCTCCCGGATGGCTTGTGCATCCACAGCCGCAGGTGCTTCCATCGCTGGGGCAGTTCAAGGTCCGCCGGGTCAATATCCAGGGCCGGGTTAATCTGGACAAACTGGCAGCCGGATCACGGCAGCCCATCGAACTGACGTTCACCAACGGCTTCACCGGGCGAACTTCCACCCTTCGAATGCTGTTGCCGATTGCCAACAGTTTCCGCCGGGAATCGCGACTGAGCATTGATGGCTCGCTGGAGGACTGGGACCCCGACGATGCTTTGCAGGAAGGGCCGATGGTGCAGATGCTCTCGGCAACGGCGGTGCAGGAACAATCCCCGCGGGCTGCGAGCACGCCGGCAAGCGTTTATACGAACTGGTCGGACGAGAATTTCTATGTCGGTTTCAAACTCGAAGGCGTGCAGCAGACGCAGGTCAAATCGATGCGGAATTTTGTTAACTATGATCTTCGCCGGGCCTGGGGAGAAGACCTTGTTGAAGTGCTGATTCAGCCGATCTATATCGACAACACCACCGGGCCAGTGCTGCACCTGGTTTGCAAACCCGGCGGGCAATGGATCGAGCGACGCCTCGATCCGCGAGGCCACGTCGACCCCTGGCAGCCGGTGGAAGGCGCTGCCGTGCGCTACGCGGGCACACTCGACGGATCGACCTGGCGCGGCGAAATGGCCATTCCCTGGAGGGTGATTCACGATCGCGCAAAAGGTCATGCCAACCTCCTGCGCTTTAACGTCATTCAGCACAAGAACGCGACCGGCGAATCGAGCAGTTGGGCCGGGCCGATCGACTTCGGCCGCGACGACGCCTTCATGGGACTGTTGCACCTGCGCGAGCCGAATACTCCAGGGATGAAGTGATCCGGCGCAAACCGGCGCTCAGCAGGATCAGATACGCTATCAACATCACCCATCCCTGCCCTGAGTAGTTGATCCACTGGCTGGTCAGTCCGCGATTGGCCCAGATGCCCGATTCCAGCGCCAGCAGAAGCAGTCCCAGGGCCGCAGCCGGATAGACCCAGTCTTTTGGCGCAATCGGCGTGAGAAGCAAGACTACACCCAGCGCGTTAAACACCACCAGCAACACCAGGTGTCGCGTGTTGGTATCGGGGCTGAACGCCAGCGTGGCTACGATCAATCCCACCCACTCCAATGCCACCAGGCCCACAAACGGCGAAGCTGATTGCGCGCCGGCCTTGGGCCAGCACAGCACGGGCACGCGATTGCGGCGGTAGATCACCACTGCCAGCCCCGTCCAAGTCGCCAGCACCCCCGCGGTCGCCAGGTGGGACATCGATTCGGACCAGCCGTGGTTGCGAAATCGCCGGGCAATCCCACTACTCACTGAAACGCTCAAGCCGTCGGTGATCTTGTGGACCGTGGCATCGCCCGGGCGAGCTTGGCCCAAGCCTACGCTGGTGGCCAAACCATTGGTCGCCGAGCGCAGGTACTGCAAATCGGTATGCAACCCAACTTTCAGCGAGGGGAGCAAAGCCCAGAACAAACTGGAAATGATAAATGCCGTGGCAGCATTCCATCGCCGGCGCAGGAGCAGATACGGGAGAACGCCGATCGTCAGGTACTTGATATTCAGTGCAAAGCCCAGGATCGCGCCGGCGGTCCACGGCCGGCGATCGAGCCAGATCAACGCCAGGACGAACGCGCCGAGGATCAGCACGTCGGTTTGCATCATCTGCAATTCGGCCTTTAGCCGGCCCATCGATAGCAGGGTCACCAGCACAATAGCCAGCGCAGGCAAGAAGCGATCCTTCGGAACTTTAAAGCGCCGGGCCATTTCCAAAGTCGCGCCGGCAACCGCCACGATCGCTACTGAAATATTCAGGACAAGCGCAAAGCTGGCGGCGGTTGGGGCCGAAAAGTGAGTCAACGGAAGCAACAAGAACGCCAGCATCGGCGGATATACGTAATACTCATCGACCACCAGCTTGTAGATGTCCCGACCGGCCGACATCTCCTTCGCGGCCATGTAGAAGCACCGGAAATCCTTTAGTTCGTTCTGATCGTGAAGACGATGAAGGTTCTGATAAAGAAAATAGCCGAAAATTCCAACGAGGATGACCAGACTGATGATCGTGATCGGCCCGGTGCGCGGTGCATTTTTCGCTGTCATAACTGGCTCCTCATCTGCCTTAAATCCGCACCGCAACGCCCCCTCGTTTTACCTAGATTTGTCAACGCTTGCTCAATCGTCTCGCTATAATGCTCTTATTGCAAACTTCCTAACGTCACCTAACCGGGGCTGGCGTTCCGGGCGTTAGCCGAGCTTTGCAGAACAAGGAGACCTGCGTATGAACAATCGATTCTCTAACACCGCTGTCCTGCTTGGCCTGTCGTCGGCCGCGGCCCTGGCAATCCTAAGTGCCGGGTGTCAGGCCAACAAAGCCCCCGCCACCGGCGCGGCTTGTTGCAACACTATGATGAAGGACAATCATCATGATTCCGACAAAATGGACGAACAGACCATCGCGGTCGATGCGGTCCCGCCGGCCGTTGTCGCTGGCGTGAAGAAGGCCATGCCCGATGCCCAGATCGTCGGTGCTGAAAAGGAATCCAAGATGGGCGTGGTAGTTTACGAACTGGATCTGAAGTGCCCGGGCGACAAGATGTGCGAAGTAAAAGTGGCCGAGGATGGCAAAATCCTGAAGACCAAGATGGAAGGCGATAAGAAAGAAGAACACGACGGGAAGGACGAGAAGGATGAGAAGGACGATATGAAGTGATGCGATCTCCGCATCGTATGAACTAAAAGGGCCAACGAGCCACAGGCGAAAAAACCGCTTGTGGCTCGTGGCTTTTTGCCTGGAAGGAATCCCTTGCGCTGCTGCCACAGTGTGGCCGCGCATCGGCAGGCTTTGCCCAGTGGGATCGACCGAAAAACAGGTGAAATCAAAGTGCCGACCGATTCGCTCCAATAAATGCTAAGAGAACCAATGAGCGGATCGGAATAGAGCACCTTGTACAAAGCCGCGTTGAACTTAGCGAGCAGGTCCGGTTGAAAGGCCGAATGATTCTCCGGGTATGCAATCGCCTGCCGGGAATCGGTGCCGGGTTGCAGGCAACCGGAATTGGCCAGAGGTCCGCAAAGCTGGCCCCAGGGCATCAAGCACGTTCCAGCGGGACAGCAGTCCCGGCATCAACAGATACCCAACGGTTTCCATCCTTCGGCGGAGTGCAGACGCGTTGCCGCGCTGATGAGTCGGCCATCCCCCTCGCCACAAGCTTTGTCCCCCCGACACGGTCTCTGGCATCGCCATTCTTCACATAACTTGCCTCCTAAATGGGGTTATTCTTGGCAGTGTGGGTGAGACAGGAGAATGGCGAATTCCGCAAGAGGATGTATATTTTGACCATGGTTGCAGAAAGCCGCATTTTGGTCCGCCACGCTCTCGATGCGGCCTTGGGTTCGGCCTCGCTCGCGGCCTGCCTTAAATCCAGCGCAGGCGCCTCACAGGACAAAATGCGCCGCTTGGAGCATTATGCCCTGGTCTATATCCTGCAGGGTGGGGGGAAGTTCACCGACCCCTCCGGAACACGCACAGTCTCGGCCGGCGACCTGCTCCTGCTCTTTCCCGATGTCCCGCACGCCTACGGCCCTGCTCCCAATCAGCCTTGGGACGAAATTTATGTCGTTTTCAACGGACCGGTATTCGATCTCTGGCGAAAATGCGGGCTGATCGATGACAAACAGCCGATTCACGCGCTGGCCCCGATCGATTTCTGGGCCGAACGCATCGAGCAGGCGGTCGATCGGCGTGGACAGTTCGGCCAAAGCCAGGCTGAAGCCTGTCGTCTGCAACAGCTATTGTCCGACATCCTGGACTACAAAAATCGCCAGATAACCGATGCCGACCAGATGTGGCTGGCTTTGGCCACGGCAGAGCTTCAGGAAGACTCGCACCATGACGCCATCGATTGGGACAATATGGCGGACCGTTTCGGCATGACCTACGCGGGCTTTCGTAAGAAATTCACCCGCCTGGCCGGCGTGCCTCCGGCAAGATTTCTCACACGGCAGGTCATTGCCCGGGCCAGTAAGCTGATTCAAAGCAAAGGCCTGAGCAACAAAGAACTGGCCCGGGCTTGCGGATTTTGCGACGAATTCCACTTCTCCCGCAGGTTCAAACAGATCACCGGATTAACCCCCAGCGAGTTCCGGCAATACCACGGCCCCAATAAAGCACCTGACGACTCCTTTTAACTGAACCTCACGCGCAGTTTCTGCCGATGATAGCGCAGGAACCTTCGCTAAGGATTCAGCATGACCTTCTTCAATCCCATTGCCGGTGCCCTCCAGCAAAGCGACCAGGTGCAACAGCAGATGTCGGACAAAGCCCGTCAAATCCGACGCGCACGGGCCATGCGGTCCAATTCCGCGATGATTTCCGGCCAGCTCGATCATCAGGTCGAAAGCCTCAACGAGGTTGTAGAGATCAATAGAGACGCGCCCTCGCGAGAGGAAACCAGCAAGAAGCGCAAGCCGCCTCAGCAACAAGCTCCAGACAATCCCGATGCCCCGCAGGTTCGGCTCGATCTCACGGCATGAAGTGATACAGAAAAATCCCCGCCGACACCGCGACGTTTAGCGAATCCGTCCCGTGGTGCATCGGAATGGTCACCCGCCGATCGCAGGCCTCGATCACTTCCCGATCCAGACCCTGCGCCTCAACTCCAAACAGCAGCCCCAGCCGATTTCCACGAACCGCCTGTTTCAATACCTCCGCCGATGAAGACAGCACACTGGCCACCAGTTCCACCTTTGCCTCGGTTTTCAGCCACGCCAGATCCTTCAAGATATCATCCGATCGCACGATCGGCAGCGAGAAAATCGTCCCCATCGATACGCGCACCGACATGCGATAGAACGGGTCGTGGCAACGCGGGCCGATTATCAGCGCGTCCACGCCAAACCCCGCTGACAGCCGGATCAGCGCGCCCATGTTTTCGGCGTTACTGATCTCCGGGCAGATTACAAACGTCCTGCGGTCCATCTGGCCTATGGGGCTGATCGGACAAATCTCCTGCAATGTCGGACTCGGCTTGCGGCGGCCGCAGGCAATGATACCGGAGTGAAATTTGTAGCCAATCACCTGGCGCATCACCTCGTCGGCTGCGACATACACCGGCACGCCGGGTCGCAGCAACGGTATGAATTCCTCGACCCGCCGGTCTGAAAGCAGCACCGATTCCACGGGGAAATCGCTGGCCAGAAGCCTGCGGACCAGGAATTCGCCTTCGGCCAGAAACAATCCCCCACCGGCGGCCAGTTCGCGGTCTTTCAGGTTGCGATAGGCGTCCACACGCGCGTCGGCGAAATCAGTGATCGGCACCGGCGAAACCTGCATATCTCGACCTCCCTGTGTTTCGCCCGCTGCGGCAGATTCGTCTGCCTTGCCGCACGTTTGTCACTACGTTTATTTTAGCGCCTGGTGGGCGATATCCCGGCGATAGTGCATCCCCTCGAAATGAATAACCTTCAATGCCTCATAGGCGCGTTTCTGCGCTTCGGCGAGCGTATTGCCGATGCTCGTAATGCCCAGCACACGCCCGCCATCGGTCACAAGTTGCCCGTTGACCATTTTCGTCCCGCTATGAAAGACCTTCACGTCTTCCATGGCTTCGGCCTGTTCGATGCCGGTGATGGGCAGGCCGGTTTTGTAATTTCCGGGATATCCGCCGCTGCAGGCCACGACACAAATCGCCGGACGCGGGTCCCATCTTATTTCGACCTTGTCCAGCGTTCCGTCGGCCACGGCCAGCATCACCTCCAGCAGGTCGCTTTGCAGGCGCATCATCAGCGGCTGGGTTTCCGGGTCGCCAAAACGACAGTTAAACTCCAGCACCCGCGGTCCGCCCGCCGTCAGCATCAGCCCGGCGTATAGCACGCCTTTGTATTCAATGCCCTCTCGAATCAGCCCGTCGATTGCAGGGACGAAAACTTCGCGCTCGATCTGCCGGGTCAGCGCTTCGGTGACGACGGGCGTAGGTGAATAGGCCCCCATCCCACCGGTCATCGGGCCGGTATCACCGTTGTTCACGGGTTTGTGGTCCTGGGCTGATTCCATCAGGTAAATGCTCCGTCGATCGACGAAGGCAAGAACGGAGCATTCCGGGCCAGTCAATCGCTCTTCAATCACCAGCCGCGCGCCTGCCTCGCCGAACGTCCGCTTCTTCATGATCCGGTCGATAGCTTCCATGGCCTGCTCGACATTGTGACACACCGTCACACCCTTTCCCTTGGCCAGTCCCGACGCCTTGATGACCACATGCCCGTCACGGTTTTGAACGAATTCCTCTGCGGCAAACGTATCGGTGAACACTCTGGCTTCGGCCGTCGGAATCGACTGATGGCGCATGATCTCCTTGGCAAACCACTTGTCGGCCTCGATCTGCGCCGCCTCTTTTGAGGGACCGAACACCTTCACCCCCGCAGCCGTTACCGCGTCGGCCAGCCCGGCGGCCAGCGGGTCTTCCGGGCCGATGACCACCAGATCCACCTTGTTTTGCCGAAGGAATTTCAGCACACGATCGAACCTCATCGGGTCGATGTCGACGTTCTCGGCGAATTGCTCCGTGCCGGGATTGCCCGGCATACAGTAAAGCCCAGTCACCCGCGGGCTGGCCGCCAGCTTCCAGGCCAAAGCATGTTCCCGTCCGCCACTGCCGATTAGAAGAATCTTCATAGGTCGGGGCAGTGTAGTGCGTTTGATATTGCGGTCAAAGCCGAAGGCGCTGCGGGTTGAAAAACGCCGAACCGATCACACGGTTGGCCCGGCCCCGTCCGCAGACTGAATACGCCACGAGACCGGCTGATATTTTCGGCATCTGGACTTTCATACTAAGTCACTGCTTCATGGCTGCGGGTGGGAGTTGATAGATGCGCTCCGATTGCGTCCAGCCGACCAGGCGATAATTGGCGCGCACGAACCCGTCCAGACGATACCACGCCGCGGCGTAGTTTTTCCTGCGTGTAGCACTTCGGCGAAGTTGATCCCAGCCGTCAAACTCGCCCTTAAGTCGCTGGGGGAGATTGGAGGGCATCAGTATGATTTTGGGCCGGCGCTGGCGAAGGTCGTCGATGAGGATCGAGCCGTATTTAGCCGGCGCGTCGTCGTAATTGCTGAGCAGGAACATCAGGGCAAAGCGACTGCCGAGCGGGCGGTCGGTTTCCAAGGCCAAACGGGCACCGCAATCGGCCCAGATGCGATCCCCCGGATTGGTGTGATTCAGGACGTATTCCGTCGCCGGATCGACAGGCGGTTCCCAGTACGCCAGCACTTCCTTCATTCCGAGCACTGAGAGCACCATCACCGGCACCACCATCGCCAGCAATCGCGCGGGCGTGTCTTTACGGGCAAAGCAGCCGAACACGATCGCCGCCGGCGCGGCCACCGGATAGAAGTGATACGAATACATTCGACGCTGCAAAAACGCGCCGAGCATCTCGATGAAAAACCACAGCAGCGCCAATCCAAGAACCCAGAGGCGATTGCCTTGCGGGAAACCTTTAGCCGGCGGCATCGCCTTCCGCCGCATCACCCACCCGCGGACGGCGATGGGGAAACCCAGCACCACCGCAACGACACACGGCTTGAGCAGGTCGGTCCATTTCCATGGCGTCTCCACCGCATACCGCTTGGTCTCCTGAATAATTTCGGGCATCAGCGGCAGAAGGCGCGTCCACCAAAGCTGAAAGAACAGGGCACCGATCGGAATCAGCGCGCCCCCGAGCATCGCCAGCGTGTGCGCCACGCAAGCCCTCAGGCGAGCGGCGCGGCCGTCACTTGCGTCTTGCGGCGCTTGCCCGGCCATTTCTCGGAGCATCAGCCCCAGCCAGATCACCCCCGCCACGCCCAGGCCGGTGGGCTTGAGCCAGGCGGCAAAACCGGCGACCAAGCCGACCACGAACGAGTCGATCCGCCGGCCGCCGAAGATCGCTTCCAAGCCTGCGCCGAAGGCCAAAACGCACAGGAAACTCTGCATCGTTTCCAGTTCAAATCCGGCGAATACGAGGATGTTTAAATTGAGATACGCCAGCGCGAAAACGAACGTCGGCCAGGCCGATTCGACGCTCACATGGCGATGAATCGCGCGGGCCAGCACCCATGCGCTCGTAACCGACATCCCCAGCCCCGCCAGCACATAACCCAGCCAGTTGATGCCCAGCACGCGATATAGCCCGCTCATCACCAGCCCCACGCTGGGCAATTTGTTATCTCGAAATTCCTGCCAGTAGGGCGCGCCCTGCGACGCAAGTTTGCCCATGTAGATGAAAATCGCTCCGTCGTTATCGAGCGGTCGGACCAGGTACACCCCGCGGCCCAGGAGCGACATCACCACCAGCAGGAAGACCAGGGTGAATCCCCACCGCGCCCGCGGGGGGCGCGCGGGCAGAACCTGCGGGCGGGAAAGATCAATCGTGGGCGCAAGAGCCGTCACCGGAATTTATCGGCAGTTTACCGGCCTGTATTGGGCCGATAGGGTACAATCCCGCCCGACACGACCCAATAACCCGCCGCTAACCGCGATCCCCAAAATGTCCGCTTAATCCGAGGCGCGTACGTCCCGATTCGCACTTGGCAGGCCAGGCAGCACCTCCCTCCGCCAGAGCTTCTGCCCATCAATTCCAACTTCGGCCCGATAATCCTGTCGCACGTATTGCAGTAACGGATCTCGTTTACGTCGGATTGTCCGAACCCGGATTTTGTTCCGGTGTCAGGGCCGGTGGTGGGACGACAGCGCTATTGGCGGCCGGCGCATCAACCGGCGGGGTCAGAACATTAGCATCCGACATGGGGCTTGTCCGCTCGGCCGCGGGCTGATCCGTCACCGTCGCCGCTGCCGGTGCCGGTTCGGCAAAATCGTCCTCGGTCTGCTCGACATACACGTCTTCCATTTCCGTCGCGTCCACTTCGGCGCGCATCAGGAAATAAATGATGGTGCTGGCCGAGAAGTAGAAGCTGATGGCAAACGCGCCCAGCATGGCGACGACGAGGGAAACCCACATCGACACCAGGAACGCGCCGATGGCCTGCCCGCCGCCCAGCGAAAGGTAATCGACCGTGAGAAACAGCCGGCCGGTGTGCGACGGATCGGGCCACATCATATTCCAGGTGGACAGGCCGTTGTCGGCGCTGCTCACCAGCCCCATGCCGACAAACCGGTGCGTCATCACCAGCATCAGAAAGATAAACATGCGGACAAACAAATACGTTATCGCGCCATAGACGATGGCCGCGATCGAATAAAACGCCAGCCGCCAGGGACGGGCATAGAGGTAACTGAAGCTTCGGCTGATCGCATCGAAACTATCCGATCCTTCCACCGCGATCGTCGGGTACATCAAATTAAGCCCGCCCACCAGTCCCAGCAGCACCAGCGTGATGATGAACCCGGCCATCAACGCCAGGATGAACAGCAGTCCCACGATGATCGGCCCAAGCCCGGGGATATTTCCCACCAGCGAAACGGCAGTCACCACCAGCCCCACCACCAGCACGATCAAAAGCGGAATGATCGGCGCGAAGATGAAGCTCACGACTTTGCCGACGGAAAACCGCAGCGCCTGGCGCATGGAGATCTTTTCGTCGCGGGCAACGTGTACCGCCGCGATGCGGGCGATCGCCCCGCCGAAAACCGACCACACCAGCAAGAACCAGATTGTGAGGAGGATGAAAAAGACCGTGTGCTGGGTGAAGAGCCACATCGGCCCCACGTTGACGAAATTATTCAACGAATGTATTACGCCGGCCGGGCCGAACCAGTTGCTCTTGCCCACGCCCCGGGTGACGGCGTTCACCTGGGTGATCTGATACTCAAAAAACTGGCTGAAAAGCCCCTCGTTGCGGATGCCCCGTGCGCCCAGCCACGCGTTGCTGGCCGAGGCGTAAGTTTGACGAATGTATTCGGCCCGACGGCTGCGCGCCGCGGCCATGGCGTCCTCACGCAGCTTTACGTCCTTTTGGTCCGAGGCCAGTTTTTCAGCCGCGGCGTATCCCTTGCGAATTTCCTCAAGCCGTTTGGAACGCTCGTCAAGGATTTTCCGCTTGAGATCACCCAGGCTCCCGCCATACCGGGCTTCGGCCAACGCCGTCTCGCTCGTATTGACGACGTTGTATTGCAGAAGCATCTGCGCGTAATCGGACTCGACCTCCTGGCGCGCCGCGGCCCGGCGGTCGGCAAACTGCCCCGGCTGACCCATCGCCAGCCACTCGCTATAGGCCGACACTTCGCGTGTCACCGCCCGATGTCGCGCCGGCCACATTCCGTCCAGCGCCCGCCCGCCTGCGAAAAGCAGGATCAGCGCCGCCAGGCCCAGGATCAACTTCGACGGGTGGATCGCAATGCGAAACGACCGGAAGAGGTTCGTGAATGGGAAAACTTCCCGCCAGTGAATGTTACGTATGGTTTGAGATTCGTCCGACATTGCCTGCTTCTCCTTCGTCTTAACTTTATAGAGTTGCGTGCATTATAGTCCGCCGCGCCACTCCCACAATCGAACGCCACGCACAAAACCGTTTCGCTCTAAGGGCTTACAAAATCCGCTGCATCGCCCGGCTCGCCACCTCGATTGTCTCTTCGATAATCTCATTGGTGTGCGCTGTCGATACAAACCAGGCTTCGAACTGACTGGGTGGAAGATACACCCCGCCCGACAGCATGGCATGGAAAAATCGGCCGAAACGGCCCGTATTACAAGCCACCGCCGATGCGTAATCCGTCACCGGCGCGCCATCAGAAGCAACGAAAAACGGCGTGAGCATGGACCCCACCCGGTTGACCGTCAGCGGAACCCCGGCGTCGTGCGCGGCTTTTTTCAGCCCCGCTTCCAACTGCTCGCTACGCGCTTCCAAGGCTTCATAACACCCCGGTTCCTCCAGGATTTCCAGCGTGCTCAGCCCTGCCGTCATGGCCAGGGGATTTCCGCTCAGCGTTCCGGCCTGATACACCGGGCCTGAAGGGCTGATCATTTCCATGTATTTACGAATTCCACCATAAGCCCCCACCGGCAGCCCGCCACCAATGACCTTGCCCAGGCACACCAGATCCGGGCGCACACCAAAGCGCCCCTGCGCCCCGCTCCATCCCACTCGGAAACCGGTCATCACTTCGTCCATCAACAGCAGTGCGCCATGCTGCGTGCAAAGCTGGCGCAGGCCCTGCAAATAGCCGTCTTTCGGAATGAGCACGCCCATGTTTCCCACCACCGGCTCCAGCACAAAAGCCGCCACTTGCCCCGTGTATTTTTCCAGCACCTGCCGGGCTTCATCCAGATTATTGTAATTGACCAGCAGCGTGTTGCGGGTGGTGCTTTCGGGCACACCCGGACTGCTCGGGCTTCCGTGCGTCAGCGCGCCCGATCCGGCCTGCACCAGCATCGAATCCACATGCCCGTGATAGCAGCCGATGCACTTGACGATCATATCTCGACCGGTCGCGGCCCGGGCCAGACGAATCGCGCTCATCGCCGCTTCCGTTCCGCTGTTGACGAACCGAATCATCTCGATCGCCGGCAGCGCGCCGATGATTTTCTCGGCGAGTTGCGCTTCAAATTCATTGGGAATTCCGAAGCTGCTGCCCCGGCCGATCTGCTTGGAAAGCGCCGCCACCACCCGCTCGTTGGCATGACCGGCAATGAGCGGGCCATAACTGCCGATGTAGTCGATGTACTGATTGCCATCCACATCGGTCAACTGGGACCCCTCGGCCTCGCGGATGAAGATCGGCGTGCCACCCACGGCCTTGAAAGCGCGCACCGGCGAGCTGACGCCCCCGGGCATCACCGCCGATGACCGCGCGAACGCCGCCTCGGAACCAGAAATCGAACGCGAACTGGCAACTTTTTTGGCCATAAATCGATCTTAAGAAAATCACCGGCAATGGCAACGAAGCCAACTGCTGGAACCACCGACAATCTCTCGGACAGTAGCAATGATTAAACCGCTGAAAGAGGTTGCCCCAAACGGATCCACCCGCGAGTCCTCTATCGCCTGACTGACTCTCATCTTTCTTATCCTTTCAATTTTTGCCTTCAACTCATCTGCTTTCCTGTCGTGCGTGGTGCGTCCTGCAGGTCACACATAACGAAGAAACCCCCTTCCAGAACTGAACCACGAAATATTAAAACCGGGTCCAAAGGGGGTCCCAAAGAGGTCCTTTTGGGTCCCAATGGTGTCCCACTTTTTAGCCCAAAATTGCCGGTTACCCTCGTTATTGACCCAAAAACGCACACCTCCGCCACCCTGCCCGACCCGGATACATATACTCTGCGAAAAACCTCTCCGTAAGCGCCCGCCAGCGACCGCGCGGCCTTGACCACCGCCGCCAAAACACCGGCCAGCAGACCCACCATCAGGATCACAATGCCTTCAGCCATAAATTAACCTCCTACCTTAAGGGTCTCTGGTGCGCAAATTTGCCGGAATTCACCTAAATTGCGGGAGGACAAAAACGCTAATTGTCTGATAAATAAGCACTTAAAATTTTTAAATATTTTTAAATTACCCAAAACGATGGTGCGCAAATTGGCGCCAATTCGCGCACCACTTCCCACCGAGCCTCGCCCGCCACCACTCCCCTGCCCCCCATAAACTGCGAATTCAACGCACGTCAAAAATAATTGTACCAATTAGAACCACTTGTGTATGATGTGGACCAGCGACCACGGGCGAGGCGGATCATGGCAGGGCAAATGGACTCCAGCATCAGCAGAACCGGCCGGAATTCGGTCGGCCGCGCGCGGGCGCAGGTGATTCAATGGCTCGAGCAGGGCCGTCTGCATCCCGATTCCCTTGTGCCCAGCGAGCGTGTGCTGGCCGGTGAACTGGGTCTGGGTCGCGGGACGCTTCGGCGAGCACTGAAGCTGGTAGAGGCCGAAGGCCGACTGGTTCGAGAAGGCCGGCGATTGCTTCCGGCTTCGGCCCAACCTGCCCCCCATCGCCCGTGGGTTTCCAAATCGATCGCCGTGCTGCTTCCGAAGCTCTCGCCCGACGACCAGCGATGGTCGCGCTATGTCACCCTCGGCGTTACCGACGCGGTCCGCAGCGCCGGGTTCCATGCCCTGACGCTCAACGCTGATCTGCTCACCGAAGCCGACCTCGCCCCGCTCATTGCCGCCCGACCGTCGGGCGTGTTGCTCCCCGAGCCGTTCCACGCCGAACAATCCATTCACGCGATCGCCGGTGCCTTTGCCCGGGTCTCCATTCCTGTCGTCGTCTATGGCGACTCGCATGAAATGGCCGGCTTTGATCGGGTGTTCAGCGACCACGAGCAAGGCAGCTACGCACTGACCCGCTGGCTGCTCCAACAGAACCGCAGGCCGCTTCGACTCTGGAGCCGGCCCTGGTCAAGCTGGTGGCTCAAGCAACGCGCCGCTGGCTACGAACGGGCCATGAGAGAGGCCGGTCAGCCCTGGATCGATCCCGAACCTATGCCGTCATTGGACTTGTTCGCCACCACGCGCGAGCAGTTTGATTTCAACGTCCGCCAGCTCGTCGGGTTTCTCTGTGATCGCTTCAAAGGCCCCGGCCAGCCCGACGCCGTGATGGTGACCAGCGACCGCGAGGCCTTTTACGTCGCCGGTGCGCTAAAGGTGCTCGGCCTAAAACCCGGACAAGATGTGTTGATTGCCGGGTATGATAATTCCTGGTCGCTCTGTGAGGAGCGCCTGCTGAGCGAACACCGGCCTGCGGTAACGATCGACAAGCACAATGAGCACATGGGACGGGAAATGCTCGATCTGTTGATGGAGCAGACCCCATGCGCCAACCCTGCGGCCCCGAGAATCCGTCGGATCGTGCCCGAACTGTGCGTCCTTGAAACCAGTTGATTAACAAGCATTCACCTACTTCCTCTTTTTTGGGAGATTTTTATGTCATTTTCTCGAATCGTTCCGGCCCTCTTCGGGCTTTTGATCTGTTGTTCGGTCTGTCGGGCCG
>JBBQSU010000029.1:0-29774 GCA_038234815.1 Tepidisphaerales bacterium | reverse complement strand
GCAAGGGACGGCTGTGAACCGGGTCAGGTCCGAAAGGAAGCAGCCCTAAGCAGATCCGGCTTTGTGCCGTCGTGTCCCCGGCCGCATTCCCCGGCGGCTTTTTGGTTTCTCTCACTCCGGCAGGCATTCTTCGCGTCATTTGCTACACTGCTTTTATGCGACTGCTGATCGTTGCCAACAACGAGAAGTCCTCGGTGAAGCCGGCACTGGATGAATGGCTCCCCTGGCTGTCCGGCCGCGCGGAAATCCTTGGTGTGGAATGGACGCCCGGAAAATCCGTCGCCGACACGCCGGCCGATGTCATCCTCGTCCTCGGTGGGGACGGCACGCTGCTGGCCACCGCACGTCTGCTCGACAAGCGCCCGGTCCCTCTCATGGGCGTGAACTTCGGCCGCCTCGGATTCCTCGCCAGTTTTTCCCCCGCTCGCTTCAAATCCCATTTTGAACTGCTTCTGGCCGGTAAACTGCCCATAGCCGCGCGGCAAACGCTCGACATCTCCGTGCTGGGCGCCGGCGCGTCTTGCGACGAACGCAATCCCGTCGAACTCCAGGCGCACCGCCGATTCAACGCCCGCGCGCTTAACGATGCCGTCGTCACCGCCGGCGCGCCCTTTCATATGATCGAGCTTGAAGTGGGTGCCGACGGACAAGGCGGGGTTCGATATTTTGGTGACGGCCTGATCGTCGCGACGCCCAGCGGATCGACCGCCTACAACGTTTCGGCCGGCGGGCCGATCATCAGCCCGCACGTGCAGGCCGTCTGCATCACGCCGATCTGCGCCCAAAGCCTGTCGTTCCGGCCGATCGTCGTGCCGAGCGAAAATACCGTCGTCATCCTCGCGGTCAGCGTCAATCCCGGCACCACGCTGTTCTGCGACGGCCAGGAATCAACCAAGCTGGAGAACGGCGATCGCGTGGTCGTCCGCAGGGGCGATCAGGACGTACACCTGATTGAAAATCCCGACCAGCACCAGTGGCGTAACCTGTCGGAAAAACTCAACTGGGCCGTCAGCCCGCGGGCGCAGCGGGACGAGCCTTCCCCTGGGGCTAAAACTAGCCCTGCTTAAGATTCGGCAGTTTGACGGATACGGCCAGCGAAAAAAGCAGCATCGCGCTCAGTCGCGGGTGCGCTTGGTCGGTGCCCCCTCGGCATCGGATAAACGGCCAAAAACCATCTTCCCTGCGGTATTTTGCAGGGCATTTGTCACCACGAACGACACTTCCTGGTTGACCAACGCTCGTGCGCCTTCCACCACCACCATGGTGCCGTCTTCCAGATACCCCACGCCCTGCCCCGAGCCTTCGCCGGCCTTGGTGATGCGCACGTTCAGCGTTTCTCCCGGCAAAACCACCGGTTTCATCGCCGTCGCCAGATCATTGATGTTGATGACATCCACGCCGGAAAGCTGCGCAACCTTACTTAAGTTGAAATCGTTGGTCAGCACGCGGCAATTCAGTTCGCGGGCCAGTTCCATCAGTTGCTGATCGACGGGCAGTTTCATCTCCGCCAGGTGGACCGAGCCTTCGTACAAAACGACCTCTACCTTGCGACTATTGCGCAGCGCGCCCAGCACGTCCAGCCCGCGCCGCCCGCGGTTGCGCTTCTGTCGGTCGGCGCTGTCGGCCACCGCCTGCAATTCGTTCAAAACGAATTGGGGCACAATCAGCTGGCCTTCCAGAATCCCGCTGCCCACGATGTCGGCAATCCGTCCGTCGATGAGAATATTGGTATCCAGCACAATCGGCCTGGTTCCGCGCGTCTGCTTGGTGAATTCGACATAAGGAATGATGAACCGGAAATCGTCCTTCGTCTGCATGATGAAGCTGATGGCCAGGTAGCAGCAGACGACGCCGACGAGCAGCGTGATGGCCTGGATCAATGTATCGTGACGGGCCTTGGTGGCAAAGAAATCGGCCGCATTGGGATCCAGTTGAATGATCTGATCGACCAACATGCTGGCGACAAAGCTGAGGGCATAAGCGGTGAGGATGCCGACGATCATGCCGAAGAAAGTGCCGGAAAAGATCATCAACTTACGTCGCGGGGAGAGAATGTCGATGCAGACAAACACCACCGCCACGCACAAGCAGGCGGCCATCGCCAGCCAGGTGTATTCACCGAAAATGCGTTCCGGACGGGTGACGTAAAACCACCCCACCGCCCCGGAAAGCAGAACAAACAAAGCTCGCAGAATGTTCAAAACCATGTGATCTCGCCCCGAAAAATGTTCCCGTCGGGGGACTACTATACGACCCCCAGCGTGCTTTTCTACCCAGGCCGGCAAAGAGGACGGGGCATTAAGCCCGGGTGCAGCAAAGGCATCCGAAGGCGTCAATCGGCGCGATGCAATGCCCGGTACCGGCCCTACCCCGCCTTCACCGTGTGCGCGGCCTTGCCTGTGCCTTCGGCATATTTGAGCGCGGCCTGGACGAGGCCAAGGAACATGGGCTGCGGGCGAAGCGGACGACTGCTGAGCTCGGGGTGGGCCTGCGTGCCCACGAAATAGGGGTGCATGTCCTGCGGAAGCTCCAAAATCTGCATGATCGGCTGCGTGGGGTGCTTGCCGGAGAAAATCATTCCGTGGCTTTCCAGTGCGCTGATGAACCGGGGATCCACCTCGTAGCGGTGCCGGAAACGCAGCCGGATCTTATCGGCGTTATCGAACAATTTCGCCGCCAGCGTGCCGGGCTTCAGTTCGACATCCTTCCCGCCCAAGCGCATGTTTCCGCCGAGGCCTTCGATCTTTTTCTGCTCGGGCAGGATGTCGATGACCGGACTCTTGCAGTTGCGATCAAACTCGGTGCTGTTGGCATCGGGCAGCCCGCAGACATTGCGGGCGAATTCGATCACCGCCATCTGGAAGCCCAGGCACAGGCCCAGGTAAGGCACGCCCTTCTCGCGGGCATAGCGAATACATTCGATCTTGCCCTCGGTTCCGCGGACGCCAAACCCGCCGGGCACGATGATGCCATGGCAATCGCCCAGTCGCTTGGTGACGTTGGAGGCTTCGATGGCGGTGGTGTCGAGCCATTTGAAGTTGACGTTGACGCCCAGGTGAGCGCTGCAATGCTCCCCGGCCTTGATGATGCTGGCATAAGCGTCGCGGAGCGAGGTGTATTTGCCGGTGACGGCGATGGTCACGTCCTTCTTGCCCTTGCCGATGCGATCGACGAAGGCCCGCCATTTGATCCGGGCGTTGTCCTCGGCGCGCTGGTCCACGCGGTCGTGGATGTCCAGCAGGGTCAGCACCTCGCGGTCCATGCCGGCTTCTCGGAGTGCTTCGGGAATGGTGTAGATGCTCTCCACGTCGTGCATGGTCACCACGCGGCGCATGGGCACGTTGGTGTACATGGAGATTTTTTCGCGCACCTGTTCTTTGACGGGATTGGTGGCCCGGCAGGCGATGATGTGGGGCATGATGCCGACTTCCATCAGGCGCTTGATGCCCAGCTGCGCGGCTTTGGATTTTTGCTCGCCCAGCGCGCCGGGTTCCAGCACATAAGTGAGCGCCACGAAGCAGACGGAATTCTCTCCCTCTTCATAGGCAAGCTGTCGGCAGGCTTCGAGATAAAACGAGTTTTCATAGTCGCCGACGGTTCCCCCGACTTCGACGAACACCACGTCGGCGTTGCTCTTGGCGGCCAGCTCGCGGAGCTTGAGTTTCACTTCGCCGACCACGTGCGGAATGACCTGCACGTCGCGGCCCAGATATCCCCCTTCGCGTTCCTTGCGCAGCACGTTGGACAGGATTTGCCCGTTGGTGGTGAAGTTGGCGGCACCAAGGTCCTGGTCAAGCAGGCGCTCGTAGGTGCCTAAGTCCATGTCGGTTTCCATGCCGTCATCAAGAACGAACACCTCGCCGTGGCGATAGGGATTCAGTGTGCCCGAATCGATGTTGAGGTAGCCCTCCATCTTGATCGGCGCGACTTTCAGGCCCTTGTCTTTCAGCAGCTTGGCCAGCGACGAACTGAAGATGCCCTTGCCCAGCCCGCTCATCACAGTGCCCACAACGACGACATACTTGTGATGCCCGCGGCGATAACCCGAGGGCATCGGCGTGTAAAACTCGGTCTCCTCGGTCGATTGACCGATCTTCGATAGCAAGTCTTCGTTGCTCATAGCTTTCCTTTTTCGCGAGCCTTGTGCCTGATGACAAACGCGTTGTACTGTTCGGCGGTATCGATGCCGTGGGTGGCGCGATCTACTTTCAATACAAAAATCGAGCTTCCGTGTTCCAGCGCGCGAAGCTGTTCGAGTTTTTCGGCCTGTTCCAGCGGAGTTGGTACAAACGCGGCAAACCGCAGGAGAAACTCCCGGCGATAGGCGTAAATTCCCAAGTGCAGCAGGTATTGCGGCGCGCCTGCGGTCGCATCCCGATAAAACGGCACCGGCGAGCGTGAAAAATAGAGCGCCCGGCCGTGCCCGTCCAGCACTACTTTAACGAGATTGGGATTGGCCACGTCAGAGCCGGCCGGAAACGCCGTCGCGGCCGTCGCCATATCGTCTGGAGTCGATTCGAGCCGATCGACCAGCGCGTCGATGATCTCCGGCTCGATCTCCGGTTCGTCGCCTTGAACGTTGACGACGATTTGCTCGGTCCGGGTTTTCATCACCTCGGCCACGCGATCCGTGCCACTCTGGTGCCGGGCGTCGGTCATCACCACGCGGGTGTTAAAGGGCACCAAGGCATCGGCCACGCGGGCGTCGTCAGTCGCCACTACGCAATCGCTTATTCTGCGGCACTTTGCGACCTGATCGACCACGTGCTGAACGAGGGGCCGGCCGGTTTCAGAGGCGACAATTTTGGCTGGGAAACGGGTAGACCCGAAGCGCGCGGGGATGACGACGATCGCAGCCAAATTCGACCTCAAAGACAGCTCGTTTGGTCAATTCTGAACTGCCCCGCGACTGTAATGAACAGGCGGGCAAGTGTCAAATTGACTTGAGGATCGCGCAAGGGGCAAATTTGATGGGTGTAAAACCACGATCACTCAGTTGAACATCCGCGCTAAACCTTTCTACGAAGAGGTGAATAGGGTTCTCGACGCCCATCAGTTTGATTCGTTCGTCGAGCGGTTCTGTGCCGGGTTTTTTTAGACCGGGCCAGGGGGGAGCTACACCCCAACTGCCTGCTGATCAACTCAGCTCCCTCAGGACGCAGCTCTTATGGCCCGTCGGGTATATTGCACTGAGGGCCTAGGGGAACGTCCCAAACCTTGCCCGCCCCGCCCCAAGCCCGGGAGGTCACTTCGCCTTACGTCGCCGGGGTAAACCTCGGACATACCATCGACATCGCCGTTGCCATTGTTGGCCGGCAAAACGAACCGACTCAACGAGGAGCTAATATGTCACAGTCTATCCCCGCCACCCACACACATGTTATCCATGAAGACGATCACCACGCCCGCATCCGCTGGGCTGGCGTTATCGCCGGAATCTTCGGCACACTGTCGCTGCTCGCCGTGCTGACGGTGCTGGGCGCTGCCATCGGGTTGTCCGTGGCTGACCGGAACTCCGACGCCCACAATTTCGCCCTTGGGGCTGGCACTTGGGGCATGATCTCCGCCCTGATCGCCTTCGCCTTCGGCGGCTGGCTCGCTGTCCGTTCCTCCGAGCGGACGGCCCGAGACCATTGCCTTCTGCAAAGCGGGATGGTTTGGATGGTCTCGCTGGCACTGCTGACCTATATGCTCGGCAGCGGCGTTGGCTCGCTCGTTGGTAAAGCGGCTCAAGGCGCCGTCGCCAACCCTGATGTCACCCATCGCGTGACTAACGACGGCTCCACCGGCTCAACCGCCTCAACCGGATCGACCCTCACGGCCGATTCCTCCCGTAACACCCCATACGTTGATCCTGCGTCTGCCGAGCAGGCTGCCGACCGTGGCGCTAAAACCGCTTGGGGCACATTGGCCGCCATGTTGCTTGGCCTGGGCGCATCCCTGGCCGGCGGCTATGTGGGCGCTCGCAACGATAACGATGGAGAACGGCACATGGCCGCCCCAGCCGCATCGACCTACTAACCGTGCTTTGTCCCATAGCTGATGCCGATACCCATGCACAGCGAGGCGCTGGGTGAATCTTGCCTCTTCCGGTGGATTGGCTGGGATTTCATTGAAGACGTAACTCCGAGGAATCTCGATAAAAAGTCGAGATTCCTCGGAGCAATTCAAGCCCGGGCAACATCGTGACTTCTGCTTGGTTCATTAGGAAATCCACCGCAGAGGCATACGGGGGGCGTTGTTTATTTTGGCCATATCTCCGTCTCACTGGTCACCGCCAATGATTCTTCTCCGCGGGTCTGGTGAATACTGTGTCTTGGAACCGCTCCCGTCGTGCGCGGCCAGCCGCCGAGGGGGCCGGGGCGCTTTCCAGGTCCGTGTTTTCTTACATGCGGTTGTCTGCCTTTAGGGGTGGTGAGCTTCTCGTATTTTACCCACCTTGCCAAAGTGGTGCGCGAATTGGCGCCAATTTGCGCACCACATTTTTAGGCAATTTTTAAATTTTAAAAAATTTATGTGCTTTGCGGACAAGGACTTAGCATTTTTGCCCTCTCAAAAATTGCGCGAAATGGCGCCCAAACGCGCACCACTTTACCTTGGGGTAGAGGGCACATTTATGACCAACAAGCAGTTGAGTGTTTTGATTGCCAGCTTGGCCGCGTGCGTTTGCGCCGCGGGTTTATCGGTTGGGGTTGGACTCGGGGCCGGGCAAGCGTCCTGGGGGGCCGGACCTACAAATGCCCGTTTAGCCGCGTGCGTTTGCGCCGCGGGATTTTCCTTCCTTGCGGGGATCGGACGATCGCGACAAACCGGACCCTCTCAAGACCCCGCCGGACACGGAAAGAACTTCGCCAGAACAGCCTTGGGACCCCAAAGGGACCTCTTCGGGACCCCCTTTGGACCCCTTTTTCTCCTTCAAACAGGCGCGGAATACGCAAATTTGCCTGATTTTCGACGAAATCGGGTTCGGGGCGCCCAGGGATATACAAGAAAGGCGTTTCGCAGAGGGCATGGCCTTGGCGGCGAGGCGTTTCCCGCTCCGCCACTTCCGGATGGGAGAGGACCAGCGCACGAGGCTTTGTTGATGGTACCCGCGCGAGTTCTCCCTCGGCGCCGTGCGGGCGCGAGTGTGGTGGCGTCGTCACACCAGTTCGAAGCGGGCAGGCTCGCGAAATCGCGGAGTTGGGCGGTTTGGCCTATACTGGGCTTGGAATGAATATTACGTTCGACATTGTGGTGGTGGGAGGCGGGCACGCCGGTGCCGAAGCGGCCTGGGCCTGTGCGCGCCTGGGCGCTTCCACCGCACTGTTTACTTTGGATGAAAATCGCATCGGGCAGATGAGTTGCAACCCGGCCATCGGCGGGCTGGCCAAGGGGCAGATGGTCCGCGAGGTGGACGCGCTGGGCGGGCTGATGGGCATCGCCACGGATAACACCGGCATTCAGTTTCGGATGCTCAATCGCTCCAAAGGCCCTGCGGTATGGGGTCCGCGGGCGCAGGCGGACAAGTATAAATACGCCCGTGAAGTACAGCGGCTGCTGGGCACGTGCCCGAATCTCCAAATCCTTCGCGGCGAAGTCGTCGAACTTCTCTGTGAAAAGTCTTCGCTTCCCGGTGGATCGCCAAAAAAGCCCTGTATCACCGGCGTGATCCTGGCCGACGGCTCGCGCGTTTGCTGCCGGGCAGTGATTGTCACCACGGGCACGTTTTTAAAAGGTCTGATGCACACCGGCCCGATGCAAACCGAAGGCGGGCGCGCCGGTGAACCGGCGGCCCGGGGGCTTTCGGCATCGATGGGTAAGCTCGGTCTGGAACTGGGTCGGCTGAAGACCGGCACGCCCCCGCGACTCAAACGCCAGACCATCGATTTTTCTCGCTTTGCCGTCCAGCCTGGCGACGACGCGCCCGTGCCGTTTTCTTATCTTAACGAATACCCGGACGGTTCGGCAGACGCGCCGCAGCCGGCGCGGTGGTCGCCGCCTCTGCCGCAGGTCTGCTGCTATCTGGGCGAGACCAACTTAGCAATTCACGAGTTGATCCGCGCCAATCTGCACCGCGCGCCGATGTATTCAGGACAGATACAATCGACCGGCCCGCGATATTGTCCGAGCATCGAGGACAAGGTGGTGCGCTTCGCCGAGAAGGCGTCGCATCATATTTTTCTGGAACCCGAGGGGTTGGATACGGACGAGGTTTATTGCAACGGCATCAGCACCTCGCTGCCGGCCGACGTGCAGGAAGCCTTGATCCGGCTGGTGCCAGGCCTTGAGCGGGCCGAGATTTTGCGGCACGGGTATGCGGTCGAATATGACATGGTGTGGCCGACGCAGATCGAATCGACGCTGCAAACCAAGAAAGCAGCAGGGCTGTTTTTGGCCGGACAGATCAACGGCACCAGTGGATACGAAGAGGCTGCGGCCCAGGGGCAACTGGCGGGGATCAACGCCGTGCAATACCTCGCCAATGGCAGCCCCGATTTCGTTCTGCGCCGCGATCAGGCCTACATGGGCGTGCTGGTGGATGACTTGGTGACTAAGCCGCCGACCGAACCATACCGCATGTTCACCAGCCGCGCCGAGCACCGCCTGCATTTGCGCACCGACAACGCCGACCAGCGCCTGACCAGCATCGGTCATAAGCTGGGCCTGGTGGACGAGCCGCGCATGCGCAAATTTACGGGGCGCAGTGAATCGATCGCTTTGGCCGGCGGACTGCTGAGCAAGACCCGCGTGAACGGCGCGCCCGCGGCCGACTTTTTGCGACGTTCGGAATCGTCCTGGGCAACGCTTTGCGCGCAAGCGCCGGCGCTGACGAACGTCGCGGCGGATATCGGCGCACTGCTGGAAATTCAGGTGAAGTACGAGGGGTATATCGCCCGTCAGGATCGGCAGGTCGAGAAATTCTCGCGGCTGGAAACCAAGCTGATCCCCACAGAACTGGACTACGCCCGTGTGACCGGGCTGCGCAACGAAGCGCGGCAAAAATTCATCAAATTCACCCCCCGCAGCCTCGGCCAGGCGATGCGCATCAGCGGAATCACCCCTGCGGACGTGACGCTGGTGGCAGTACACATTGAGCGCCGTGGGACGGGGTAAATTTGGCCTTTGGAAACGACGCTCTATTGGTCCAACCGCCACCGGGACGGCACCCCACTGGTCAAGCATTCCGCCAGCGGGTTGGAAACGACGCTCTATTGGTCCAACCGCCACCGGGGCCAGGGGAATGTGGTTGCTAAAGTGCCCGGGCCTGCGGAGGTGCCGAATTGGGCGGCCGTTTTTGGGATCAGGGCTCGGGCGACCGATTGAGCATGGCCGTCCGCGAAGAGGATATTGGTGATCGTTCCGCGGGCGTGCGAGGCGGAGATTCGGTTCGGGTCGATGGTCTGGCCGTTATAGAGGACGCCGTCGTACACCAGTGCCAAATCCGCCGAGCGGGTGAGCGACGTGTACTTGAGCAAGCGCCAGTCGGTTTGACCGGCCAGAAGTTCATCGAAGGGCAGCCTGCGGGTTGGGAAGAAAAGCGTCTTGCCGCTTGCAAGCGAATCCTGAAGGGTCTGACCGTTGATGCCGTAGAAGGTGTCGAGGCTGACGCCGGTGGTTGCCGAGGTGACGCGCCAAGGCGTGCGCCCGCGACCGTCAACCGGCGAATTGAGCGTGACGGCTCCGGTGTAAGTGGGAGAAAAAAGGACCGGATCGGGCAGGGATTCGGGGCAGCGAAAGACGGAATCGCCGGTGGAACCTTTGGTGCCGTTGTCCTGGGCAGGAGCGGGAACGAATTTCTCGTTGACCAGGATTGTCGCCCAGCTTTCGGTGTTGGTTTTGTCGGTCATGCTTCGACGATAGCCGACAGGAATGACATACCCGCGATTGCTGAGGCTGTAGGCCAGAACGGCTTGGCCGATCTGCCGGAGATTGGAAAGACAGGCGGTGCTTCGGGCCTGGGCGCGCACCTTGGCCAGCGCGGGCAACAGCAGCGCAATGAGCAGGCCGATGATGCCGATGACGATCAGTAGTTCGGTGAGCGTGAATGCCCAATTTGTTTTCTTGCCATTCATGGACCGCCCCAACTTTCGCGGGGGCTTACCGATCATCGAGATGATCGCTGCGGAGTGCAACGGGTTTCTGGAGAATCTCGGTGAGAATAAACTGCTGATGGAGGGTATTGGGCCGAAGCCAGCGATTGAGGGTGAGAGCGCTGACGGTAACTTCGGCCGGACGCGGCCTTTGCATCACTGCTGGCGGGGCCGCAAGGGTCTGGGCCGGGGCCTTGGCCGGCTGGAGGACTGGCCTTTTTGAGCTTTGCGCCAAAGGAGCGCGCCGCGGCTGTTTTTTTGTCAATTTCGGATGACTGGGCAACTTTGACAGCATTTTCTGCTTGTCCACCGGGGCGGCAGGCTGGGAAAGGTCCCGAATCCGCCGGGCGATCTCTTCGCGTTGTGCTGCGGCGATTTCCTCCGGCGAGCGATAGTCCGGGCCGGATGACGCACTTGGCTTCTCCTTTTTCTTGCCCAGTGCTTGTGCCAGTGATCCGAACAGCCAGATGGCCACGGCGATCCCGCCGATGATGAACTTCATCCAGTCATCATCCCCGCGGGCGGCCAGAAGATTTTGTGGGAGTTTCCACATGGCTTTAATTCAATGGCTGCGATCGGACAAGCGGAGCGGTCAGGCCTTGGGGCCGGTGTCGGGCTTGGCGATGGCTTCACGCATGCTGGTGTCGGCCTGCACGTTCTTAAGTTTGTAGTAGTCCATCACGCCGAAATTCCCGCTGCGCAGGGCGTCGGCGATGGCCTTGGGTACATCGGCTTCGGCCAGCACCACGGCAGCGCGATTCTCGGCCACCTTGGCGATGTTTTCCTGCTCGGTGGCGATGGCCATCGCGCGGCGTTTTTCGGCTTCGGCCTGAAAGCGGCGCTTATCAGATTCGGCCTGATCGGCCTGGAGCTTGGCACCGACGTTTTCGCCCACGTCGATGTCGGCGATATCGATGGAGAGAATTTCAAATGCGGTGTTGGCATCCAGCCCTTTAACGAGCACGGCCTTGGAGATGTGATCGGGGTTTTCGAGCACGTCCTTGTAATCCCGGGCCGAGCCGATGGCGGTGACGATGCCTTCACCCACGCGGGCAATGATGGTTTCTTCGGTGGCCCCGCCGACAAGGCGCTTGATGTTCGTACGGACGGTGACGCGAGCCTTGACCTTTAGCTGGATGCCGTCCTTGGCGACGGCGTCGATGGTGTTGCGGCCCATTGCGGCGCTGGGCACGTCGATCACTTTGGGGTTCACGCTGGTCTGCACGGCGTCGAGGATATCGCGGCCGGCCAGGTCGATGGCGGTGGCATTTTGCCAGGTCAGCTCAATGCCTGCCTTGTTGGCCGCGATCATGGCGTTAATGACCCGGAGCAAATCGCCACCGGCCAGGACGTGGGTTTCCATCTCCGGCTGGCTGACATTCAACCCCGCGCGGGTGGCCTGAATGCGCGAGTTAACGATCGCGGTCGCATTCACCTTTCGGAGGCGCATGCCGATGAGATCGACAAAGCCGACGTGGGCTCCGGACACCATCGCACGAACATAAAGTCCGATGAACTGAAACATGACGGCGAACACGACCACTAAAACCAGCAGCAGTAACACCACCAGGCCCGTAGCCAGGGGTGAAGTGTCAGCAAGCAGATTGTTCATGGAGAATCCTTTTTTTGTAAGTGTAGAAAGATCAGGCACTTCTAACGGTAATCCGGTCCGGGTCAATTGCAACTACCTTGACGGTTTTTCCGGGGTCAATAATGCCCAGTTCGGAATGCACTTCGAGGCGGAGGCCGGAAAAATCGCAGTGGCCGGTAGGCCGAAGGGCGGTGACGGTGCGGCCGGTCTGGCCTAATTGCACCGGAATGGATCGGACGGGTGAAATCACGGGCTGAAGCACCATGCGCCGGCCCAGCGGGGTTCGCGGCCACCATTTGACTGCAAATGACCCGGCGAACGGCGCGACGCACATAATCACCAGGAACAATCCGGCTCCGGCCCATTGGTTGACAAAAAAACAGTAGCCGACGGCACCGAGAATCCCCAGCCCGCCGAACAGCCCCAGGATGCCGTGCGTGGGCAGAAACATCTCGGCCAGCAGCAACGCGGTACCGGCGACCAACAGCAAGGCGATGATGAGGGCTGGAGAAATCATGGCAAATTCAATCGGTAACCTTGTGAGCCATCCATTGCCGACAGGTCGAGTCAAGCTAATTCAAATTGGTCAGACGCGAACGGCCACGCGGTTTCCACTGACTTCGATGACCGTCACTTCCGTTCCGCGAACGACAAATCCACTGTCACTGATGACTGATACGACGCGCTGGTCATTACTGGCCAAATCGAGGAACTGGGCTGATCCGCTGGGCCGCAGGTCGGTCACTGCCACGCCCTTCACGCCCACGCCGGGCCAGCGGCCTTCGCTGGTTTCAAAGCCGATGGGCACGGTCTGACCGGTCACTTCCGTCAAAATCAGTCGATTGAGAATAGGCAGTCGCGGAAGATAGCTGCGCAACCAGAATGACAGCAGGAGCGTGCATCCCAGCCCGCCGGTGACAAAGAACAGCCCGCGCTGGAGGCCATCATAAGTGCCCTCAAGCTGGGGCAACCATCCCGGTGTAGCAGGTTCTTTCCCCGCGAAGGTGAATATCATCCCGACCAGCAGCAGCACGATACCGGAAATGCCCGTGATGCCGAAGCCGGGAATGACAAGCAGCTCCAACGCCAGTAAAGCCAGGCCGCCGAAAATCATGAGCACTTCCCACCACTGGGCGTACCCGGTGAGTAGCGGAACGCCCACGAGCAGGCCCAATGAAACGGTGGCAAACACTTCGGGCATGCCGTGGCCGGGATGCGTTAATGAAATCCACAGTGTTTGCAGGAACAGAAAAATCAGCAGCCCGCGGGCGGCGGGATTGTTGAGCAGTTGTATGACGAATTCGCCGGTGCCGGGACGAAGCGTGGTGACGATGGTCCAGTTGCGGGCTGCGGCCAGGGCCTGGGGATCCGCGACGATGGCTTTGGCCAGGCCGATCTTGAGAGCCAGATCGGAATGAACCGTCAGCAGGGTATCGGCGCTGTCAAGCGGATTTCGAACGCCGGGCACCGTCTGCCAGCCCTCGCCAGTGAGACGGCCATAGTCTGCCTCGTTTACAAACCGCCTCTCGCCGGATTTTTGCACCCAATGCACCACGCGGCCCATCGCCACCATGCTTTGCGTAAGCAGCGGGTCGTAGCCGTTGCGCAGCGAGCTTTCATAAAAGTCTTCGAGGATCGGGCTTTCCATCTTGGCCCGCTCGGTGGTTCCGAGCGTTTCCAGTCCCCCACCGGAGTTCCGCGCGATGGGCGCGCAATCGCCCAGCAGCGCATTTGGCTCCATCACGATTTCGTTGCACGCAAGCGAGATCATCGCTCCGGCCGACAGGGCTTTCTCCTGAACCAGCGCGGTAATGTGAAGATCGTTCTGCTGCTTAAGGAAGCGCGACATCTCCATCGCCGCCGACACCAGCCCGCCGGGGGTGTTGATCTGTAAGATGATCGCCGTCGCACCGGTCCGGCGAGCCTCCGCGAAACGTTTGAACATCTGGTCGCGCGAGTAATTGTCGATCTGCCCTTCGAGTACCACCACCGCGGCCTTGCGCGCCGGTGGCATGGTCTGCGTGGTCGCCGGCGGCGCGCCGGCCCCAGCGGCCAAGCAGAGGATACCGAGCAGGCTGAGGCAGAAGATGGGGATTGTCTGGCGGAAGTTCACGCTGTCATTCTAACCGCCGCAGCCGTCCCGAACAGCCAGGCGCGCCTATAAACACGAGCGGTTTTTCAATCATACCCGCTCGGTAGGATATTACTTTCCTCCTATTTCCCCAGTAATCTCGAAAAATATTGACGCCGGACGGATTCATCGCCGGCGCGCTTCCCCCGCGGCGCCAGCGCTTCCCATTCTGCCTCGCCTGAAATAAAATCCCCCGCTTATGAACGCTTTGATGTGCCTGGCGGCCAATGCTGATCCACGGACTTCCTGGTTGCCCGTTGTGCTGCTGCTGTTTATCGCCATCGGCTTTGCCGTGGGCAACGTGATCGTTTCGGTGCTCGTCGGTCCAGCGCGAACCGGGCCGGTAAAAGAAAGCGTTTATGAAAGCGGGATGGTGCCCATCGGCGACACCCACAAGCGCTTTAACGTTCGATTTTATATCGTCGCCATGATTTTCCTGGTGTTCGATGTCGAAATCGTTTTCTTCTATCCCTGGGCGACCATTTTCGCCCCGACGATCGCTACCGATAAGGCCTTCGGTCCGGTGCTGCTGTTGGAAATGGTGATGTTTGTCGCCATCCTGCTGGTGGCCTACTGTTACGCTTGGGGCAAAGGCGTATTCAAGTGGGATTGACCGCTCGCGGATAAGTCAACCCAAAATACTACACTCCGCCTTGTATTGCCCGACCAATTGGTCCGCCAGGCGCGTGGGTTCGGGCATTCTGAAACCTTTGCAGCAGGCAAGAACAATTCGGGTCGCACTGGGGAGGTCGATGCGGTGGCCGATGCTGATGAATAGCGGTCTTACGCCGGCGCGCGTGCGCAGGACCGTGCCGACGCGCCGCCCGCGATATTGCAGCCGCGACTGCGATTCGGCTTGTTTGCCCGGCTCATCAAACTCACCGACCAGCAGGCTTTTGGCGGCGCCGATGCTGATGGCGTTTAGTTCAACGCCCATGTGCGTGGCCAGGCCACAGGCTCGCGGATGGGCGATCCCTTGCCCGTCGAACAAAACCGCGTCGAACTTGGTTTTCAGCTTGCCGATCGCTTCGTGTAGCGCCGGGCCTTCTCGAAAGCTGAGAAATCCCGGCACATAAGGAATCGTCACCGCCTGTTTGGCTCGGGTCACTTCCAACGTGGCGTTCTCAAGCCGATCCCACACGACCGCGACCGCAAAAATGGATTGCTTGTCAACTGAAAACGCGCAATCGGCCCCGGCGATAAAGCGCGGAAGCCGGCGAACCGGCGCGATAACGCACCGGCCGGCCAGTTCCTCCTGTCGGCATCTGAAAAATTCGACCTGCTGCTTGAAATCGCTCATTGTCGGGACTTTGGCGCGGTCAGGGGCTTTTTGATGGCATCGTCGCTGGCGTGGCGGGTTTGCTCGCCCACCGCTTTAAGCACCACATCGTCAAAGACCACCATGCCCGGATGCAGATACGCATACAGATCAATCCGCAAGCTGGTAACTTTTCCCACCACGTGCTGCGGATTGAGGTCGTCCACGACGGTCTGCCATTGGCCGTGGGTATTGCCGGTGGGTGGCACCTGTCTGCGGTAGATTTCACGGGCCACCATTTTGCCGTTGATGTCCGGCGCTTGAGTATAGCCCTTCACAAACACGTGCAGTTTTGGTCCGTCGCTTTTATAGCGAAAGCTCAGCCGATAGCGCGTGGCCTGTTCGATGGGGATCGGATCGGACAAACAAGCCATGCCGTTGTTCTCGGCGCATCCCCGCGACAGGTTCATCACCAGCGCGTTGTTGGGCTGACCGTCGTCTCCCTTGAACCGGTAGACGTTCACCCGGTCCACGTCCGGCAGCGCGTCGGCCAAAGGCGGCGGATACATCTCGGCCTGATAGAGCGTCGTCCACCCTTCCTGCTTTGAAAAATCCCCGTCCTTCACCAGGTTCGGGTTGCTTTCCCAGAGCTGCTGCGACTTGGCATCGCTGCTCACCGCTTCTTCATTGGGATGTTCGAATTTCTTCACGCCTGCGAGGCTTTGCAGCACTTCTTCGATCACAAATCGAACGTCGGTCGGCTCGTCGATGCGCTTGGCGACTTCGTGGGGCAGCGGGTCGATTTGCTGAAAATCGAAGACGTTCATTTTAAGGGTCGATCCGTTCATCTCGCCCCAGACGGCCACGTCGGCATCGCTGCCCTTAAGAAGTTCCTGCACGGTTTTTAAGGGCGTGGTGAAATTGACTGGGGCCGCGGCCGCGCTGGTAATATCGATCATGCGCGCACCGTCGATAGGCTCGTAAGTCCCCTCGCGGTCCAACTTGGCGCGCATGGAAAACCCGACGCGCTCGCGCGTTTTCTCCGGCGCGTCTCCGGCGATCGGAAACACGGCGACTTTCGGCTTCGGCTCTGCGGGGAATGCAAAGCCGGTAAGGAACAACAATAGAAATAAACCACGAAGGCACGAAGAGACGAAGGGGAACGCCAATTCTGCCTGTTTTTCGTGTCTTGGTGTCTTCGTGGTTTTCATTTTGCGATCTCCGCGTTAAAATCTACGGTTCGGGTTTTGTACGGACCACCAACGGGCCTATCATCCGACTATCGCCATGGACCAGAAATTCATCCGTATCAAAGGCGCTAACGAGCATAACCTCAAGCGCATCGACGTCGATATCCCCCGCGAACAGCTCGTGGTCGTCACCGGCCTGTCGGGTTCCGGTAAATCCACCCTGGCCTTCGACACCGTCTATGCCGAAGGCCAGCGAAAGTACGTCGAATCGCTTTCCGCCTACGCCCGCCAATTCCTTGAACAACTTCAGAAGCCCGATGTTGAAGAAATCGAAGGATTACCCCCCACAATCGCCATAGAACAGCGGTCCGCTTCCAGTAATCCCCGCTCCACCGTCGCCACCACTACTGAAATTTACGACTATTTGCGCGTTCTATTTGCCCGGGCGGGAACCCCCCACTGCTGGGAATGCGGCAAGCCCATCGCCAGCCAGTCGGCCTCTCAGATCGTCGACCAGGTGATGCAACTGCCCCTGTCTAGCAAAGTGATGGTCCTTTCCCCGCTGGTGCGCACGCAAAAAGGCGAACACAGGGACGTTTTCACGGCGCTGCACAAGCAGGGGTTTGTCCGGGCACGGGTGGACGGGCAGATGATCGACCTGGACCCGAAGAAACCCCCCGAACTGAAAAAAACCTTCAATCACAGCATCGAAGCCGTCGTTGACCGCATCGTCATCAAGCCCGAAATCCGTTCGCGGCTGGCCGATTCCATCGAAACCGCTCTGAAACTGGCGCAGGGGCTTGTCATCATCACCACCGAGCAGTCGGGCAAGTGGGTTGATCAGGTGTATAGCGAGAAATTCGCCTGCCCCGATCATCCCAACGCCTCGTTGCCAGAGCTTGAACCGCGGCTTTTCAGCTTCAACAGCCCTCATGGGGCCTGCCCGGCCTGCCACGGCCTGGGAACGATCAACGAGTTTGACCCCGACCTGATCGTCCCCGACGACTCGCTCACGCTCGACACCGGCGCGGTCGAAGCCTGGCGCAAACACGGCAAGCGCATGACCATCTGGTATAGCCGCACGCTCAGGCAATTTGCCCGTGATTTTGGCGTGTCGATGTCGATTCCCTTCAAAGAAATCCCCAAGAAAGTGCAGCAGACGCTGCTGTACGGCACGGATGCCAAAGGCGACCTGGGCACGGGCACTTATTTTGAAGGTGTCATTCCCAACCTGCAAAGGCGGTTTGAAAACACCGAAAGCGAGTTCGTTAAAGCCCGCTTGCATCAATACATGTCCGACCAGCTTTGCGATGCTTGCCACGGCACGCGCTTGAAGCGCGAGGCCCTGGCGGTGCGCCTGGATGCCGGAGATATCGAAGGGATCACCGCCAAAGGCCCTGCCGATGCCCCGCCGGCCCAAACCAAGCCCCGCAAGGGGAAAAAATCGCCGGCAAAGACAGCGGCGGTCATCGCAACGAGCGGCCCAAAACTCCCCGGCCTCAGCATCCACGACATCAGCAGCGCCACGGTCATCAATGCCAAGCGGTTTTTTGAAAATCTTAAGCTGAATTCCGAAGGCACGAAGGTGGCCGAGCCGATCGTCCGCGAGATTGGCGCGCGCCTGGGTTTCATGGTGGATGTCGGCCTCGGATACCTCACGCTCGATCGCAAAACCGGCACGCTCTCCGGTGGGGAAGCCCAGCGAATTCGACTGGCTACGCAGGTCGGATCAGGCCTCGTCGGCGTCTGCTATGTGCTGGACGAGCCCACCATCGGCCTGCACCAGCGCGACAACACCCGGCTCATCCGCACGCTCAAACGACTGCGCGACATCGGCAACAGTGTCATCATGGTCGAACACGATGAAGACTGCATTCGTCAAAGCGATTATCTCATCGACATTGGCCCCGGGGCCGGCGCGCACGGCGGAACTGTCGTTGCCCAGGGCAAAATGCCTGACGTGCTGAACCAAACCGAGTCCGTCACCATCAAATACCTGACTGGCGAATACGCGATTCAAACCCCCGAACATCGCAGGCCGATTCATCCCGACAACGCCTGCGTCGAGTTGACCGGCTGTACCGCCAACAACCTCAAAAATGTTGACGTGCGCATCCCCTTAGGTGGGCTGGTGGTGGTGACGGGCGTGAGTGGATCGGGCAAATCCACCCTGGTCAATCAAACACTTCTGCCGGCGCTGAAACGAAAACTCTACGGCTCGCGTTTAAAAGCCGGCGCGTTTAAGAAGCTCGAGGGTGGCGGTCGGATTGACAAGGTGATCGAGATCGACCAAAGCCCCATCGGCCGCACCCCGCGGTCCAACCCCGCGACCTACACCGGCGTGTTTGACGAAATCCGCAAGGTGTTTGCCGCCACGCGTGAAGCAAAAATCCGCGGGTATGAAATGGGTCGGTTCAGCTTTAATGTCAAAGGCGGCCGCTGCGAGGCCTGCCAGGGCCAGGGCACCAAATGCATCGAGATGCACTTCCTGCCGGATGTTTACGTCAATTGTGAGGCCTGCCACGGCACGCGCTACAACGCCGAAACCTTGCAAATCCACTATCGCGGAAAAAACATCGCCGAGATTTTGGCCATGACGGTTGAAGAAGCGATGGTATTTTTCGAGAACTTTTCGCGCATCCACCAGGTGCTTAAGGCACTGAACGACGTGGGCCTGGGTTATGTCAAACTCGGCCAGCCCAGCACCCAGCTTTCCGGCGGCGAAGCCCAGCGGGTGAAACTGGCCACGGAACTGGGCAAAAGTCCTTCCGGCCACACGCTCTATGTACTGGACGAACCCACTACGGGTCTGCATTTTGCCGACATCCACAATCTGCTGAACGTATTGAACCGCCTGGCCGATCTCGGTCACACGATCCTCGTGATCGAACACAATCTCGACGTGATTAAGTGCGCCGACTGGCTGATCGACATGGGACCTGATGGTGGCGAAGCGGGTGGGAAGGTCGTGGCGCAAGGTCCGCCGGAAATGGTGGCCCGGGCGCCGGACAGCTATACGGCTGAGTACCTGCGGCCCAAACTTTTCGGCAGCGATATCGCGCCGGAGGCACCGCCAAGATCCCCGCCATCGCGCGCGGCCGCGAAGGCGTGATTTTGTACATCAACTGAGCTATGAACAATCCCCTATGAACGACCTCTGGAACCAACTTGCCGCCCGCTCCAAGCGCGCTTTGACCGACTTTCAACACGCGCGCCTCCATCGCTTTCTCGATCTGCTGCTGGAAGCGAATCAGACGATGAATCTCACCCGAATCGTCGATCGGCCGTCAGCCGAAGTGCAGCACATCGCCGATGCGCTCACGCTGCTTGAGCATTTGTCGCCAGAGCATTTGCTTCTGGCCGACGTCGGCACCGGCGGAGGTGTCCCCGGCATCCCGCTGGCCATTGCCTTGCCCGATCTGCAGGTCACTTTGATCGAAGCCACGCAGAAGAAGGCCGCGTTTTTGCAGCGGACGGTCGCGGCGATGGAGTTGTCCAATGTGAAGGTGATCGCGCAGCGCGCCGAAGAGGTGGGTCAGGGTCGCCGCCGTGAGAGTTTTGATGTCGCTGTTGCCCGGGCGGTGGGCGCGGTGGCTTGGCTGGCCGAGTGGTGTCTCCCGCTCGTCAAGCCCGGCGGGAAGGTGCTGGCCATGAAAGGCCCCAAAGCGCTTGAAGAAATCCCCCAAGCCGGCCGGGCGATCAAATTGCTGGGCGGGGGAAAACCCGTATTGCACCCGGTCGAACTGCCCGGCGCGCAGGGATTATTGATCCTGGAGATTCCAAAAATCGAACCGACGCCGAAGAAATTTCCGCGCCCCGCCACGGCGACCGGCGGGCGACCATTATAGTGCATATAGTGCGATTAAAGCAATAAGCGGGCTTCTCCTGCCTATAATAGAATCGCCCGAGCGGCCCCTGACGAGGAAGGAACCTCTCATGCTCATTTTATCCCGAACACTCGACCAGACGATCGTCATCGGTGATGACATTGAAATCACCATATTAGAAGTCCGCGGGGATAAAGTGCGCGTCGGCATCAAGGCGCCGCGCAGCGTGAGCGTGCATCGCAAGGAAGTCTACGACGAAATTCACAAGCCCAAGCCGTCAGTTGATCCCCCACCCGATGCACCGCCGCAAACTTAATAGGGGTTCGGCCGCTGGGCCAGGCTGATGAGAACCTCCTGTTCGCAGCAGCCCCATGCACGCGCCACGTCGGCCTGGCGGATGTGGGGGCCAAGCAGCTCCACGGTTTTTTCGGGATCGGCAGACGGCGACATCTCGACGAACGCCGTCTGCATTCCCACTTCAATCACCCGCCCGGCCTGCCCCGCCACCCAGCACGGCCCCGGGCGAAGGCCCTGTGCATAGCCCATGCCGATCACGCCGAAGCAGGGCACTTCAAACCCGGAATATCCGGCCGGTCCGGTGGATCGATGCACTTCCAGCAGCTGGGCAGTGATTTGGACCGCGCCGTCATATAGCGCCAGACCCGGCCGAACCGCATCGAGCCACGCTTCCGGGCACGACAGCAACGCCGACCCGGCTGCGTGCAGCTTTATCCCTGAGCCAGCGAAAGCATCCCTGAGTTGCCGCGCCTGTTCTGGTCGGACCGCGTGCGTGAGGACCTCGTCGATACCCCCCGCGGCGATTACCGCCTGCGCCTGCTCGATCGGGCAGGCGAACCGCTGCTGGCCCGTGTCGACACACAGCACCGGTCGGGCCTCGCGCAGTCGCTGCGCCTGCTCCAGCGTCCATACCACCGGTTGAACTGCTGCCCGGATCCAGCGAGCGGGGTCCTTCGACCCGTGTAACCCGATTAACCGCTTGCCCTCGAATCGCGGAACGCCAAGCGAGCAGGCCTCGTCGAGATCGAAAAAGTAAAACCCATCGACGACATCCGTCAGCGCTTTCATCACGCGAACGGCACCCAGACCGTAGGCATCGGCCTTGACGACCGCAATCACCGGCACGCCGGTCCGCGCGCGAATCGACCGCGCGTTCTCGCGCACACGGTCCAGATCGAGCATCAGTTGGACTTTAAAACTCATGGCTTCACCTGTCGCTCCGTTTCGATCATACGGTCCCCGTTGATTCGCTTTATCGTCCACCGCGCGGGCATTGTATCGCAAAGCCGCTGAGGAATGCCCACGCGTTTTGAGCGTCTCCATCGAGGGCGTGCCAATATTTTGAGGGAGGTGGATTCAGTGGCAGAGGCCCAAAGCACTGAAGCGGAATCGGGCGGAATGGAGGTGCCGCGCGAAAAGTGGCCATACCCCCATCAAGCCAAGTACAATCCATGCACCGATGGCCAAGGCGCGACGCAGTCAATTTCTGTGCAATCAATGTGGCGGGGTACAGGCCAAGTGGTTTGGGAAATGCCCCGATTGCGGGACATGGGACAGCCTTGAGGCCTTTACGCCCCCCACTGACGATGCCCGCCGGCCGGTCACTTCGCCCGGTGGTGATCTGGCCACTGCCGCCGAGGCCATGAGCATCGACGACATCGACGAAGCGGAAATCCCCCGCGTGCCCAGCGGGATTGGCGAATTCGATCGGATTCTCGGCGGCGGGATCGTGCCGGGATCGGCGGTGCTGGTGGGCGGGGAGCCGGGCATCGGCAAATCCACCCTGCTGCTGCAAGTGGCCGGGGCGCTGGCCAACGGAGCGGGCAATACGGCCCGTGATCCCAAAAAGGCTTCTGAGCCTGTGTCGCGCATTCTGTACGTCACCAGCGAGGAATCGGCGCGGCAGACTAAGATGCGTGCCGCCCGGCTTGGCGTCACCAGCCCTCATTTGCTGGTTCTGGCCGAAACCAATGTCGAACGCATCATCCATCAGATCAATCGCGTCCAGCCGGCGGTCGTCATCATCGATTCCATCCAGATGATCTATAAGCCGCAAATCCCTGCGGCGCCGGGGTCGGTCACGCAGCTTCGTGACTGTTGCATGGAACTGGTCTACCTCGCCAAGCTGACCGGCATCGCGGTCATCGTGGTGGGGCATGTGACCAAGGCCGGCACGCTGGCCGGTCCGAAGATCATCGAACACATCGTCGATACCGTGGTTTATTTCGAGGGTGATCGTTTTCACTCCCATCGCATCGTCCGGTGCATTAAGAACCGCTTTGGCAGCACACACGAGGTGGGATTGTTTGAGATGACCGGAGAGGGTCTGACTGAAGTAACCGATCCGGGCAATTTGTTCATCGAACAATACGGGCCCGAAGGCCAGCCCAGCGGGTCGGTCATCACTGCGGCCATGCAGGGGTCGCGTGTGCTGCTTCTGGAAGTGCAGGCCCTGACGGCTTCGAGCGTGATCGGCGCGGCCAAGCGCAAGGTGAGTGGCGTAAGCAGCGACCGGGTGTCGATGATCATGGCGGTGCTGGAGAAGCGCGCCGAGATGCGCCTGGCCGCCGACGACGTGTTCGTCAACATCGCCGGCGGAGTAAAGGCCGCCGAGCCGGCGGTTGATCTGGCCATCGCGATGGCGATTGCTTCGGCCCACACCAACCGCAAGCTGCCCCCCGGCACTTTGGCGATTGGCGAACTGGGCCTCGGCGGCGAAGTGCGCTCTGTGCCGCAGCTCGAGCAACGCCTTCGTGAAGCCTCGCGGCTGGGCCTGGGCCATGCCATCGTTCCCAACATGGGCAACCATCTGCCTAAACTTGGAGGAATGGCCCTGCTGGAAGTACGACGGCTCTCGCAGGCACTGGCCAGCATGTGAATCGCCGCAGGCACGCTGCGAAGGTGGCTGCCTCTGAGCGCAGACGCAAAGGTGATCGACCATGACACAAACCATTCTTGTCACCGGAGCTTCAAGCGGAATCGGCTTTGAACTCGCCAAACTTTTTTCGCGCGACGGCTCAGACGTGATCCTGGTCGCGCGGGATCAAGCCCGGTTGGATGCCGCTGCGGCCGACATGCCGGGCCAGACGACGACAATCGTTGCCGATCTATCCGTGCCCTCGGCCCCGCAGACTTTATTCGACAAGCTGGCGGGCCTGGATCGCCGGGTGGACGTGCTGGTGAACAACGCTGGCTTTGGCACGGTCGGTCCGCTGGCCGATCAGCCCCTGGCCAATCAACTGGAAATGGTCCAGGTGAACATCGCCAGCGTCGTAGCGCTCACGCGGCTTTTCCTACCCGACATGCTGCGGCGAAAAAGTGGCGGAATTCTCAACGTCGCCTCCACGGCCGGCTTTCAGCCCGGGCCTTATATGAGCGTGTATTACGCTACCAAGGCGTTCGTTCTGAGCTTCAGCCAGGCTATCGCCGAAGAAGCCGCCAATGATAACGTTACGGTGACGGCGCTCTGCCCCGGTCCCACCGACACCCATTTTCAAGCCCGCGCCGGTGTCACTTATTCGCCGCTGTTCAACAGCCGCTTCATCAAGGTGATGTCGGCCGCGGACGTGGCCCGCGTGGGCTACGAAGCATTCCGACAAAACCGCAGGGTCATCATCCCCGGCATCACCAATCGACTGGCGGCGTTTTCTACTCGACTTACCCCTCGACGGCTTTCGGCCAAACTCGCGGGCAAATTAAACCGCAACAAGCTGCCGTGAAAGCCTCGTGGGCTTGCCGCAGACCGAGCAGCGCCGCTGGCCCGCACGAGCGCGAGATCATCTCGCTTACTCCTTCACCGCGCCTTCGGTCAGCCCGCGAGAAAAGAGTTTCATTGAGGCGATGAACAGCAGGATGACCGGGAGGCTTGCCAGCGCGTATCCGGCCATGAGCGGCCCCCACAGCTTGATGTATTCGCCGGCCATGCGCAGCAATTGCACCATCACCGGCAGGCGCACCTCGTCGCGGATGATAATCAAAGGCAGGACGAAATCGTTCCACTGCCCGATGGCGTGCATCACGCCAATCACACCCAGGATCGATCCGCTCAGGGGCAGGACGACGGTGAACATTTGCCGCAAATGGCTGGCGCCGTCGATCTCGGCGGCCTCGAATAAATCCTGCGGCAGATCGGCAACAAAATCCCGCAGCACGAAAATAGCGAATGTCTGCCCGCCGGCCGCGCCGACAAGAATCAGCGCGGTGAGCGTGTTTACCAGGCTGAGATCGGTGAGCAGACGAAAGAGCGGGACGAGATTGGCGATGGTGGGCATCATCATCAGCACCAGCAGGGCATTCCATAGGAAGGCCGTGCCGGGGACGCGCACCCGCGCGAAGAAGTAGGCCGCGCCCAGGGCCAGCAGCAACGTCAGCATGGTCGAGCAACTGGCGACGAAGACCGAGTTAGACAGCGCCGGCAGAACTTTCTGCATCGCCGTCGCCCAGTTTTCCCAGTGGAATGGCGCGCTGATGGCCGCGGGGGCGTCATAAAATTGCGTGTTGTTCTTCAGGCTGACGACCAGCATCAGGTACATGGGCAGATAAGCCGCAGCCAGCACCAGCCAGATGAACCCGTGCCGCGTGGTCGTCAATAGGGCCGCTCCAATGCGGTTCCAGAGGCTCTCGGTTTTTTCTCCAGGCTTCACGGGTTTGGGCTGACCCCGGAAGAGGTCGAGAATCTGGTCGATCCAACGGAACCAAGGCACCAAGGCCGCCAAAATGATGATCGCCAGTGCCGGGCTTTGGAGGAAGGTGTAGACCAGACCGGCCAGTCCAATGCCCATGAATCGCAGTCGCCAGCGGGCTCCACCTGACAATTCCTCCCATCGCCCCACCGCGTCCAGCAGCTTCTTCAGGCCCATCACCGTCACTGTCAACACGATGCCCACCGCGCACGCGGCCCCCATCTGCTGTTCGATAAATGCTTTGCGCAGCATGAACAGCGCCGGCACGGTGACGACTCCGCCGGGGCCACCTTCCATCCCGGCCAAGGCCAGGATCATCCCTGCGTCCTTAATCGTGTCGATAATGACAAAGACCAGCACGATGTTGATCGAGCCGGCCATGAGCGGAAGTTCGAGTTTGGAAAACTTTGACCACCAGGTCACGCCATCAAGGGCGGCGGCTTCATACAGGTGCTTGGGGATATTTTGCAGCTTGGCCAGGTGAGTCAGCACGGCAAAGGAGCCGACCCAGGGAAAACCCCAGACCACGCAGGCCACCAGCAGCAAGCGGCCGTCGCCAAGCCAGGCGGGCTTTTGCCCGGCCTGAAAGATGCCCCCCAGGCCGAGGAATTTATCGCCCCAGACCAGGACGTTAAAGAGACCCGTGGACATTAAGAAGTGATTGAGATAACCCGCGGTGGCTTCAAAAAAGAACGACCGCCAGATCAGCACCACCACCAGGCCCGGCACGACCATCGGCGCCACGAACATCACCCGGTAGAACCACTGCATTCGCTCGCTGGTGCAGCGGTGAATGCAGATGGCCACCACCACCGCCGGAATCATCTTCACCACGTTCCACAGGCCCAGGAGCAAAGCCACGCGGAAGCTGCGCCAGAAGTCGGCATTGGCGATGAGCAATTTGTAGTTTTCAAAGCCCACCCAGTCGCTGATGTCAGCGCCGTTCCATCGAAAAAACGAGTGATAGATGTTCGAAGTCGCCGGATAATATTGGAACAGGCCAATGAACAGCACCGCCGGCAGGGCAAAAAGGTAAATCTGCCAGTGGTGCTTAAGGTCTTTGGCGGCGATGCGTTTTGGCGTCATGGGGTAGGCCCGGTTGTGGCGGATGAATGCGATAGATCGGCCTTGATCCGGGCAAGGGCCTCGGGGCTGTAGGCGTATGGCGCGCGCACGGTCGCGTCGGGGTTCACCACCATGCGCACCTGCCGGACGTGGCCGAGGTCCTGAAACAACTGCCGGTGCGAAAGATAATCGCGGTATCGAATCCAGCTTACGTCCGACGGTTTATCGGCCGCGCGCAGCAGCGCTTCGCCGCGCATGACGGCCAGCGACCGCTCATTGTTGGTGATCGCCCGCCGCCAGTCGCGCTGGGCTTCTTCCCAGTCGGCCACGCCTTGGGATCTGTAGAACTGCCCGAATTCAGTGAGGAACTGATCGACCTTGTACGATGGATCGGTCTGTAATAGTGATACAAGCTGCTGCGACTTAACCACCGTCTGCCCACCCAAGTCGGTGTTGAGCGCCGTATACATGCCGGTGTTGACAGGCTCGAACCCGGCCAGCAACGGCGGCAAGGGCGCGCCCAGCGTGGCCGGAATCCATCCAATGATCTGGTTCAAGCGGGCGTTGCCTGCGCGGCTGGCCAGATAGAGCAGAAAATCCCGAGCCAAGCCCGGGTGCTTGCTGAATCGCGTGATGCCGAACGGAAATCCCTGGCCGGCAGGATCGAAGTTTGGCCCGAAGACCAGCGAACCGTATTCCGGGTCGTTCTGGGCTGGCTGGGGATAGATCGTCGCCCCGACGGTGAATTTGCCCTCGGCCTGCTGGATCAAACTGCCGGCATCCCATGTGCCCGTGCAGATAAACACCGCTCGCTGCTGGGCAAACAGGAACACCGCTTCGTCGCGGGTCAGGCCGGTGAAGCCGGCCTGAAAGTACCGAACCATCTGCTTCAGCCCGTCGTACTTAGCGCGAACCAGCTTGGAATCAAACGACAGCGCGCCGCTGCGAATGGCCGCGAAGGTTTCGTCGTTGCCGACAAAGCCGTCGCGGTTGAAATCGGCTTTGAACACCGCGCTGTAGGTGAGGGGATCGAACAGGTTCCCTATCCACATGCCCACGTGATACTTGGAACTGGCGATGGGGACATAAGGCTGGCCGGTCGGATCGTGGGCCTTGGAAATCTGCTCGCAGACCGCAGTAAAACTCCTGAAATCCCTTGGGGGCGCTGACAGGCCGGTCAGTTTCTTCAGCAAGTCCCTGTTATAGAAAACGCGCGAGGTGAAGCGGGCCAGGGGGACGCGGGTGTATTCCTGCAATTCTTCCTGGTACCCGCTCCGCATCCCGTCGCCCATCGTGTCCTTAAGCGCCATGCCCGCCAGATCGGTGCCGGCGTTGAATGGATTGGGCGCGTTGGCCATGTCGGTGAGCGGATAAAAATACCGGCTTTGATAAGCCAGCCAGATCGGCCCGGGAAGTCCAAGGCCCACCTCCACTATGTCCGGTGCCGTGGCGGCGATCATCTGCGTGCTGATCCACTGCCCATAAATCCCCTCGGGAATCGCGTCTTGAACAATCCTCACCTTGCCGTATTTCTTGATGACCTCCGGCAAGGCCGCGAATTCGGCGCCCATCTGGTTAAAGCCGTCTCGAACCCCACCTTCCAACTGCCAGTGGCCAATACGGATGACTTTTACGTCCGGGGGCGCTTCGGCCACGCTGCGCACAGCCACCGAGATCGCCGCCCACGAAAAAGCCGCAATCAGGATCACCGCCGGAGCAAGTCGAAGTGCCTTACCGATCATTTTGCACTCCCCTCGCCGGCCAGGCTCTTACGCATCTCGGCTTCCTTTTTATCCATTTCCTCCATCAGCATTTTCACGGAAAACCCCCGGGGATCACGCGGAAATTTCTGCGAAAAGGACGCGTAAATTTTCCGGGCTGCGGCAAAATCACCGGCATCAAATTGCGCCGCCACGCCCGCGCGAAACACCGCCGAAGCGTCCACCGAATTGGGATTGCCCGGGTCCACTTCTCGATGGGCGATCGCTTGCACCAGATTTTCATAAGCGCTGATGTTTTTATTTAAATCACGATTGGCTGTGCTCAGAAGGTCATAGAGCGCATCGAGCCGTTGCTTCGTCCCGCTATTGATGCGCGCCGTCACCTCTTCGATTACTTTTTCTCGCGCCCCCGGCTTTGCCACTTTCAACCGCAACGCTTGCAGAAATAAGAAAGCGTCGTCGGCGGCAGCGGATTTGGGATACCGCGCGATCACCTCGGCGTAGCCGGCGTCGAGTTTCTCGGCGTCGGCCGGACGATCGGATCCACTGATGACATCCTGCGCCCGGATGATCCCCAAAGCCGCCCAAGCCGCTAGGTCGGAGTCCGGCGATTCAGAGATAATCCGCTGAAAATAGCCCTTGGCCCGCTCAAGGTTCCGATCCACCCCGAACGCTGCGATATTGGCCAGCCCGTAAATGGCCTGGAGACGGATGGATTCTTCGGCGGGCCCGGCGGTTTCAATCGCCCGGCTGAATTGGTGACTGGCCTGCTCGAATTGCCCCAGCCTGAACCGCTGCCATCCCTCCTGCACCAACTCCGATGGTTTGGCCGAGGGAACTCCCCGATCGCACCCCAATGCAATAATCAGCAGCAGCGCCAGTGGCACCGACTTCAAGCCCGCGAGATAAGTAACCAAACCCTGCTTCATGGCGTATCAAAAGGGTGAGCGCTCAGGAAACTCTGTTCGAGACGAAATAACCCCGGCAGTTTCTATCCGACAATCGGCAACAGAGCAACCGCAGAGCGCCGGACGTGGCCTCACGGGCGTAAGGCGTCGTTGTGACGACGGCGCCCTCTCGCCCGCGAAGCGCCGGGCGAGCACTGGCGCGGGAACTATCAACAAAGCTCCGTGCGCCAGTCCTTCCTTAGTCGAGAGTGGCGAAGTGGGAAACGCCGCACCGCAATTTGGCGTTGCCCCCTCGCCGCCAAAACCCTGTCTCCCGAGCAACGTTCCTTTTTGTACACACTTGGGTGCCGCAAAGCAGATTTCGTCGAAAATCAGGCAAATTTGCATATTCCGCGGCTATTTGGATGAGAAAATGGGGTCCAAAGGGGGTCCCAAAGAGGTCCGTTTGGGGTCCCAAGCCTGTTTTGGGAAGGTCGTTTGCGGGTCCGGCGGGGTCTTGGGAAGGTCCGGTTTGTCGCGATCGTCCGATGCCGGCAAGGATGGAAAATCCCGCAGCGTAAACGCACGCGGCTTGACGGGCAGTTAAGGTTGCAGGTCCGGCCGCGCGGGACGCTTGCGCGGACCCGAGTCCAACCCCAACCAATAAACCCGTGGGGTAAACCCACGCGGCCTGACGAGCTATCGAGGCAATCAACTGCTTGACGGTCATAAGTGAAGCCCTCTACCCTGTGGTGCCGTGGTGCGCAAATGGGCGCTAATTCGCGCAATTTTCGGAGGAGCCAAAATGCTAACTCCTTGGTAAACAATAACTTAAAATTTTTTAATATTTTAAAAATGCCCAAAAACGTGGTGCGCGAATTGGTGCCAATTTGCGCACCACTTTGGCAAACTGGGCAATTCACAAGGAACCCGCTACTCATAACCGAACGCAAGTGGGGGGGTAAGCAAAGATGGACCGAGAAAGTGCCCGCGCACCAACCCCGCTCGGCCGCGTCCTGCACCCAGAACAGATAAATGGCGCGAGCGGCAACGGACACGGCCTCGCAGTCCTCGGCGCTCTTCACCTCCGCCAGCGCCCGGAGCACAGCGTCATCGGCAAGGTAGCCGCCCTGGACGTACAACTCCGCCATCGCCTTCGGCGAGTCACCGCCCATGCTCACGACGGTGCGCGTCGCCGGCGCCGCCGCTATGCCCAGCTACCAGCGGGCGCGATGACCGAGGAGTTTACATTCGAGGGATGACGCCGGGTCCTTGCGGGATACGCAACCTGTGGTCCCCAAGGCAAAGCCGGACGTTGGTTTCCGGGTGCC